>JANOJN010000222.1:0-25865 GCA_031418775.1 Acidimicrobiia bacterium
GTTCCGCCTTCATCTCCGCCCGAGCCTCGGCACGGTCTGCCTCGGTCGCCTTGCTGAGCGTCCTGATCTCGGACCACTTCTGCGTGCCCATCAACGCTCCCTATCGCCGAGCAACACGAGGCCCTCATGCTCTGCGAAGTCGACGAAGTCCTTCCGGTTCAGGGTAACGAGGCCGACCCCCAGCTCGATACAGCACGCAGCAACCCACGTGGCGTTCTGCGGCCGCGGCCGACCACGAAGGTGCGCACGGCCTGCGAGCCGACCCCACGTCACTGCGATGGCGTCGTTCCACGTCACGACGGCCTTCCCGAGTACCCAACCATCAACCCGGGTCCGAAGCTGCGGACCCCAACTGCGAACCTCGGCCCATTTCGACAACTCGCCGACCGTCACGAACGTCAACCACACGCGGTTGCCAACTAGGGCACGCCGAACCCAATCGGGTTCCTGCCGCTTGATGAGCTTCGAAGCAACGTCGGTATCGACGACGATGTCCGCCACGGTCAGGCCGGACTGGCGTCCCGGCTGGCCCGTACGTCGGCAAGGAACGCCTCAAGCTCCTCGTCCGACTCGAAGATGTCCGCAGCCCACTCTTCCGTCGACTCCATTGGCTTCACGCCCTGGGCCGCGGCGAACTCCTCGATCGTGAACGGCCGAGTGGAGCGCAGCGGGGCGGAGGCGGGTTCAGGAGCCATGTCGTCGACACCATCGTACGCCGCGACAAGGATCACGGGAAGGGATCAATGGCGACACGCTCCGAGCGCCCGTCATTGACCCGAATTTGCTAACGGATTGCTAACGGAACTGCTCAAAACAGGCCGAAACTCGCCACCATCCGCCGACACGGTGTTTCGCGAAACCCCAGCTCAGACAACATTTCCCGTCACCCGACAACACCAGAAAAACGGCAAATGAGGGTTTTAGGTCCTGGTGTCGAAAGACGTGCAGGTTCGATTCCTGTCACCCGCACAGGCTTGCATCGAAATGGATACTGTTCTTACCGATCGGCGTGTGGGCACGGCGGACCAACAAGTTGAAGCTGGGTAGGCGTCAGTGATTGACGAGGCGCTCGAAGCGTTGGCGGGCGCCTTGGCGGGTCATGCCTAGCTGCACACCGATCGTTCCCCAGGATAAGCCGGCTCGGTGTGCAGCCAGAGCCGCCGCCTCGATTCGGGCGTCGGCCTCACGGCGCGCTGCCGCGGCAGCACGCAGCTCTCGAAGGGTCGTTGAGTCGGCGACCGAATAGTCATCGTCGGCGTGGTCATCGAAGGCGGCGACGATCGCGTCGGCCTCGGCGCTGGTCAGTTCTCTTGGGTTCTGCCTACTGGTCATGATGGGTCGCCTCGGTTTGGTCGGATCACCTTTAGGTATTTGGGTCTCGCGGGCATTGCGTGGATGACGTAGTCGTTATCGTCGTCGGAAAGAATGCCGACTTCGAGGAGTTGTGCGGACTGGTCGGGGCCGATCACCATGGCGAAGTTCGGCTGGTCGGGGACCATGATGGAAGCGACGGCGTTTTCGTAGGCGTGGCGAATGTCGTCGTCGGAGATTCCGTGCTTGCGGGCACTCACGAGAATCTCCACAGCGACAACCATAGTTGTCACCGTGGGCGGCGGCAAGCGCCCACAACGAGGCCTGCCGGGCGGACAAGACCTCGCCCCGGCTCCAAGGAGAACCGCAACGCCGACCGAGTATCAATCAGGCCCTCACGAGGGTGGACGGTGTCACTCGAAGAAATGGCCGTCGCTGTCGAATTCGCTCTGCTGATTCTCAATCGACAGCCTCCAGATACTCCTCGATCGGGCGCTCCTGGCCCCGGTCCGGATCGAAGATCTCGAACCTGTCGGCGAGTTCCTCCTGATGGCCCAGGATCTCTTGGATCGTCCGTTGGGACTATTCCTGGAGAGGAATGACATGGCCGCCGGTCTGCGCCCGATGCGAAGCTGGGCGGATGTTGAGTCACGAACAGGCGGCGAGGACGCTGAACATGAGCGTCGAGTCGGTTCGTCGCCTGCTTACCTCGCGCGAGATCAGGTCATGCGCACGCGACGCCGATCTCGTCGACAGCCTCAGCCTCGAGACGTTCCGCAGCTCAGAGCGCGAACAAGTTGGCAGGATCCTGCAGGAGATGGTGACGGAAGCCGAGGACATGGGCCTCTACGACATCGAGCCGCTTCCCTTCCGGCGCTGAGCACGCAGCTTTCGTCGCTGCGGCCCTATCGGCCTGAGGCCCGCCACACCCGCAGGTGCGCGAGAAACGCGTCGAGTTCCTCGTCGGACTCGAAGATGTCGGCCGCCCACTCGTCGGTCGACTCCATCGGCTTCACAGCCTGGGCCGCGGCAAGCTCCTCGATCGTCACCCGACGAGTTGAACTCAGCGGGGCGGGAGCAGGATCGGAGGCCATGTCGTCGACAACGATCGTACCGTCGACAAGGATGACCGGGCGGGTCGCCCGGATGAGCACAACGAGCCCCGGCCATTGACCCCGAATTTGCTAACGGATTGCTACGGAACTGCGCAAAACAGGCCGAAACTCCCCACCACCCGCCGACACACCGATCCACGAAACCCCAGCTAAGACACCATTTCCCGTCACCCGACAACACCAGAAAAATGGTAAATGAGGGTTTTAGGTCCTGGTGGGGAAACTCGTGCAGGTTCAAGTCCTGTCGCCCGCACAAGCTTATGACGTCCTCCGTCGCTCAGTCGTTCCTTGGGCGATCGCCCAAGGCGTGGCGCGATGGCAGTCGAAAAGTTCTGCTGACTAGAGCTTTGCGCCATTGTGATGAGGTCGCTCTCGACGGCTCGATCGTCCGCGCTGCTGGCCTCCTTTGTGGTGAGTCAAAGACCGCGGACTTCGTTGACGCCGCGGTGGTGTTCGTGGTCGCAGGTCTAGCCCGCCGAGGCAGCGTGTCGGTCTTGACATCAGACTCCGGCGATATCGAGCCGACGGCACCTTCGGAATCTCACGCCGCCCGATTCCTCACACCGTCGGGCTACCAGGCGTACGCTTCGGGCGCAGTGCCGCCAGGACCGGGGAACGTGGCGTCGATCGCGGCCAGTGTGTCCGGGGCAAGGGTGATTTCGAGGGAGCGCAGCGAGGCGCCGTCGAGCTGGCCGAGGGTGCGCGGGCCGATGATCGGGCAGGCGATGCCGTCCTGGGCGAGGAGCCACGCCAAGGCCACCGCTGCCGGCTCCTCTCCGAGATCGGCACACAGCTGCTCCCACTGCTCGAGCTGAGGACGCAGTTTGTTGATCCGCTTCAACGATTGTGGCGACTGGCGACGGCTGCGGTCGGAATCACCGAGGACGCCGCCAAGCAGCCCACCCGACAGCGGGCTCCACGGGATCACGCCGACGCCGTACTCGCGACATGCCGGAAGCACCTCGAGTTCGACGGTCCGCACCAAGAGGTTGTAGTGGCTCTGCTCGCTCACGAGACCGAGCGTGTTGCGTCGGGCGGCGGCTTCGTTCGCCCGAGCGATGTGCCAACCGGCGAAGTTGCTGCTGCCGACATAGGTGATCTTGCCCTGCTGGATCAGCGTGTCCATCGCTTGCCAGACCTCGTCCCATGGCGCGGTCCGGTCGATGTGATGCATCTGGTAGAGATCGATGTGGTCGGTCTGCATCCGCCGAAGGCTGTCCTCACACGCCATCCGGATGTGGCGTGCCGACAGTCGGCCGTCGTTCGGCCACGCAGACATCGCTCCGAAGAGCTTTGTGGCCAGGACGATTTTGTCCCGCCTCCCGCCGCCCTGGGCGAACCACCGGCCGATGATCGACTCAGTGGCGCCGGCACCCTTGTCGCCGCCGTAGCGGTTCGCAGTGTCGAAGAAGTTGATCCCGAGCTCGAGCGCCCGGTCCATGATCGCGAACGATTCGTCTTCGGTCGTCTGCGGTCCGAAGTTCATCGTGCCGAGACACATCTCACTGACCTGGAGGGCGGTGCGGCCCAGTCGTCGATAGCGCATGGCCTCAGCCTCGCAGACCGACGTGCCCGTGTCTTCTTCGCCCCGATCAACGCCGCGGTGCGGGGCTTCGATGCCCGGCACAGCTGACCGTCCTTTGGCTCGGCGCTCTCGGGCATGTGACACTCGGACGGACTCGCTGGACCACGACCTGAGGGGACCACCATGGCATGGGACTTCGAGACCGATCCCGAGTTCCAAGAAGAGCTCGACGGGGAGCTGGGATGAGCGAGGCGACGCCTCCGGAGCTGGCGCACGTTCGCCCGGGAGAGGAACTCGACTGGGAGGCGCTCGAGGCCGAGCTCCGCCGCACCATCGAGGACCTTGCGACCGATCACTCCCGGATGGCCGTGCTCCAGTTCCCCAACGGCTCGGCGAATCTGACCTATCTGCTCCGCTTCGGCGATCGTGAGCTAGTGATGCGCCGCCCGCCGTTCGGCGTCGTCGCTCCCGGGGCTCACGACATGAAACGCGAGTACCGCGTCCTGTCGAGACTGTGGCGGGTGTTCGACCGTGCACCTCGAGCGTTCGTGCTGTGCACCGATCACGGAGTCATCGGGTCGGACTTCGTGGTGATGGAACGCAGGGTCGGTGAGGTGATCCGCGGAGAGCTCCCCGCGTCATTTGCCGGGTTGGCCGACGTCGCGAGGAGAGCGTCGTTCGCTCTCGTCGACGCGATGGCCGACCTTCACCTGGTCGATGTCGCGGCGGCCGAGATGAGCGATCTGGGCAAGCCCGATGGCTTCGCCGCGCGCCAGGTCGCAGGCTGGTCGACGCGTTGGAGCCTGGTCCGGCCCGATGACGGCCCCCGGCAGATGGATGAGATCCCCGAGCGACTCGCAGCCTCCGTGCCCGCGCCGACCAGGGTCTCGCTCGTGCACAACGACCTGAAGCTCGACAACTGCCAATTCCGTGCGGGCGAACCCGATCGGGTCGCGGCGATCTTCGACTGGGACATGACCACGGTCGGCGAGCCCCTCGTCGATCTGGGAACGCTCCTCAACTATTGGCCCGACCCGTCCGACGCGCCGGGCGAACGCCGGATCAGTCACGAGGGCTTGCTGTCGATGGGGCTTCCGGCCAGGGCCGAGATCACCGCACACTATGCGCGGCGGACAGGGATCGACGTGTCGGGCGTCGCGTGGTTCGAGGCGTTCGCGCTCTGGAAGACAGGAGTCGTGATCCAACAGTTACACCGACGCTGGAAGCGCGGCGAGAGCACCGACCCTCGAATGGCGACGATCGCGGATCGCCTCCCGATGCTCGCGGCGAGCGCATCCGAGCTGCTCGATCCGCTGGCCTGAGGCACCAGACCGCGCTACCTGCATCGATTCGATAGCGGTGCCTCCTCATCGGCGCACGCCGCGCAAGCAACAGGGGCCAACAATCGAACCCTCCTTGCGTTCCCCGGCGATTCGGACCTGAGTGGCGTTCGCGGGTACGGACGCGGCGTGCGATGGTGGGTCGCCTCTTCAGGTCCACGGCCGCAAACGGTGGAAACCCAGTCCAATGAACAGTCGCTCGGAGGCGATGTTGCCATCGGTGATGGTCGCTCCGACTTCGGAGATCCCTGCGTCGGCCAGCGATCCGATGCACAGTCGCACCAGAGCGTCTCCGAGTCCGAGGCGCTTGCGTGCGGACGCCACCACGACCGGGTCGATGTAGTGGACGTCGTTCACGATGACCACAAAGGCGAACGCCACAACATCGGAACCGTCGAGCATGACGTAGGAGTGCGCGCGAACGATCGATGCGAGGTAGTAATCGATGGTGCTCAACGCATCCTCGAGCGACTCGCCTTCGTCGTCGATCGTGTCGCGGTAAGCGTCGAGCATCAGTGAGGCAAGCGGGTCTCGTTGCTGTTCGTCGGGATGGATCACCGAGAGCGGGACCGCGGCAGCGGCGTTCCGGATCGGAGACGTCCGGTACTCGCTGCGCGTGCGCGTCAACCGCTCTCTCCGATCGGGAATGGATGATGAAATCCTACGCAGAGGTCCACCCAGGGCCTGGCGAGTTCAACCGGTCGCTTGAGTACGGGGGGCCAGCTCGCCACAACGCGGATCCGCATCGTGCGCAAGCGACCACGCGCTCGTCGACAGCCGCAGTGTCGAGGTTTTCCGCAGCACCGAACGCGAACGCATTGGCAAGATCCTGCAGGAGATGGTGACCGAAGCCGAGGACATGGGCCTCTACGACATCGACCCTTCCGGCGCTGACCCCCACTGGCTTCACCACTGGCGCACTATCGGCCAGACGCCCAGGACTCCCGCAGGTGTGCGAGAAACGCGTCGAGTTCCTCGTCCGACTCGAAGACGTCGGCGGCCAAGCCAGGCCATGGACGATCATGTAAGTAGAATTTGGACGATCATGCAAGGAGTCTTGGGACGATGATCCAAGTAGTGGTTGGACGATTCATCGGTTTGCGATAGCGTGCAAGCGTGATCCCGACGATCGAGCACGTGGAACGGTGGGCCGATCCGTACATCGACGGATTGCTCGACGAGGAGCCGGCGATCCTGCTCGAAGGCCCGCGAGGATCCGGCAAATCCACACTGCTGCGCTCGATCGCCCAACGGCGCGACGCACTCGTACTCGACCTCGACGACGACAGCGTGCTTCGGCTCGTTCGCGAGGATGTCGGCTCCGCACTGGCATCGCCAGGCCTTGTCGCTATCGACGAGTTCCATCGCGCGCCAGAGGTGCTCTCCTACGTGAAGCGCGTCGTCGATCGCCAAGGCGGACCGGGGAGGTTCCTGCTCGCCGGGTCGGTGAGTTCGTTCCTCCTGCCGCCTGGGACCGAGACACTCACCGGTCGCGCACACCGACTCTCGCTCATGCCGCTCGCCGCCGCCGAGTTCCTCAGTGCGAAGCATCGGTGGTTGGCGGAACTACTTACCGAAGGTGAACCGCGCAACTTCCGCACGACGCTCGAACGGAGCGACGTCTTCGAGGTGGTGGCTGCAGGCGGCTATCCGGCAGCCCTCCGGCGCGCCACGCCGACGCAACGAACCCGCTGGTTCGCAAGCTACCTCGCAACCGTGACCGATCGCGACCTACCCAACCTCATCGACATCCGCCACTCCGGTGCACTTTCACGGCTCTACCGGCTCATCGCCCAACGAACCTCGTCTACGGCGATCAACACCGAACTGTCGCAAGCGCTCGACATCTCACAGCCAACCACGGCGTCGTACCGAAGACTGCTGGAACGCCTGTACCTGACGACCGAGCTGCCGGGCTGGACCGTTGGTGTCTCCGCCAAGGCCGGGCACCGAGCGAAGGTCCACGTCACCGACACTGGGCTCGCTGCGGGTGTCCTATCGCTCTCAGCACAACGCCTTGCCACCACTGCGATGGGCGGCGCGTTTCTCGAATCGTTCGTGGTCACCGAACTGACACGGCAGGCGACCACCATCGACGAAGCGCTCACGTTCGCCCAATTCCGCGATCGCTCGGGGGTCGAAGTCGACATCCTCATCGAACGCCCCGACGGCAGCGTGGTGGCTTTCGAAGTGAAGTCCGCCCGAACTGTCAACCCACACGACACCCGCGGCCTGACGTTCCTCCGAGATCGCCTCGGCGATCGGTTCCGCTGCGGTGTCCTTTTCCACACGGGCCCGCTCACCGCACGCCTCAGCGAGCGCGTGTGGGCAGTCCCGGTCGCCGCCCTTTGGGACGGGGTCTCCTCCATCGCCCCAGCACGGAGTAACCGAGGCGTATGACCCTTCGAGTGTCTCCACCTCTGTCGGCCATTTGACCCGAACTTGCTAACGGATTGCTAACGGAACTGCGCTAAACAGACCGAAACTCGCATCGCCCGCCGACACTCCCGCGAGCGAAACCCCAGTTAAGACAACATTTTCCGCCACATGACAACACCAGAAAAGCGGCAAATGAGGGTCTTGGGTCCTGGTGTCGAAAGATGTGCAGGTACGATTCCTGTCACCCGCACAACGTTGTGACGTCCTCCGTACGCTCGCTGGTTCCTCGGGAGCAGCGACGGGCACGACGAGCGAGGCAACATTCCCATGCACCGAAGGTCGAGATTCGTTGGGCATACGAGATTCGTTGGGCATAGTCGAGGGCCCGTGGTCCCGGTCTTCGGGTGCTTCGGGCTGATACCTTGATCCGTTGGAGTATGAACAAGTAAGATCGTTCCATGTCCGTTGAGCGCCTCACCGTCTCGCTTGAATCTGAACTTGCTGACGCAGTCCGCGAAGCAGCGAATGCTGAATCATTGAACGTTTCTGCCTGGATGGCTCAGGCGGCTCATCGGGAGCTGTCCAGTCGCGGGCTTCGCGACGTCATCGCCGAGTGGGAAGCCGCCCACGGGTCGTTCACCGAAACGGAACTCGCTAGCGCGCGAAAAACGTTGCGGTCGTGAGTTCCCTTGTGCTCGACGCCGGAGCACTGATCGCGCTCGATCGCAATAGTCGCGGCGTTTGGGCAATGCTGCGCATCGCTTCCGACGACGGTGAAGTGATCCAGGTTCCAGCTGGCGCGATTGCCCAGGCGTGGCGCGATGGCCGTCGACAAGTTCTTCTGACTCGAGCGTTGCGCCACTGCGATGAAGTCGCCCTCGACGGCGCAATCGCACGCGCTGCTGGCCTTCTTTGTGGTCAGTCAAAGACCACGGACATCGTTGACGCTTCGGTTGCGTTAGCGGTCGCAGGTTTAGCGCGCCGAGACAGCGTGTCGGTCTTGACCTCAGATTCCGGCGATATCGAGCACCTTGTCGCATCCTTGCAAATCGCCGCAAACATCGTGGCGGTCTGACCCGGCGCAAGATCGAACGACGATATGCAATTCGGTTTCGTGGGGATCGTTGCGGTCGGCGTATGAGGCTCGGAACCGCGCAACAACGTGCTCGGCATTCACGACTTGCCCGGATCAGCGCGACCTCCCGCCAATCGTAAACTGGCCGCACGTCCGATCGGCTCCCCTTTTGGGAAAGTCGCTTGAAACTATGGGTAGGCCGACCGGTTTGAGGACCTCCGGGATAGAGTCGAACATGACACGACGCGTCGCTCCCGTCGCGGTTTGGACGCTGAACATGAGCGTCGACTCGGTTCGTTGCCCTGCTGACCTCGGGCGAGATCACGGCGTGCGCAACCGGCGACGATCTCATCGACAGGCTCAGCGTTGATTCGGTCGGTATGACCGGGTGGCCGATTTCGGGTGAACGTCCCCGCACCATCCGGCGCCACGCGCTACAGAAGGCATGCAATGGCGCCGTGTGGATCACCGAACCCCGGGCAGTAGGGTGAACGCGTGGAGATCCACACGTGGACCATGGCGGTCGACGGCATGTCGGCCACGCCGGCGAGACTGCGGATCACTTCCTCACCGCCATGCGAGTGCACGTGATGCACTTATCGGCGCGGCGACGTCTGCTCCTGGCGGCATTCGTCCTCGTGCTCATCTCCCCGGCGTTGCGCGACGTCGACAGCTTCCCGCTTTCGACGCAGCCGATGTACGCAAACGACCGCGCCTCGACCGCACGACTCGCGACGGTCATTGGTCGCGACTCCTCAGGCGCCCCTCGCCGGCTGTCCATGCGAATCGCCGCCGCAACGGACGACCCGCTGATCGCGCAGTCCACCGTGGCCCGGTCGATTCGTCGGGGACAGGCAACGGAATTGTGCCGAGCCGTTGCCGACCGCATCCCCCTTCGGTCGCCCTTGGTCTGGATCGAGGTCGGGTGGGAGACGGTCGACGTTGTGGCGATGGTCCGGGGAGTCGAGCGCTTCGGCGCGATGGAGGTCGCGGCGCAATGCGACGCGCGCTGAGGCTGGACGACGCGGGCTTCGCGCGGCTCGTCGTGCTCTTCGCGTCGGCCTATGCCGCTATCAGGTTGCCGGCCTTTCGTGGCCTCGTCGACCGTTCTGTGTCGTCGTTCGAGCCCGTCGGCATCCTCTGGTTCCTCCGTTCGCCGTTGCCGAACGCTTTGTGGTTCGGTGTGCTCGGCCTTCTGTTCGGGTCAGGCCTCACGGTGCTCAGCGGCCGCGCCACGAAAGCGGCGATGGCGGTGTTTGCTCCGTGCATGCTGGTGGTGACGACGTATCGGAGCTCATGGGGCCAACTCCTGTGGTTCGAGAACCTGCTCGTGATCCACCTCCTCGTTCTCACCGTCGCCGTGGTGATCCGGCCAATCGGCGAGAACCGACTACCGCCTTGGGCGATGCAATGGTGCGCGATCGCGACCGTCGTGCTCTACATGCTGGCCGGAGTCGCCAAGCTCCAGTACGGGGGTGCCGGTTGGATCAGCGGTGATGTTCTCGCACATCACATCGGATACTCATCAGCGCGCTTATCGGTGTTCGGCGAGCGACCCCCGTTGCTGGCGTCCTTTGCCGTGGATCGCCCCGGTTTGCTGGCGATGGCCTCCTTCACCACCGTCGCGTTGGAACTCGGCGCGCCGATGGCGCTGCTCCACCGTCGACTGGCGGTCGTCTGGTCGGCGGTGATGTGGACGATGCACGTCGGAATCGCGTTGACGATGGCCGTCGTGTTCCCCTACCCAATGGTGGGGCTCGCCTTCGTCCCCGTTGTCGCGGTGGCGGGGTTCACTTCACCCCGTCATGCTCCCACCTCGGGCAGTTGAGCGCGTTTCGACGAACTCATACCGAAGGCGGACCTTGTCACCCGGGCGAAGCAGCTGATGGAAACGCACCTCGTCGTAGCCGAACGATGCAAATCGCGATCATGGGCCCGGACCGCGCAGATCGCTCGCCGAGCGGCCGATCAGGTCCCTGAGCTGGGCCGCGTGGGTCCACCCACAACGACTGCTCAAGAACCGACCCGGGAACTGCCATGGCTTGCCGAAACAACCGTCGCCGACAGTGGCCGGCGTTGGTGGCGCTCGCCGGAAGCGTTGTCACCGTTGGGTCGTTCGCGGAGATGACACCGAGCGGGGCAGTGTCGGCGACCTCATCTCTGCTCAACCGCGCGACATCGACAACGAGTACGTCAGCACCGGCACTCGCCACCATCACGTCCCTGCCAACGACGACGTCGAAGCCGATCAGTGCGACCTCGACTGTTCCGGGCGCCGGCTCACCGACGACGAGCCCGGCCAAGAGCAAGTCCAACCCGCCGGTCAATCGGTTGCCGCTGTCGGTCACGTCTGATTCGAGCGGACGGTTGCTCGCTCTCAACGAGATGCCCGATGGCTGGACAACCCGTCCCATCAACGCCGCCACAGCCCCCTTCGACTGCCGTCACCTGCAGCCGGCAATCGGCGCGCCGATACGAACCGAACGGGTCGCCTTCCTCGGCCCATCCGGGCAGAGCGTGAGTGAGCGCATCGACGTGTTCCGTGACGAGTTGACCGCCCTGCGCTCGCGCGACCGGCTCATCGAACGGCTCAACACATGCGCGGCAGCAACGTTCGTTGTCGAGACCGAGTCATTCCGGTTCGAGCGTCAGCCCATAAGCATGCAATCCGATGCCGGACCCGACTCGATTGCTGCGTGGCGCGAGTCGACCTTCGCGATGTCACCGATCGGCGAGTCGGAGTACCTCTTCCTCGTTGCATCCGGGCCAACCGTCGTGAGCCTATGGACGTCCACTGAGGCTTCCGTGGGCGATCACCGTGAACTCGTCGCCAGGGCCGCGTCGGTCGCCTTCGAGTCACCGTTGTGCAAGGTGACCTGGAAGGCCAAGGGCCTACGTCGTTGTCGCGACGGTCGCCTCGACCTTGATGGCCGCCGTGTCTTCGGATCATCACCAAACGCATCGGACGAGTTCGAGCTCTATGCCGGGCGTTTCCTTCCGGCACAACCTGGCCGGTCGCGCAACTCCTCCGCCGACTCACCAGGAAGCAACCGGATCGCCTTCTCCTTCCGCGGCGGCCTCACGTTCATGGTCACCTGTCGGGCAGCGTCGTGCCGGGGCGTCCTCACGCCGATGCCGAGGTCCGCCATCGAGCCGGCGATCCCCAAGACGATCCCACCTCTGCCCAAGCCGAGCGCGACGACCTCCACCCCGCCGACGACAACGACAACAACTACGACTGCCGCGCCGACGACAACCACGGCTGCCCCGCCGACGACAACGACCACTCGCCCGACCACGACGACCTCGACGACCCGACCGTCGACAACCTCGACGACGTCCACCACTCGCCCATCGACAACGACGACGACCACGCCACCGACCACAACGCCGCCGACGACCACATCGACCACCACTTCGACGACGACAACAACTTCGACAACGACAACAACCACCACCACGACGACAACAACACCGCCGACCACCACGTCCACGACATCCACGACGACGGTGCCGCCCTCGTCCTGATGGACCGGCGCCCGTCCGCCCGGCGACTTCCTGGTAGACACCTTCGGTGGATCAGACCCAGACCGCATCGGCCACACGAGGATGGGATGCATCGCTCGCCGGTCGACTCGGCGACGCAACCATCACGGCGCCGCTGTCAGCCGCCGCCAACACCGAAGCAATCGTGACCGTCAAGCGGTTCGGGTTCGCCATCCTCCAGTCGGAACCGACCGCTCTCACGGAGTCCGCCATCAATCGTCGACGACGCGAGCTCCACGAGTTCGGCAGTGCGCTCGGCACCCCCGTCTTCCAGTCGCCGCGGCGGGAGCTCGTCGAGGACGTGAAGGACTTCTCCGACGTGGAGAGCGGCGACGATCGCGGGTACCGCTCGGGCGGCGAACTCAAAGCGCACTCCGATCCACCAACACTCATCGTGCTGCACTGCGTGCAGCCGGCGAAGTCAGGTGGCGAGAGCAGCCTCGTCAGCGTCGCGTCCATCGTTGCTCGGATGCCGGCTGCGGACCCGGCCCTCATCGACGAGCTCATGCGTCCGTTCCCCGACTGGCGCATCGCCGGTCAGGACGGAGCCCCGGAAGCTGGGCCGGCGCCACGTCCGAGGCCGGTCCTGGCGCTGCACGGCGGCACGCTGAGCTGCGTGCTCTATCGACCCTTCATCGAGCTCGCCGCCGATGCACTTGGCACCCCCCTACGCCCCGAGCAGACGGCAGCGCTCGACCTGTTCGAAGCATGCTCGTTGAACGACAACCTGACGCTGCGCTTCGTCCTCCAGCCCGGCCAGACCCTCGTGCTGCACAACCGGTCCGTACTGCATGCGAGGACGGACTACACGGACTGGCCCGAGCTCGATCGGCGACGCCATCTGCTGCGCATGTGGATCGATGCGCCGGAATCGTTCCCGGTGCATCCCGATCATGCGCTCGGGGATCTCTTCGCATCACCCTCGGTTCTCTGAACTGGCGCACCTGCGCACGCATCGACAGAGTCAGGGCCGTCCCCTACCGTGGCGCCATGCGAGTGAGCGATGTCCGTCTCGAGGAGCTGCGGACGCAGGGATTCACGATCGTCGAGGGATTCCTCAACCCCGATGAGCTCGCCGCCGCCCAGGATCAGCTCTGGCACTCGTTCCCCCGACCGGAGGAGTTCTTTGCAGATCCTTCGGCTTTCCCGCATCTCGCCAAGGGACAGTTCGCCGGGCTGAAGCTCTTCCCGTTGCAGGGGTGGGAACTGAACCGTCTGGCAACGCATCCCGACCTCGTCGACGCCGCAGAGCGATTCCTCGACTCCGTGGAACTCGAGCTCTACAAGGTCGAGGTGTGGGCGAAGTACGCGGGCGCCGTCGACTACGACCAGACACACCATCGCGACTTCGGCAATCACTCGCTGGTGGTGCCTCGCGACGACGGCGTCGGCCGCCAGCTCACCACGTTCGTCCTTCTCTCCGACGTCACCGACGTCGACGGTCCGACGAAGGTCGTATCCCTCGAGCACACCCGCGGCATTCCGATGGTCCCCGACGAAGCCGCCGCCGGACTGTCGTTCTCAGTGCCCCCCGGACGATTTGCTGATGTCGAGGTCAGCGTGACCGGCCCCGCTGGCACACTGTTCATGTACCGAACCGACGTGTTCCACCGCGGTTCGAACTTCAGTGCGCCCGGCCGTTCACGCTTCGCCATGCTCACCGATTTCCAGGTCCGCGGTCCTTCCTGGGCAGGAAAAATGTCGTGGCCGAACACCGCCCTCAGCCCCCAGTGGGTGGAGCTGATGGAGCGGGCCAGCGTTCGGGAGCGCGACCTGTTCGGGTTTCCCAAGCCGGGCGATGGGTACTGGAACGCACAGACTCTTCACGACGTAGGGCGGCGTTACCCCAAGATGGACATGTCCGCCTACGGCAACGCGTAACCGTATGCGCGCGTCGCACTCAGCAGACTAGAAATCGAACATCTCTCCGAGGAACGACTTCTTCTTCTTTGGCTTGTAGCCATCCGACGAAAAGCGGCGACGGTCGTCGTCGTCATCATCATCGTCGTCTCGTTTCCACGAACGGTCGTCGCGCCGGGGAGCATCGCGCGATTCCGGCCCGGGGGACGAGACCGCTGCGACGACAGCAGCAGGAGCCGTTGCCGCGCTCCGCTCGATGATTTTGTCGAGTTCACCTCGATCAAGCCACACGCCGCGACATGTCGCGCAGTAGTCGATCTCGATTCCCGAGCGGTCGGCCATCACGAGAACGGCGTCAGGACAGGTTGGGCACTTCATGGTTGGGTCTCCTCGGTTTGATAAGTAAAAACCGAAGGTCTCTCCCGGCCGGTGCGATCGGCCCTTCACCGCCGGGCCCAGGGCCGTGCTGACGACAGCGAAGATTCGGGATACTCCCCTTCAACAGAAACATACTACCTGAATTCGAGTTCTTCTGTTCGGCGACCGTCACGACCGCCAGCAACAATCCTTCGGTGACCGATGAACAGGTCGTACCTGCGGTGCCGGCCAACGCCGATCGACAATCGTGGCGAAACCCTCCAGGTCGATGGGCCACCTTGGGTTCGCGGTCCCGAGGCCACGTTGACGGACGCCAACTTCGAGAATCCGCAGTTCCAAAGCCTCGGAGGAAAGTGGTGCGCCTGGACCGCGGGTGAGGACTGGCGCGACTGATCCACGAGTGCACTAGAAACGACGCCATGGCGGCTCGCATACCTCGATCGGAGTTCAATCGTCGGTATGAACTGCCCAACTGGCGGGTCATCAACCACACGATCAGTACCGATTTCGCCTGCGGCGACTTCAGTGCCGGCGCCGAGTTCGTGCGCCAGATCGCGTCCCTCGCCGATGACGCCGACCACCATCCCGATCTTGATCTCCGTTATCCCGGCACCGTTCGGGTGTCGATCACCAGCCACGATGCCAATGGCCTCACCGCACGCGACGCCGCGCTGGCATCGGCAATCGACGAGTTCGCATGGGCGAGGAACCTCGCAGGAGATCCGACGAAGCTGGCCACGGTCGAGATCGCCATCGACGCCATGGACATCCCGTCGCTCCTTCCGTTCTGGAAGGCCGTGCTCGGCTACGTCGAAGAAGAGCCGGCCAACGTCGGTGATTCAGTCGATGCGCTGGTCGACCCGGGTCATCGTGGGCCACCGGTGTGGTTCCAGCAGATGGACGCGCCTCGCCCAGAGCGCAGTCGCATGCACATCGACGTGCGCGTCCCTCACGACGAGGCGGAAGCCCTCATCGAGCGCGCAATCGGCGCCGGTGGACGGCTTCTCACCGACGCGTACGCCCGGGCGTTCTGGGTCCTCGCTGACCCTGAAGGCAACGAGGCCTGCGTTTGCACATGGCAGGACCGCGACTGACGCTTGAGCGTCGTCAGAGCACGTCGCCCGCGCCGTAGAGCAGGGCCAGGTTGAACCCGCGACCGACCCATTTGCGAGTGAGCTGGGCCGCTCGTCCATCACCGGCTTCAGAGAAGTCGAACGTGCCGATCAGCGAGAGCGGTCCGCTGAGCAGGTAGGCCGCCTGTTCCGCCGCGGCGACTCGAAGGTCGGCCAGCGGCCACGAGACTCCGTTGCGTTCGAGCGCATGGTGGTATCGGACCAACAGCGACTCGGCGTGTTCGTTCTGCACGTCGACGTCCATCGAGGTGGCGAGCAGCCACACCACGTCATAGACGCCGCGGCATCGCAGCGACAGCTGCCAGTCGATCAAGGTGAAGTCGTTGGTGCCCGGCGTGAAGAAGAGATTGTCGAGGCGGGCGTCGCCGTGGACGAGGGTGCGCGGACCGGCGGCGCACTTGTGGATGATGCTGACGAAGCTCGCGTCGAGACGCGACGCCAGTTCGAGTGATCCCTCGGGAAGGTCGGACGCGAGTGCGGGAAGCGCGGCGACACCGGCGGTGACGATCGGAGGCACGGCAGCGAGATACACCGGATCGTTCTGCAACGGCAGCCAGTCGAGCTCATCGAGGGCGGGGGCTTCCCACCATGCCGCGTGGAATCCGGCGAGCGCATCGATGATGCTGGCCGCGCGGGCCGGCGTGATGCCGGCAAGCTGGTCACCCGCCTCGAGGTGGCCGAGGTCCTCCATAATGAGCAGGAACGCGCCGGCCCCGGGGTCGCTGAGCGACACGTGACACGTTGGTACCGGGAATGGAACGCTGTGGGAGATGGTGTCGTAGAAGTTGTTCTCCCGGGCGTAGAGGCCGAGGGCCATTCCAACGTTGCGGTTCGCTTCCGCGCCCGTCGGCAGCTTGGCGATCACCGTGGCCGGCGCCGTGGCTGGCGCACCTTCGTAGGTGAGGTGGAGTCGGGCGATGATGCCGAACACGCCGACCCCGGTGCCGATGTCGTCGGCCCGAACACCGGTCACGGAGCCACCATCGAGCAACCCGGCCAGTGCCACGGTCAGCCATGCCGGCGTGAGGTCATCAACGGATTGCGGAATCGTCATGGGCCGAACGTAGTGGGGTCGTGCCTGTCGCCGCCCATTCGCAAAGGAGTTCGGGGTCTCGGTTGCTCCCAGAGCCACCGAGACCCCAAACTCGCCGAACCCGACACCTCACCGACCCGAGAGACTCACAGTGCGATCGCTTTCAGGATGTCGAGACGTGCGGCCCGACGGGCGGGGACCTGTGCGGCCACGATCGCGGCAACGACGGCAGCGGTGGTCAAGATGGCGAGCGAGGCCAGTGGAAGGTTCGCCGACGTGGCGATGTTGTCAGGAAGCGCTTGGACGCCGATCCATCCGAGCACGAGGCCCAATCCAACGCCGAGCAACGCGCCGAACCCCGCGATGAGCGCCGCCTCCCACCGGACCGTTCGTCGCATGGCCCGACGGCTCATGCCGACGGCCCGGAGGAGACCGAGCTCCCGCGTTCGTTCGATCACCGCAAGGGCGAGCGTGTTGGTGATGCCGAGCAACGCAATGATGATCGTGAGCACGACCATGAGGTTCACGACTGCCAGCATCTGATCAACCTGACCACTGATCCGCTCGGTGAACTGCCTGCCGATCTCGACGTTCATCTGCGGGAGCGCGTCGGCAAGTCTGGTGAGTGCATCTGACCGCTGGGCTGCGGTCACCGAAGGCAGGAACCTGCCGGCGATGAAGTTGGCCGTCGACGCCGTCGAGACCTGGTCCCAGCTCGCGAGGTCCAAGACGGCATCACCGAGGAGGGCGTCGGCACGATAGATCGCGGTCACCTTCAACGGGCGTGCTGCGCCGATCGGGAACTCGGTGTCCACGGTGTCACCAATGCCGACACCGAGGCGCTCGGCCTTGTCGACGGAGAGCGCGATGGTGTTGCGACCGCCGGTCAGGCTGCCCTCGGCCAGGTCGAGGTTGAAGAGCTGCGACGACGTCGAGAACGCCATCCCCTGGACGGCGGTCTTCTTGCCGTCGAGCCGGATCTCGCCGGGTCGGATCTCGCCGATCGCCGCGAACGCGCCTATCGCCCGCATCGTCTCACCCAGCACCACCGGGACTCCGGTATCCGTCTTCGACGTGATGAGCACATCCGCGGCGACAGTGCTCGCCACGGCCTTCGAGAGATGGTTCTTGATCGACTCGCCGATGACGAGAGAACCGGCAACCACCGAGAGGCCGATCATCAGCGCCGCTCCCGTATTTGCGGTTCGACGCGGGTTGCGCATCGAGTTGACCTGGGCGAGCTTGCCGCTGTGACCGAGCAACCGTCGAACCGGTGCGCCGATCACCCGCAACACCGGTCGGACGAGCAGCGGAGCAAGACGCAGCACTCCCCCGACGAGGGCGACCACACCGATGCCGACGCTGAGCATTTCAGCGCTTCCGGACTGCTGCTGGCCGAACGCGATCAGGGCTGCCCCGCTGACAACCACGCCGAGACCGAAACCGGCCGAACGGACTGACACCGCAGCTTCGGCACCGGCAACGCTCGCCGACATCGCCGTGACCGGCGCGACCTTCGCCGCGCGCATGGCCGGACGGACGGCGGCAAGCATCGTGACGCCGAGCCCGAGCAGCAACCCGATCGCCCACGTGCGCGGTGACACCACGAGGTCGGCGTCGGGCAGAGTGATGCCCAGACCGCTGAACGCTGCGCGCAGGCCGATCGTGACCAGCACGCCGACGCCGATGCCGGCCAACGAGGCACCCAGTCCGACGACTGCTGCCTCACCCAGGACCATTCGACGGACTTGGGTGCGAGAACCACCAAGTGCGCGTAGCAACGCGAGTTCGCGTGTCCGCTGACCGACGACGATGGCGAACGTGTTGGCGATGATGAAGCTCGAGACGAACAGCGAGACGATGGCGAAGCCGAGCAGCACGTTTCCGATCAGGTTCACGTTGGTGATGTATTCGTCCTCGGTTTCCTTGGTCAGCGTCCGTTGATTCACCACTTCGGTCCCGGCCGGAGCGAACGACTCGATCGCCTGTTGCACTCGAGCGACGTTTGCACGACCGTCGACGCGCACGTCGACCACGCGGACCTGTCCGGGGAGTCCGAGCCACTGCTGGGCCGTCGCCAGAGGGAACTGTGTCAGGGTCGCGCCGAGGGTTGCGTTTTCCGGCCCGAACCGCACGAGCCCGACGAGCGCGGCACGGTGGCGACCCGTCGGCGTCAGGATGTCATACGACTTGCCCACGACGAAGTCGTTCTTGGCGGCACTGTCGAGGTCGAGCGTGAACTCGGCGCCAGAGCGCGGCTCACGGCCTTCGACAACGCTGAACGCATTGAGCTTCTTGTCGGACACCCAGGCAAAGCCAAACTGCGGCGGGCCCTGGGCGATCACCGGATCACCGTTCGCCTTCACCGGCTGCACACCGTCGGTCTGGACCTGACCGGCGACTGCGGCAACCCCCGGAACAGCCTTGACCTTCGCGATCAGTTCGTCGCTGATCGGCTGGGGCTCACCGAGTCCGTCGATCGAGCGCAGCGACAGGTCGGTGGCCTCGTTGATCGAACCGCTGAGCGTCCGGAAGCTGGCCCGGAGCCCGTCGGCGAGCACGAACGACGAGGTGACGAAGCTGACACCCAGGACGATGGACAGGGCGGTGAGCACAAGGCGCAGCTTCGTTGCGGCGAGGTTCTTGCGCACGAGGCGCAGGACCGAACGCCCGGCGCGGCGGGGCGACACAGGAGCGACCGTGGAGGAGAGGGCAGACATGTCGGCGCTCACTTTCCAAGCCGAGCCATGCGGCTCAGCACGACTTCGGCGGTCGGGTCGCGGAGCTCGTCCACGAGATGGCCGTCGGCGAGGAACACGACTCGGTCGGCGTACGACGCGGCAACCGGGTCGTGGGTGACCATGATGATCGTCTGGCCGTGCTCGCGCACCGCCCAGCGAAGGAAGCTCAGCACCTCGCTGCCGGCACGGCTGTCGAGGTTTCCGGTCGGTTCATCGGCGAACACCACGTCGGGCCGGGCCGCCAACGCGCGGGCGACGGCTACGCGCTGCTGCTGCCCACCCGAGAGTTCGCTCGGCCGATGGGTCAGCCGGTCCTCGAGACCGACCGTAGCGATCACCCGTTGCAGCCACGCCTTGTCGGCGGTCCGGCCGGCCAGGTCGAGGGGCAGCGTGATGTTCTCGATCGCGCTCAGCGTCGGGATCAGATTGAAGGCCTGGAACACGAACCCGATGCGGTCACGACGCAACGCCGTCAGCGCCTTCTCCGACAGCGACCCGACGGCGGCGTCGCCCAGGAACACTTCGCCATCGCTCAGGGTGTCGAGCCCGGCAAGGCAGTGCATCAGGGTCGACTTGCCCGAGCCGGATGGCCCCATGATGGCGGTGAGCTCGCCGCGCTGGAATGCGACGTTCACGCCATCGAGTGCCCGAACCTCAGTATCACCCCGCCCGTAGACCTTGGTGGCCCTGATCGCCTGTACGGCGACTTCGGGTGGGTTCGAGGGAAGGGTGGATGACTGGGTTGGGAGTGTGGCGAGCGACATGGTGAGACCTCCGAGACGATGGACGGCTGTTGCGCCGTTTGATGACTCCATCGTGCGGAACAAGGTCCCGCCGGTCGTCTTGCCCGAGTCGGATTCCCCGTCGTCTCGTGGGTGGAACGGCGAGCGGTCTCAGTCCTTCCCGGGTACCACGAGCCCGGCGTCGAAGGCCGTCACGACCGCCTGCACCCGGTCACGGGCCGCAAGCTTCGAGAGGATGCGGCCGACGTAGGTCTTCACCGTCGTCTCGCCGAGGAACATGGCCGTTGCCACTTCGCTGTTGGAGAGGCCGCGGGCCATGTGCAGAAGGACCTCGCGTTCGCGATCGGTGAGGCGGGCGACGGCTTCGCGCGCCGCAGGTGACGTTTCGTTCTCCCGACGCTGCCCGGCGAACGTGTCGAGCAGCCGACGGGTCACCGAAGGGGCCAGGAGGGCTTCGCCGGCGGCGATCACCCGTATGGCGCGAACCAACTCCTCCGGCGGGGCGTCCTTGAGCAGGAAGCCGGACGCGCCCGCCTGCAGGGCTTTGTGGACGAGCTCATCGATGTCGAAGGTGGTCAGGATGAGAACCTTCGTCGGGCGCGCCACCTTAGGACCGGCAAGGCGCGTGGTCGCCTCCACCCCGTCCATGACCGGCATGCGGATGTCCATGAGCACGACGTCGGGCCGCGTCCGATCGACCAATGCAAGTGCTTCCTCGCCATTCGACGCTTCGCCGACGACTTCGATGCCGTCCTCGGTCGACAGGATTGCCGCGAACCCCGTACGGACCAGGCGCTGATCGTCGACGACCACGACGCGGATGACCGCCGTCATACGCGCCGAGATCCACTCGATGCTGACGTTTCGCGGACGGCGTCGGCGTTCCGGGAAATCACCGCGCGAACGACGAACCCGCCGCCCGGACGGGGACCGGCGTGGAACTCGCCCCCCACCGACTCGACACGGGCGCGCATGCCGATCACACCGCGCCCCCGCCCGTCGGGCGACTTCGGGGCGGCAAGGCCAAGACCATCATCGGCCACTTCGATAACCACGGGGTCCTCGACCAGAAGCTGCAGCGTGACGCGGGCCGTTCCGGCGTACTTGAGCACGTTGGTGAGCGCTTCCTGGATGACCCGGTAGATGGCGAGTTCGACCCCGGCGCCGAGGGCCAAGTCCGCCCCACGTCGCTGCACATCGATGTGCATCCCTGCACCGCGGCAACGTTCGATCAACGCGTCGATGTCACTCAGCCCCGGTTGCGGGACGAGTTCGTGCGTGCCCTGTTCACTCTCGGGACGGTTGTCGAGCACGCCGAGGATCCGTCTCATCTCGGCGAGGGCCTCCCGCCCGGTATCGGCAACGCTGGCGATCGACTCCGCGGCCCGTGCCGGGTCCCGAGCGATGAGGCGCTGACCGGCAGTCGCCTGCACCACCATCACGCTCAACGAATGGGCGACCACGTCGTGCAGTTCATGGGCGATCCGAGCACGCTCCTCGACAACCGCCTGGATTGCCTCGCGGGCCCGGTCCTCCTCGGCTCGCAGCGCCCGTTCACGCAGTGAATCGACGAGATCGTTGCGAGTGCGCTTGGCGTCGCCGAAGAAGTACGGCCCGAGCACGACGGCGATGCGCGACACGCACTGGAACCATCGCCCTTCGGTCTCGTAGATCAACGCCAACATCACCGCCACCGCCGAGAGCCCGGCCGCCGCGAAAATGAAGACCCGAAGAGCCCGCTTGCGGTCGGCGTAGAAGCCGAGGCCATACGTCACGAAGACCCCGCCGACGGCGCTCCCTCCGTCGACGCTGTTCATCGACCACAGCGCAACCGCGGCAACGGCCGTAACGATGTAGGCACCGATCGGGTACCGCCGTCGTACCGCGATCGGACCCAGCACAGCCACGAGCAGAACGTCGTTCCAGGCGTTCGGGGGTCTCGTGTCGGCCGAAACGGGAATGCGGCGAACAACGACGAGCGCGATGACGATGAACACCGCGGCGATGGCTGCGTCGACGAACTTCTCGTGCCGGCACATCCACCTTCGCATCGCCCCAGCGTACGGGGCATCAGTCGAGTTGTCGTCGTTCTCCGGGAGGAGGCGCGTCCGCCCGAGGAACGATGCCGCGAGGCCAGACCCGTGCGGACATGGCGACGGCGGCGGCAGCGCTAGAGCACGCGAAACAGATGCGGGGAGCGGCCGCGCCCGGAGTGGTGCGGGTCGGCACCCTCGTTGCGGACGAGACCGCCGGCCTCGAGTTCGTCGACAACCTTGCGGATCGTGCCGGGCGACCCACCGGCCTCGGCCATCACCCGGGCCAGCGTGAACGTCCCGGTGCGTCCGAGGATCGCCTCACGGATCGTCTTCGCCGAGACGTTGCTCGATCGTTGGGCGCGGGCGGCTCGTGCCACCGGGGCACTCTTGGCCCGGCTCGCGACGCTTCTGCCGAGGTCGAAACCGGACTCTGCAAGGGCGATGTCGCTGACGCCGAGGGCGCGGAACGCCTCGACGCTGACATCGTTGCGCTGCGCCCATGCCCGGGCATGGCGGGCGAAGGCCGACCGGAGTTCGGCGACGTCGCCTTGCCGGGCCCGTTCGAGCTCCCCGTGGAGCTTCAGCTTGGCGATGACGTCGTGCGACGAGGAAAGGGCCGCTTCGAGCTCGGCGACGCGGCCGCCGTCAACGGCCGACGAGGGATCGGCTAGGAACTCCAGGTACCGACGTACGGCCTGCTCTGCGAGATCGGCGGATTGCGTAGTGTCGGACATACCACCAATCCTACCAGCAAGAGGAAACAACTACTCATGAACGTATTGGGTTGGGTCATTCTCGGACTCATTGCGGGATCTTTTGCACAAACCGTCACCGGATTCCAAAAACGGGGATGTCTGTTCTCGATGGTGGTTGGCATCATCGGTGCCTTCATCGGGGGCGCCTTGTTCTCCGTCGTGGGATCAAAACCGATACTCCGCTTCAACCTCGGATCGGCGTTCGTCGCCTTCGTCGGCGCATGTGTGCTGTGCCTCGGCCTCAAGGTGCTCGAGCGGCGCGAATGACCGAGGTTCCGGTCGCTCTGCAGGCGAAATGGATTCTTGTCCCCGACGACGATCGACTTTGGCGCTTCGACGGGGCCTTTCTCCGAAGCGTCTGGCGGTGCTCGTTCGGTTCAGGTTGCCGTGGGATCCATCCGACCCAGGACCCGAGTCGCTTCGACGGTTGTTGCACGTACGGCGCCGGGATCACCGACGCCGAGGACTTCGGCGTTGTCGCCAGTGCAGCGAAAGAACTCACCGACGATGAATGGCAGTTCGCCCGTCACGCCAAACGGAAGAACTGGTGGAAACGAAAGCCGAATGGGGAGATATTCACCCGAGTTGTGGACGGTGGCTGCATATTCCTCAATCGACCAGGATTTTCCATCGGTCCGGGGTGCGCGCTCCATGCCCGGGCGATCGCCGATGGCATCGATGCCCTGCATCGCAAGCCCAACGTCTGCTGGCAACTGCCTCTGCGAATCGACGAGGACTTCAGCGACGATCGCCGCACCACCACCGTTCGACGCTGGGAGCGTCTCGATTTCGGTAGCGACGGCGATCCGCTGCAGTGGTGGTGCACCGAAGGCTTCGGGGACGAGGACGCCTCACGTCAGGATCCGCACAACGTCGGCACCCGGCCCGCCTGGCAGGAGCTCGAACCCGAACTGCGGGCACTCTGTGGAGATCAGGTCTTCGAGCTTCTCGCTGCCGCGCTCGGCTGACGTCGCAACTTGACGCTCAACTCGGCGGGCGGTTCCCCGAGCGTCTCGGTCAGGTACCCGATGATCATCCGCTCGGTCTCGCGGACGATCACCCGTCGCCGGCTGAGAGGCACGGAGTCAGCCATCACTAGCATCGACCTGATGACGTCGGCGATGATGGCGGCAACGGTGACCCGGTGCTCGGCCTGCACGTCGGGGCGACGCACGGCGAGGAGGCGGTCGATGCCGGAGACCATCGCCGCCTGGAGCTGCTCCCCCGCGGCGAGGAGTTCCGCCGACGTGAGACGGCCGTTGAGCAGCGGAACGGCGCCGGGATGCTCGCGGAAATACCGGTCGAAGGACTCGATGATCCCGATCACCAGCTCCGAGCCCAACAGAGTCGGCTCGTCGACGAGAAGCGTCTCGTACACCGGGGCGATCTGGGCAACGTACCGATCGGCCAGGGATCGGGCGAGCGCCTCCTTGTTCGGGAAGAACTCGTACAGCGACCCGATGCTCGTCCCCGCCTGCAGGGCAATCTGGTTCGTCGTGGCCGCACCGAAGCCCACTTCGGCGAACACCTGCTCGGCGGCGTCGAGGATCCGCTCCACCCGTTCCTGGGCCCTCGCCTGACGGGGACGTCGTCGCAGCGCACCAGTAATCCCTCCGCCTACGGGCGTGGCGGTGCCAGTGCGTCGACGCACCGGGGGCTCGGAGCTCACCCTTCCAGAGTGCCAGGTCCTGTCAAGGTCGATACGAGACGAACCGATGGCCAACGCAATCCGATGTTGACGTGCTCCACGTCATCCCGGCAGACTAACCTGAGCAATCACTCGGATTCCTTCCCCCCGAAAGGGGCTCCAATGGCCCTCGACGTCGAAACGTATCTCACCGATCGGGAGCGCCTCCGCGGCGATGTGGACGACGTCGAGTCGATCATGGCCCTCACGAACCGGGACATGGAGGCCGAGCTCAGCTCGGTGCAGTCTCACTACGACGCGCTGTTCACGTGGGACTACCGCAAGGCGGAGCGTCCTGCCCTCAACAAGCTCTACGAGAAGGCCAAAGGCAGCCAGTGGGACGGGGAGAAAGACCTCGACTGGTCGATCGACGTCGACGAGGAGAAGACGGCCCGCCAATTGCTCGTCGCCGCGCCGGGCGACGGCTGGATCCGTGACCGCGCGCAGGAAGAAGGCCTGTTCAAGGGGTGGACCGACAAGCAGTGGACCGAGCTCGCCATGGAAGGGCAGCGCTGGAGGCTCTCGCAGTTCCTGCACGGTGAGCAGGGCGCGCTGATCTGCACCGCCCGCATCACCGAGACCGTCCCGTGGTACGACGCCAAGCTGTTCGCCGCCACGCAGGTCGTCGACGAAGCACGCCACGTGGAGGTGTTCGCCAAGTATCTGCTGACCAAGCTCAGCGGCACGTATCCGATCAACGCCCACCTCGAGGCGCTGCTCACCGACATCATCCGTGACAGCCGCTGGGACATGACGTACCTCGGCATGCAGATCATGGTCGAAGGTCTCGCGCTCGCCGCCTTCGGGTTCATGCACATGCTCATCGAAGAGCCCCTCCTGAAACAGCTCTTGCGTTACGTGATGAGCGACGAGGCCCGTCACGTCGCGTTCGGGGTGATCTCGCTGAAGGAGGCCTACGACGGCATGGATGCAGCCGAGATCCGCGAGCGTCAGGAGTTCGCCTTCGAAGCCGGGATCCGGATGCGGGACCGCTTCCTCCAGCAGGAGGTGTGGGAACGGATGGACGTCGATGTCCGCAAGATGGCCAAGATTCAGCTCGAGATCCCCAATGAGTACAAGGACTTCCAGAAGCTCCTTTTCTCCAAGATCGTCCCGAACTGCCGCAAGCTCGGCCTGCTCGATGCCGGCGACGGCTGGCTGCGCCAGAAGTGGACCGAGATGGGCGTGATCGAATACGAGCACTGGGC
>JANOJN010000223.1:0-10549 GCA_031418775.1 Acidimicrobiia bacterium
TGCCGGGTGACAACTTGGAGGTCACGGTGGAGTTGGGGAAGACGATTGCGATGGAAGAAGGCTTGAAGTTTGCTATCCGTGAGGGTGGCCGTACCGTGGGCGCCGGCCGCGTCATCAAGATTCTCAAGTGAACAAGTGAACTGGTGAACTGACATGGCTGAGTCAAAGCAGAAGATTCGCATCCGCCTCAAGGCGTACGACCACGAGATCATCGATCAGTCGACAAAGAAGATCGTCGAGACGGTCATTCGCACTCAGGCGAAGATCCGCGGTCCGGTGCCGCTGCCGACGGAGCGCCACGTCTACACCGTCATCCGCGGTCCCCATAAGCACAAGGACAGCCGCGAGCACTTCCAGATGAAGATCCACAAGCGGTTGATCGATATCTTGGAGCCGTCGGCCAAGACCGTCGACTCGCTGCAGCGACTCGACCTCCCGGCCGGCGTCGACATCGAAATCAAGATCCAGACGGCATAACGCCGCTGACCCGAGCGTTTCGCACCCCGCGAAACGCTGCTATCTTCTTCAGGCCCCGGAAACGGGAACTGATCGATGGGTGTCGTACGACAAACCGCCGACCGCTACCAAGCGTTCGGAGCAGTTGTGGGTCGCCCAACCCAAGTGACGTCTGCCAAGGCCTTTCGAGGAACCAGGCAGCACAACCCGAGTGCGCGCTCCGCACGGTCTCTTACCGTGCGGAGCGTTTGCGTGTCCGGCCTCCGGTCGAGCGGGTTGTTCCGTCGTCACGCAGATGACCGCAGTACCCAGTATTCGAACACGCTCGAGGATCCGAGACTCCAATGGCAAGAACCACCATCGTCGGCGAGAAGGTCGGCATGACACAGCTCTGGGATGACCAGAACAATGTCGTGTCCGTCACCGTCGTCAAGGTGCAGCCCGCTCGTGTTGTCCAGGTAAAAACCCCGGACCGCGACGGCTACGCCGCAATTCAGGTCACCTACGGCACCGTGAAGCCGAGCCGCCTCACTAAGCCCGAGGCCGGCCACTTCGCGTCGGCCGGTGTGGCACCGGGCGCCGAACTCCTCGAGTTCCGCGTGGACGACGCCGGAGCGTGGGCCATCGGCCAGGAGATCGCCGCCGACGCATTCGCCGCCGGAGACTTCGTCGATGTCACGGCGATCAGCCGTGGCAAAGGCTTCGCCGGTGTGATCAAGCGCCACAACTTCAGCGGTATGTCGGCCTCCCACGGTGTGCACCGCACCCACCGCGCGCCGGGCTCGATCGGTGGCTGCTCCACGCCCGCCCGTGTCTTCAAGGGCCTCAAGATGGCCGGCCGCATGGGCGGCGACAAGGTGACGACGCAGAACCTGCGGGTCATCAAGGCCGACAGCGAGCAGGAAATCGTGCTCGTGCGGGGAGCCATTCCGGGCCCCAAGGGCGGCACCGTGATCATCAAGGCTGCGGCCAAGAAGGGATCGAAGTAGATCATGGCTGACGTCTCCGTCCGCACCCCCGCCGGGGCCGCCTCCGGCTCGGTGGTCCTCGACGACCACTGGTTCTCCATCACCCCGAACGGTCCGGTCATGCACCAGGTCGTCGTTGCTCAGCTTGCGCACCGTCGTGCCGGCACGCAGAGCACGCTGACCCGCTCCGAAGTGTCACGCACCTCGAAGAAGAGCCGCAACCAGAAGGGCGGCGGTACCTCCCGCCAAGGTTCGCTCCGTGCGCCGCAGTTCGTCGGCGGTGGCGTGGCCCTCGGCCCGAAGCCCCGCAAGTACAGCCAGCGCACCCCGAAGAAGATGATCAACCTGGCCCTGCGTTCGGCGCTGTCGGACCGGGCGAGCGAAGGCCGTGTGATCGTCGTCGAGGCGTGGACCTTCAATGCCCCGAAGACCAAAGACGGTGTGAAGGCGCTCGACGCGCTCGGCGTGAGCGGCCGCGCTCTGATCGTCATCGACGCAACGGTCGAAGCCGACATCACCGCGGCGAAGAGCTTTGCCAACATCCCGTCGGTGCAGATCATCGAAGCCGGTGAGCTCAACGCCTACGACGTGTTGTGCAACGACTACGTGGTGTTCACCAAAGCCACGCTCCCCGGCGTGAGTGCCTGAAGGACTAGGAGCACATCGTGAAAGATCCCCGCGACATCATCATCAAGCCGGTCGTCAGCGAGAAGTCCTACGGACTCGTCGACAACGGCGTCTACACCTTCGTGGTGGCCAAGGACGCCAACAAGATCGAGATCCGTCAGGCCGTCGAAGCCATCTTCAACGTGAAGGTCACCAAGGTGAACACCTTGAACCGGCCGGGCAAGGCAGCTCGCAACCGCCGCACCGGCATCACTTCTACCCGCCCCGACTCGAAGCGGGCGATCGTCACTCTCTCTGGTGACGACCGCATCGCTCTGTTCGACAACTGAACGAAGTAGCGCCATGGGTATCCGCAAACGCAAGCCAACCAGCGCCGGTCGCCGTTTTCAAACGGTTTCGGACTTCGCTGAACTGACCACCGACCGTCCCGAGAAGAGCTTGCTGGCTCCGCTCACCAAGTCGGGTGGACGCAACGTCTACGGCCGCAAGACCGCCCGCCATCGCGGAGGCGGTCACAAGCGCCAGTACCGCATCATCGACTTCAAGCGGAACAAGGACGGCGTTCCCGCTCGAGTCGCCACGATCGAGTACGACCCCAACCGCACGTGCCGCATCGCCCTGCTGCACTACGCCGACGGTGAGAAGCGCTACATCCTCGCCCCGGCCAAGCTCAGCGTCGGTGACACCGTTGTCTCCGGACAGGGTTCCGACATCAAGGCCGGCAACGCCCTTGCGCTTCGCTACATCCCCGTCGGCACCACCGTCCACAACGTCGAGCTCAAGCCCGGCGGCGGTGGCAAGATGGCTCGCAGCGCCGGAATGAGCGTGCAGCTCGTAGCGAAGGAGGGCGATTTCGCCACCCTGCGTCTGCCCTCCACCGAGATGCGCCGCGTGCCGATCGACTGCCGCGCCACCATCGGAGAAGTCGGCAACTCCGAGCACGAGCTGCTCACCATCGGCAAGGCCGGCCGGTCTCGCTGGATGGGCAAGCGCCCGCAGACCCGTGGCGTTGCCATGAACCCGGTCGACCATCCCCACGGCGGCGGCGAAGGCCGCACCTCCGGTGGTCGCCATCCCGTTTCTCCCTGGGGCAAGCCCGAGGGTCGTACCCGTGACAAAAACAAGGAATCCGCAAAGCTCATCGTCCGTCGTCGCCGCACCCGCGGCAGCCGTCGATGAGCACGGATCGGAACTGAGGACCACGACATGCCTCGTAGCCTGAAAAAAGGGCCGTTCGTTGACGACCATCTGCTGAAGAAGGTCGACGATCTCAACGCCAAGACCGAGAAGCGAGTGATCAAGACCTGGTCGCGCCGCTCCACCATTATCCCGGACATGGTCGGTCACACGATCGCTGTCCACGACGGGCGCAAGCACGTGCCGGTGTACATCAGCGAATCGATGGTCGGGCACAAGCTCGGCGAGTTCGCCATGACCCGCACGTTCAAGTTCCACGCCGGCCAGGAACGGTCGGGGAGGCGCTGACATGCCCGGAGTGAAGACGAACGAGTCACCGGCGAAGGCCCGCAAGACCGGCCAGCGCGGTCCGGCCGATCAGACAACCCACGCCTATGCCCACTACGTCCGCACGTCGGCGTGGAAGGTCCGTGTGGTGCTCGACCTGATCCGTGGCCACGACGTCGCCGAAGCGGCGAACATCTTGCGTCTGTGCGAGCGCGATGCCGCGCACGACATCGCCAAGGTGCTGCACTCTGCGGTGGCCAACGCGTCGCACAACGACGGCGTGCCGGCCGAGGAGCTGTACGTGTCGGCCTGCTTCGCCGACGAGGGCCCCACGATCAAGCGGTTCCGTCCCCGTGCTCGCGGTCGCACCGGCCAGATCCTCAAGCGCACGTGCCACATCACCATCGTGGTCGGCCGTCTGCCTGACTCCCTGCTCACCGCCGCTCGCAACCAGAGCGCCGAGGCCGCGGCCAACCGTGCCCGCCGTACCGCCGGTGCGCGCGCCACCGCTGAAGCGGCAAGCGCCGACGCCCGTCGAAGTGCTGCGGGAGCCGAGGAAGTCATCGCCGGTGCCACATTCACCGCACCGGCCGACGACGCGGTCGACACGTCCGAGGTGCAGGGCTTTGCTGCCGCTGCTCCCGAGGACAAGCCCGACTTCGCCGCCGATCCCACCGCACTCAACCTGATCCTCGGAATCGGTCCGAAGCTCCAAGAGGAGCTCAACGCCGCTGGTATCTCCACCTTCCAGCAGCTCGCCGACCTGTCCGACGACGACATCACCGCCCTTGATGAGAAGGTCAGCCGCTCGGCCGATCAGATCACCGACTGGCGTCAGCAAGCCCAGGAGATCCTCGCCGGAACCTGGGACCGCGATACAAAGAACAACAGCTGAGACGAGAGACGAACCATGGGTCAAAAAGTCAACCCCTACGGTTTCCGCCTCGGCGTCACGACCGACTGGAAGTCTCGCTGGTTCAGCGAGAAGGACTACCAGTCGAACCTGATCGAGGACTATCGGATCCGTCATTTTCTGACGACCGAACTCGAGCGGGCCGCCGTGAGCCGTGTGGAAGTCGAACGCACCCGTGACCGGTTGCGCGTCGATGTGCACACCGCACGTCCGGGCATCGTGATCGGCCGCAAGGGTGCCGAGTCGCAGCGCCTCACTGCCGGTCTGCAGAAGATCACCTCGAATCCGAAGGTGCAACTCAACATCGTCGAGATCAAGCAGCCCGAACTCGACGCTGCGCTGATCGCACAGGGAGTCGGCGATCAGCTGGCTGGCCGTGTGAGCTTCCGGCGTGCCATGAAGCGTGCGGTGCAGACAGCCCAGAAGGCCGGCGCGATCGGCATCAAGGTCCAGTGCTCCGGTCGCCTCGGGGGCGCCGAGATGAGTCGCAGCGAGTGGTACCGAGAGGGACGTGTGCCGCTGCACACTCTTCGCGCCGACATCGACTACGGCTTCCGTGAGGCCAAGACCACCTATGGCCGTATCGGCGTCAAGGTGTGGATCTACAAGGGCGACATCCTTCCGTACAAGACCTCGGTCCAGGACGACAAGGCCGCTCGCGAGGCTGCCCTGGCCGCCGGCGAGACCGTTGGCGTTCCTCGTCCGAAGAGGGTCATCTCCGCCGGTGGCGGACTGCGTCGGGCCGAGACCGTCGACGAAGCAGCACCGGTCACCGACGAGACGGCTCCCACCGTCGCCGCTCCATTGCTGCGGGAAGCCGATCCGGAGCTCGAGCGTCGGTTGAACGAAGAAGAAGAAATGGAGCGTCGCGCCCGTCAGGGCAGCGAGACGCCGCATTTCCGTAGCGGTGACGAGTGAGAGGGCCTGAACCATGTTGATGCCCCGTCGAATGAAGCACCGCAAGCAGCAGCGCGGCCGCATGGCCGGTCAGGCCAAGGGCGGTAGCGAGCTGAACTTCGGTGACTACGGAATCCAGGCCCTCGAACCGGCGTGGATCACTGCCCGTCAGATCGAAGCCGCACGTATCGCCATGACCCGTCGCGTGAAGCGTGGCGGCAAGATCTGGATCTGCGTGTTCCCCGACAAGCCCGTCACCGAGAAGCCGGCCGAGACCCGCATGGGTTCCGGCAAGGGCAACCCGGAGCGCTGGGTCGCCGTCGTCAAGCCCGGACGCGTGATGTTCGAGATGAGCGGCGTGAGCGAAGAGCTCGCCCGTGAAGCACTCAACCTCGCCATCCAGAAGCTGCCGATCAAGGCCCGCGTCGTTTCCCGGGAGGAAGCACTGTGAGCAAGCGGATCACCCCGTTCCTCGAATTGGCCGACGCCGAACTCGTTGCCAAGCTCGGAGAACTCAAAGAAGAACTGTTCAACCTGCGTTTCCAGGCAGCGACCGGTGTGTTGGAGAACAACGCCCGACTCGGTGTCCTGAAGCGTGACGTGGCCCGGGTCAACACCGTGCTGCGGGCCCGAGAGATCGCCGCCGCCGAGGCTCTTGCGGCAGGGAAGAAGTGAGTTCTATGAGTGAGACCACCGAAGCATCGTCAACCGAGGTTCGTGAGAACCGGCGCAAGGTCCGCGAGGGCATTGTCGTGAGCACGAAGATGGACAAGACGATCATCGTTACCGTCGTCGAGCGCGTTCGCCACGAGACCTACTCGAAGACGATTCAGCGCACGCAGCGGCTCCATGCCCACGACGAGACCGGCGACGCCAAGTTGGGCGACCGGGTGCGTGTGCAGGAGACCCGTCCGTTGTCGAAGACGAAGCGCTGGCGCCTCGTCGAAGTTGTGGAGCGTGCCCGATGATCCAGACCGAATCCCGCCTTCGCGTTGCCGACAACACCGGTGCGAAGGAAGTGCTGTGTATCAAGGTGCTCGGTGGCACCCGCCGCCGCTATGCATCGATCGGCGACGTGTTCATCGCTGCGGTGAAAGACGCCATTCCCGGAGGCACCGTCAAGAAGGGCGAAGTCGTTCGCTGCGTCGTGGTTCGGGTGAAGAAGGAGCGTCGTCGCAAGGACGGCTCCTACATCCGCTTCGACGAGAACGCCGCCGTCATCATCAACGAGAAGCTCGAACCCCGAGGCACGCGCATCTTCGGCCCGGTGGGCCGCGAGCTCCGTGACAAGAAGTTCATGCGCATCGTTTCGCTCGCACCCGAGGTGATCTGAAATGGCTGGTCTGAAGATCAAGAAGGGCGATCAGGTTGTTGTTCTCGTCGGCAAGGACAAGGGCAAGACCGGTTCCGTCCTCGAAGTCCGTCCCTCGACCAACTCGGTCGTCGTCGACGGCGTGAACATTGCGAAGCGCCACACCAAGCCGACGAAGGCCGGCGAGAAGGGTGGCATCGTCGACAAGGTGATGCCGCTCAACGTCTCGAACGTTGCGCTGGTCACTCCCGACGGGAAGCCGTCGCGAGTTGGCTACAAGATCAAGGCGGACGGGACGAAGGTCCGAGTCCTGAAGCGCACCGGAGCCGAACTGCCATGAGCACCACGACCTCGACGATGCCTCGCCTGAAGGCGAAGTACAACAACGAACTGCGGGCCCAGCTGAAGGAGAGCCTCGGGCTGTCCAACATCATGGAAGTGCCGCGTTTCGAGAAGATCGTGCTCAACGCGGGTGTTGGCCGCGCCACCGTGCAGCCCTCGCTGCTCGAAGGTGCGATCACCGACCTCACCAAGATCACCGGCCAGAAGCCCACCGTGGCCAAGGCGACGAAGTCCATCGCCGGATTCAAACTCCGTGAAGGCAACGCCATCGGTGCCAAGGTGACGCTTCGCGGCGATCGGATGTGGGAGTTCTTCGACCGTCTCGTGTCGTTGGCCATCCCCCGCATTCGTGACTTCCGGGGCCTCAACCCGAAGAGCTTCGACGGACGTGGCAACTACACGTTCGGTATCACCGAGCAGCTGATCTTCCCGGAGATCGACTACGACAAGATCGACACGGCTCGTGGATTCGACGTCACCATCGTCACCACGGCCCGCACCAACGCTGAAGGACGCGCCCTGCTTGACGCCTTCGGTTTCCCGTTCAAGCGCGAAGGACAGAGCTGATCTGAGATGGCTAAGAAAGCGTTGATCGAAAAGGCCAACCGCACGCCGAAGTACAAGGTGCGTGCTTACACGCGCTGCCAGAAGTGCGGCCGTCCCCGTGCCGTCTTTCGGCAATTCGGCCTCTGCCGAATCTGTCTTCGTGATTTGGCGCACGCCGGGGAAATCCCGGGCGTGACCAAGGCGAGCTGGTGATCCAATGACTCTGTTTGCCGTTCGCTCGTCATTCGTTTCTCAACTTGGAGGTGCGTCATGACAATGACTGACCCCATCGCCGACATGCTCACCCGTATTCGCAACGCGAACACGGCCAAGCACGACACGGTGTCCATCCCGTCCTCGAAGCTCAAAGAGGCACTCGCCAAGATCTTGGCCCGCGAGGGCTACATCGGCGAGTTCTCGGTGAAGCCGAACGAGGGCAAGCCCGGGTCGACCCTGCTGATCAACCTGAAGTACTCCGACTCTCGTGTCCGCACGATCTCGGGTATCCAGCGTGTGAGCAAGCCGGGTCTGCGCGTCTACAAGCCTGCCGACAACCTCCCGCGGGTTCTCGGTGGCATGGGTGTCGCCGTTCTTTCGACCAGCCAGGGGCTGTTGACCGACCGTGAGGCGCACAAGCGTCGCATCGGCGGCGAAGTCCTCTGTTACGTGTGGTGAGGTAGCCATGTCCCGAATCGGCAAAGCACCAATCGCAGTTCCCGGCGGCGTCACCGTCTCCATCGCCGGCGATCAGCTATCGGTCAAGGGCGCCAAGGGCGTTCTGGCCCGCACCATTCCGGCCCAGATCTCGGTTCGCGAAGAAGGCTCGACCCTGGTGGTCGAGCGTGCGAACGACGAGCGCATGGCGAAGGCCCTTCATGGTCTGACCCGCACGCTCGTGTCGAACATGATCACCGGCGTATCGACCGGGTTCACCAAGGAACTCGAGATCCTCGGCGTCGGCTACCGCGCTTCGGCGCAGGGCCCGAAGAAGCTCGAGCTCGCCCTCGGCTTCAGTCACCCCGTCTATGTCGACGCCCCGGAAGGCATCGAGTTCGAGGTTCCCGCGGCCACGCGTGTCGTGATCAAGGGGACCGACAAAGAACTCGTCGGCCAGGTCGCTGCCAACATCCGAAAGATCCGCAAGCCCGAGCCCTACAAGGGCAAGGGTGTCCGGTACGCAGGTGAGATTGTCCGCCGCAAGGCTGGCAAGGCCGCCAAGAAGTAACGAAGCGAGCTCGACATGCCCACAGCAACTCAGAAGAAACAACAAGCACGCATTCGGCGTCACGCCCGTGCCCGCAAGAAGGTGCACGGCTCGCCCGATCGTCCCCGCCTCGCGGTGTTCCGGTCCAACAAGCACATCGTCGCCCAGATCATCGACGACTCGACCGGCGTCACGCTGGCCGCCGCCTCGTCGCACGAAGCGGCCATCAAGACCGACGGCGCCACCGGCAACAAGTCGGCGTCCGCCAAGGTCGGATCGCTGATCGCTGATCGCGCCAAGTCCGCCGGAGTGTCGAAGGTTGTCTTCGACCGTGGCGGCTTCATTTACCACGGCCGCATTGCTGCGGTCGCCGAAGCTGCTCGCGCAGCAGGACTGGAGTTCTGAGATGGCCGGCGAACGCGAACGCGACCGCGAACCGCAGAGTCGCACGGGAGACCCGAACCTCGAAGAGCGGGTCATCCACATCAATCGAGTGGCCAAGGTCGTCAAGGGTGGCCGTCGGTTCTCCTTCACCGCTCTTGTGGTCGTCGGCGATGGCAAGGGCCGAGTCGGTCTCGGCTACGGCAAGGCGAAGGAAGTTCCTGCAGCCATCGCCAAGGGTGTCGAGGAGGCGAAGCGCAATCTGTTCAACGTGCCGCTCGCCGGCTCGACGATCACCCACCTGATCATCGGGGAGAAGGGCGCCGGTCGCGTTCTCTTGAAGCCTGCTGCTCCCGGTACCGGCGTCGTCGCCGGTGGTGCCGCTCGTATCGTCCTCGAAGCCGCCGGCGTGCACGACGTGCTCGCCAAGTCACTCGGCTCGTCGAACCGCATCAACGTTGCGCAGGCCACTATCCAGGGCCTCCAGGCGTTGTTCAGCCCGGATCAGGTCGCCGAGCGGCGTGGTCTGTCGGCCGAGGAAGTCACGCCGGGCGGCGTTCTGCGCGCCTATCGCGAGACCCAGCGACTGGCCAAGCTCGGGGCGGAGGCGAGTCACTGATGTCGGAGATCAAAGTCACCCAGGTACGTTCGACGATCGGCGTCATCCCGAAGCACCGCGGCACCATGCGGGCCCTCGGTCTGCGCAAGATCGGCTCCACCAACACGCTTCCCGACCGTCCGGAAATCCGGGGCATGATCGCCCGGGTCCCGTACCTCATCAAGGTCGAATACGTGTCGGACACTGCGAAGGACGCGTGAGGCAATGACCATCAAGATCCATGACCTCCAGCCGGCTCCCGGCTCGTCGCACCGACGCAAGCGCGTCGGCCGCGGCATCGGTGGCAAGGGCGGCAAGACGGCCGGCCGTGGCACGAAGGGCCAGAAGGCCCGCCGAAATGTCAAGCCCGGTATGGAAGGCGGCCAGACCCCGCTGCACCGCCGTATCCCGAAGCTGCGTGGCTTCAACAACCCGTTCCGGGTGGAGTACTACGCGGTCAACATTGATGCCATCCAGGCGCTGATCGACGGTGGCCACAGCGAGATCAACGTCGATGTGCTTCGCGAAGCGGGCCTGATCCACAAGAACGTTCTCGTCAAGGTCCTCGGCCGGGGCGAGCTCACCGGCAAGGCCAACGTGAAGGCGCACGCCTTCTCGGCTTCTGCCAGCGCGGCGATCACCAACGCAGGCGGTACCGTTGAGCTTCTCTCGAAGCCGTTCGGTGTCCGTCCGGCCGCCCAGGGTAACCAGTTCGCCAACCGCTAGTCGTCGCTTTCGACGACTCACGCGACGCCACGGTCTGATCGTGGCGTCGTCGCAGGAATTCGCCGTCTCACTCGTGCCAACCGCCGGCCGCCCTCGGGTACCGGCGGTTGTCCCG
>JANOJN010000224.1:0-1919 GCA_031418775.1 Acidimicrobiia bacterium
GGCGACGGCGCCTTCGTCGGCATCGCCGCCGGCATCACCGTGGAACAACCGATCCTCCTCGTCTACTGCTCAACCGACGGTCAAGAGCCGGTGTTATCGACAACACGGTCGTGCGTGGTTGCCGAACACGACAGCCGGGCGGTCATTGTCGAAACACATGTTGGCGTCGGCATCACGACCTCGTTTGCCAACAACGTCACCCGCATCCAGTTGGGCCAGAACGCACAGATCGAGCACCACATGATCCAGAACGCGGCCCCGGCGGCGGTGCAGTTCGGGGTCCTCGATGTGACCCAGGCCGCCAACAGTCGTTTCTCTTCGAACGCGTTCTCACTCGGAGCATCGGTGGCACGCCACGAAGTCCGGGTCAGTCTCGACGGTGAAGGCGCCGACGTGACCTTGGCCGGCCTCTACCTCCCCTCGGGCAACCAACATCACGACAACCCGATCACGGTCGAACACGTCGCGCCGGACTGCACCAGCCGACAGATCTACAACGGCGTCCTCGACGAACACGGACACGGCGTCTTCAACGGCCGGATCATCGTTCGGCCTTCAGCGAACGGCACCGACGCGACGCAGTCCAATCGCAACCTCGTTCTCTCCGACCAGGCCGAGATCGACACCCGACCCCGGCTCGAGATCCTGACCGATGACGTCACGTGCGCTCACGGCGTCACCGTCGGTCGACTCGACGAAGACGCCGTCTACTACCTACGGACACGCGGGATCCCCGAACCAACCGCGCGCGCCATGCTCACCATGGCGTTCGCCAACGAGATGGTGCAGCGAATCGACAATGCGACGCTCCGCTCCTGGGTCGAGACGGTCGTATCGCAACGCCTCGACTCCTCAGCAGGACTCGCATCAGGTCTTGGCGCCAGCACCTTGGGAATCACACCGTGAGAGAGACCGCGGTGGGAATCAGGAGCGATGGCCCGATCGCGATCGCCGAGGATTGCGACGTCACCCTGATCCCTTCTGGAGACCGGGCAACGCTTCGCCGCGGTGACCGGGTGCTGATCAACCAAGCCCTCGGTGCGAGCATCACCGTGCAAACCGATTCCGGACACCTCGCTCGCATTGCCGGGCCCGACGCCGTCCGCCTCGGCCTCGGGCACCTCATCTCCCAACCACCGAGCCGATCGGTCTCTGGTGGCGATTGGACGTTCTCCGTCGACCAGGTGACCGAACAGCTCAAGACGTTGTTCGACCCCGAGATACCCGTCAATGTCGTCGACCTCGGACTCATCTACTCCTGCGTTGCTGAACAACTCCCCGACGGTACCCACCGCGTCGAGATCAAGATGTCGATGACCGCCCCTGGCTGCGGCATGGGCGACGTCCTCAAAGTCGATGCCCAGCAATGCGTCGCCGCCCTCCCCGGTGTCAGCGACGTCGACGTCGAACTCGTCTGGGACCCGCCCTGGGACCTCAGTCGCTTGTCCGACGCTGCCCGACTCGAACTCGGAATGATGTGAACGTTCCGACCTGCAACCCGTGGTTGCAACAGAAAGGATCAACCCCATGAAGGTATGGATCGACCAAGACCTCTGCACCGGCGATGGCCTCTGCGAAGAGATCGCCCCCGACGTCTTCTTCGGCAACGCAGACGGCCTCTACTACGTCAAAGAATCGGCCGTGAATTTCGGTGCCGAAAACCTCTTCGATGGGACCGTGAACCCAGCCGGCTCAGACGGTATGGCCCGCATCCCCGACAACGGCCTCGAACGAGTCATCGAAGCGGCTGAGGAGTGTCCAGGCGAATGCATCTTCATCGAAGGCGACTAGAACGCAGGAACTGCTCTGCCTCGCACGAGGCGACCTCGCCGACATGCCCGTCAACCCAGAGACCGTGATCGTGGCCATGACACTGACCGTTGCACCACCAGCTGAAGAAGCCATCCGTAATGCGTTAC
>JANOJN010000225.1:0-3626 GCA_031418775.1 Acidimicrobiia bacterium
AAGGTGGCACCAACCCGAACGCGGACCCCGAAGTGTCAGCCAGGAACCGGAACAGGTGTCGCCCACCTACCGGAACTGTCCCAAAAGTGTCGCCCAGGAACCGGAACCACACTGTCCACTATGAGGCGGAACTGCACACACAGGATGTTCTCACTCGTGTTCTCATGACGAGCCGATACTGAGCGCACAAACTGTCAGAAATAGCCTCTGACCTGCACTTATATGGCGCGTTCGGAGGGATTCGAACCCCCAACCTTCTGATCCGTAGTCCTCTCAGACCCGGTATCCGGTGCTGTCCGGAAGTGTCACCGAGTGTCGAGCATGTCCGTTGCAGACTGCGACCGGCTTCGTTTCTGGAAGGACGACTGACCGGGAGTGACGGTGGGTGTCCGGTGTGTCCCTTGAGAACCAGGGCAGTGTTCCCAGTCGTGTTCTCATACGTACGCTTACGTTCGAGGGAGAGGCGACGCCGAACTGCGACGCTTCCCGTTTCATCAGGCTGACCGCTTCGAGCGACAATCGGTGCTTCAAGGATCAACGAAGCGGCAACAGGCTGTGAGGAAGTTCACCGGGTTGATTGGAGCGACAGCACTCATCGACGGCGCGAGGTTCTGTTGTGCGCCGAGATAGTTGAGGTCGCGCCGGTGGACATCTCGGCCGGTTTTGGGAGGTCTTTGAACAAGCGGTGCACGTAGGTGCGACCGTCATCGCTCAGCGCAGCAAACTCTCGGGTGAACGACCCATTGATGCGCCCGGTCGAGACGGCACGTGAGATTCGGTAGGACCAAGGACCTACGTTGCGATCCCGCCTGCGGCGACCTTCGTTGGTCCGCTGTCTTGGTGCCGCAGGGGGTCTCAGAGAGCAGGTGGTCGTCGACGACGATCAAGAATGAAGGTCAGGGTCCGATGCCCCGACCTCGGCGATCGCTGCGTCCAGTTCGCCGGACGCGGTGAGCGCCTTCGTCCACTCCCCGATGACGGGATCAAGCCCTTTCGAAACGACCGCCTCGCCTCAACGTTTCCTCGCCGACGGCGCGTGTTGGCGGCCTGAGCGCGCCAACTCCTGCGGTAGGAGGCCGAGGGTCGACGGTCATCGAGTCCAAGGGTCCTGCTGCGACCAATCACCTGACCTAGCGAGAGGAAGTGTTGAGTCGGGATTCCCCTGGGAAGGACGGGTACGTGACCAGTGACTGGGGTGGAGCTTCGTAGAAGACAACCCCTGCGCGGAGGGGAGTGATCCTTTCGACGCCCTGCCTTGTGAGCCAACATGAGTGAGTGATCCGCAACAAAGACCCTGACGCCCGTCTCGACGACCTCGACGCGTTGATGGACGCGAGGACGGCAGCTGACCTTCACCGGGCTCTTGTGCTTGGGCCGCCTGCGGCGTTTGAACGCGAGCCGAGCGTGCCACTGATGTACTTCCGCAACGCGCACGATCACAACCCGGCGCGGGCTGCAGAAACGGCAATGCTGCTCGTGACTGATCCACGGTGGCGTGTCACCGCCGGGCCGCTCATCGACGCGATCGATGCGACCGGAATCGTCCCAGCGGATGAACTCGACGTCCTCGCCCGCACCTTCATCAGCGCCGGCCCCACGGTGTACTGGAAGTGTCCCGACGACTGGTTCTCGACCATCGGGATCATCATCGCCGATCGGGAGGATCCGGGCTCGCTCGACAAGGATTCCTGCGAGTTGGATGAGCCCGGACCGACGGTTGCCGCTCGTGTCGTCGCTCCTGGTCTTCGGCGCTGGGCAGCGGCACGAGTCGTTCGTCTCCACCCACCGGTCTGGGCGGATGTGTCCACCCGCTCCGAGGAGCTTGGTGGCGAAGGCGGTGGTGCCGTGATGCGCGGGATCCTCGACTCGATCGACGTCCTGCCGTTGAAAGCGAGAACACTGGTCCGTAACGAGGCGTTGAAGTCGGGACGAGCCGACGTCCGCCACGCAGCGCTCCGGCAAATCGCCGCTATGGACTGGACGCTCGCGCGAACGCTCGGACTGCGCGACCCCAATAGACAGGTACGGCGATGGGCATCCGTTCTCACTGATCCAGCCACCTCGACGATCCCAACGAGCGGACCCCCCGGCGCTCCGACACGTTCCACGTCGAAGAAGTCGTCAGCGAACCAGGTCTCACTTTTCGACTGACGGACAGTCCTCTATCTGCAGCGGCGCTGTTGGCCGATGTCGAAACCGAGGGTGGCGTAGGACGGGAGTCGTTTGGCGTGCATGGCTTTGAGAACCGGGGAGAGCGTGTCGACGTAGTCGTGGACTTCGAGATCGTGTTTGTCGTCGTGTGCTCGCAGGACGCGACCGACGTATTGCACGATGCGCCCCTTGAACGACATCGGGAAGGCAAGGAACAGCGTGTCGAGTGCGGGAGAGTCGAAACCTTCGCCGAGTAGTGATCCTGTCGCGATGAGCACGGTTGGCCTGTTGCGTTCGAGGTTGTCGTGGAGTGATGCGAGGGTGGCTGTCCGGGCCTTCTTGCCCATGTCGCCGGTCATCACGGTGGGTTCGCATCCGATCGTCGTGAGCTGTTCGGCAATGGCATGGACGTGTTCGGTCCATTGAGTAAGCACGATGCAGCGTCGACCTCGGTTCAGGGCGTCCGTGACATCAGCGCAAATGTCGCGGGTGCGTTCGTTGTCATCGACGATGCCGCGGAACACCTGCTGGATGGTGAGGTCATCGGCGCCCGGATCGTGAAGTGAATCATGCACAACGAGTCGGCGTGGCATCGAGGCGGTCTCGGTTTGGGCGAGCGCGACGCGGTGCCGAATCGGACCGAGGTGCATCGTGATGATGCCTTCGAGCTTGTCGCGCCGATATGGCGTGGCCGTCAGTCCGAGCCACCGGCGAACGGGTGCGTCCCGGACGACCTTCTCGAACGACACGGCCGGCACGTGATGGCACTCGTCGACGACGACCAGGCCGTAACCGGCGAACACCGATGCCGGATCGTCGTGATGTGCCAGTGTCTGGAGTGTCGCAATGTCCACGATGCGACTCTGGCGGTTGCGTCCTCCGCCGATCTGACCGATCTGGCGCGTCGTGAGACCGAGGAATACGCCGAGCTGGCTCCGCCATTGATCAGCAAGAGTCTTCCGGTCCACGAGCACGAGCGTCGGGACCCGGTGATGCGCAATCAGCGCACAGGCCATGACCGTCTTACCGATGCCCGGCGGTGCTTCGATCACTCCGATGTCATGTCCGACCGTGGCGTCGAACGCGGATTGCTGCACGTCGGTCAGCACTCCGTTGAATGCCAGGTCGATCGGTTCGGCACCGATCCTGGCATCGGTAATGGCAAGCCTGCTCCCGGAGTTCGCGAGGAGCCGTTCGATGTCGGCCTGCAAGCCGCGTGGCACGTGCAGCAGGTCAAGTTCCTCCCGATAGCAACGCACGAACCGGGGTGTTGCGTGGGTCGAAAGCCGGAGTCGTTCGCGTTCGTAGAAGTCCGGGTTGTGGAGCGACCCCAAGTGCTTGAGCGCCGAGATCATCGATGGCGGAAGACCGATGCGTTCGATCGAGAGCATTGCACCGAGACGGGCACGCACGACGGGTGGGATCGGTCGATCTGCTGCGATCGTCGTTCGTGGTCGAGTACCCGGGCCGAGAGC
>JANOJN010000226.1:0-32314 GCA_031418775.1 Acidimicrobiia bacterium
TCACGGACCTGTGGGGTGTCACGCAACCCCCGAGCTTGTTGGAGGAGTGCGACGGCGCGGGTGTGCGACACACGGAGCCGGTGCCGCAGCCACGCGGTCGGGGAGCGAGAACCGTCGAGGAGATGGGCATCGGCGGCGTCCCAACAGATGATCGCGTCGAGCAGGTTGACCCGACCGATCTGCATCGTGTGCCACAGCTCCTGCACCGCATCACGGGTGTCAGCCGGACGGAACTCCGCGTCCACACCCGACACGAGCATGTCGACATCGGCAGCGGTGAGGAACCATGCGGTTTCATCGCAGACATCCCACGGGTGCATGCCACTCACTATAGCAAACATATGTTTGTAATGCATCACCCCATTCACAATCGGGTCGGTTTCGGCGGTCCTGAGCGCGGCGTCGAATCCGTCGGCCCGAAGATCACGAGGGTGTTCCATGACCCGTGCCAAAGCCGGCGACTGGTCAGTCGAGTCCGCCGGCTGCCATGCCCGTGGACTGGCGGAGCGGCAGCTCCGGAAGGCGCAACGCGAGGACGAACGCGATGATCGCAATCGGAGCGGCGATGAGGAACACCCGGCCGGTCCCCGCGGTGATCGACTGCACGACGCCGTTGCGGATCGGTTCGGCGAGGGCCTTGATCGCCGCCGGTTCGCGTATGAGTGACGATGCCGTGCGCCCCGCCGGCAGTGAGCCTTCGGGCACGCGGTCGCGTAACTCGTGTTTGACGACGGTGGCGAACACGGTGCCGTAGATCGCCAGTCCGAGGGACCCGCCGAGGGTTCGGATCGCCGTGAGCGTCGCCGTGCTGATCCCGATCTCGCGAGGGTCGATGGCGTTCTGGACCGCGATGCTGGTGGTCGTGAACGTCGACCCGTTACCGACGCCGATGAACAGCATCGGCACGGCCAGCCACCAGAAACCCGAGGTCGACGTGATCTGCGAGATCGACGTGACCCCGACGATCGCCAACCCGAGCCCCACTATCGGGATGATCTTGTAGCGGCCGGTGGCCGAGATCCGCCTACCGCCGTATGCGGAGCCCATCATCACGCCGATCATCAGCGGAACCAGATAGAGCCCGGCGCGTGTCGGGCTCACGAAGTTGGCGTCTTGGAACTGAAGCGGCAGGAAAGCGCCCGCCCCGTAGGCCAGCGTTCCGGCACAGAAGCCCATCGAGCTCCCGATGACGAACACCCGGTTCTTGAACAGGTGGAGCGGGATGATCGGTTCGGCGGTGCGCGACTCCTGGGCGATGAACGCCAGCAGCAGCACCACCGCGGCAGCCATGAGGGCGAGCACGGTCGGTTCCGTCCATCCGTCGCGGCCCTGTTCCAACCCAAGGATCAGCGAACCCAGGGACCCCGAGAGCAGCGCGGCGCCGAGGAAGTCAATGCGTGTCTGGCGGCGTCGGAACGGCACCTTCAGCGTGGCCGAGATGGCGAGGAACGCCACCGCTCCGACGGGAAGGTTGACAAGGAAGATCCACTCCCACGCAAAGTGCGAGATCATCCAGCCGCCGAGCAGCGGCCCAACCACCGCGGAAGCCGCATAGACCCCGGTGTAGAGGCCCATGTAGCGCCCTCGTTCGCGGGGCGACACCAGGTCACCGAGGATGGCGAACGTGAGCGCCTGGATGCCGCCGCCGCCGAGACCCTGCACGCCGCGGGCAACGATGAGTTGCGTCATGTTCTGCGACACCCCGCACATGAGCGACCCGACGACGAAGATACCGATCGCCGAAAGCACGACGCGCCGCCGTCCGTAGAGGTCGCCGAGCTTGCCGAGGATGGGCGTGGCGATGGTCCCGGTGAGGATGTATGCGGTGCCGACCCACGCATAGCTGGAGAACCCGTTGAGCTTTCCGGCAATCGTCGGCAGAGCCGTGTTGACGATCGTGCCGTCAAGCGCGGCGAGCACGGTGCCGAGCATCAGCGAGCCGAGGATGACCCACAGCTGCCGCTTGGTCAACGCAGTGGGGGCCTCGCCGATGGGCGCCTCGTTCATGGGTGTGATTCGACTCGGCCAGCCACGGCGGACGCCAATCGAGTCGCGAGCCGACGCAGGCTCAGGCCTTGGCGGCAGGGGTCCGGAGGTAGATCATCCAGTACACGAGACCCACCAGCACGGACCCTCCGACCATGTTCCCCAGGGTGACCGGCAGGAGGTTGGCGCTGAGGAATCGGCCCCAGGTGAGCTTCGGGTAGTCCGCCGGGGCGGCGCCGATCTGGGTCCAGAACTCCTGCGGGGCGTTCGCCTTGATGAACAGCGCGTGGGGAATGAAGTACATGTTTGCCACCGAATGCTCGAAGCCGGCGGCCACGAACGCCGTGATGGGGAACACGATGCACGCCACCTTGTCGATGACGGAGCGGGCGCTCAGGCACAGCCACACCGCCAGGCAGACGAGCACGTTGGCGCAGACGCCGAGCAGCACCGCCGGCAAGAACCTCAGCGCCGCCTTTCCCGCGGCGATGTCGAGCGCGCGTCGGCCCACCTCGCCCCCGCCTCCCCGGTACTGGCCGGACTGCTGCACGACCCACGCAATGGCCACGGCGGCGATGAGATTTCCGGCGTAGACCACGGCCCAGTTGCGGAGCACGGATCGCGTGCGGATGCGGCGGCTCGCCCAGGCCATCACGATAAGACTGTTCCCGGTGAACAGTTCGGCGCCGCCGACGCTCACCAGGATGAGACCGAGGGAGAACGCCAGACCGGCGATGAGCCGGCCGACGCCGAACGACAGCCCTGGCCCCGCCGACACCGTGGTGGCGAACACTGCGCCGAGGCTGATGAACACCCCGGCCAGCCCAGCGAGGAACGCCATCTGCAGGAGCGGCAGCGCGGCCTTGGCGACGCCGACGTCTTCGGCTCGCCGCGCCATCTCCCGCGGCAGCAGGGCATCAAGCGTCGGTGTCGGCTGGTCCATGACGAAACGAACGTAGCGAATGTGTCCCCCGCTTCGGCAGGGCCGAAGGACCCGGCCGCCCAGGAGCAAACGCCCGATTCGGGGCCGCTGGCTTCGCTAGACTTGCCGGAATGGTACGTACACCTACTATGCCGACTGCGCTCGACGACTACGACTTCGACCTTCGCGGCTACCTCGTGCTGCGCAACGTCCTGTCACCGGAGACGCTTCGCCGGCTCAACGATTCCTTCGACCGGTTCCCGGCCCTCGAGACGGGGGAGTGGATGGGCAATGCCCAGCGTCGTGACTACAACGCTCAGACCGGCTTCGAGCTCCACAACTGCCTCGACTGCGGCGATCCGGCCTTCGACGAGCTGGTCGACCACCCCGGCTGGATCAACCATGCGCTGCACTTCGCCGGGGAAGAAGGAACGTACGTGCAGGGCGTCACGATCGACGAATGCATCGCCAGCATTCGCCGGTCCGGTGGTCACCATCCGGTCCATAGCGGAGGTCATCACGCGTCCGTTCGCACCCAGTACCGGTTCGAGAACGGCCGGTTCCGCTGCGGTCAGGTGAACATCCTCATGGCCCTCACCGACATCGGCGAAGGCGACGGCGCCACCATGGTGATTCCCGGGAGCCACAAGTCGAACTTCCCGCACCCCCTGGCCGGTGACTACGCCCGCGGTGACCGGATGGACGTGCTTCCCGGCGCCGAACCGGTGTATCTGAAGGCCGGCGACGCCGTGATGTTCGTCGACTCGATCATGCACGGCGGATCGTCGCGCACCACCCCTGACGGCGAGCGCCGGGTCATCATCCTGCGGTATGGACCGAGCTGGGCGACGAGCCGTTTCGGCTATCACTACAGCAACGAACTCCTCGACCGTCTCCCGGGTTCGGCTCGGCACGTCCTCCAACCGGTCAAGCCGCTCGTCACCGGCGAGCTTCGGATCGGCTACGAAGCGCCGCGCCAAGAAGTCGGCTGACACCCGCAAGCCCCGCACCGGATGTGCGGGTTGTGCGACGATGGCCCATGCCTGTCACCACCGATGCCCTGGCCGGGTGGGTCTCCCGGCTCGTGCAGATCCCGAGCGTCAATCCCCTGCACGCCGGGCCGAACAGCGGGGTGGTCGGTGAACAGGCCCTCGCCTTCGCCCTCGTCGACTGGTTCGAGGAGCTCGGCGCGAGCGAGGTGATCCTCGACGAGGTCTACGAGGAACGGCCGAACATCTACGCGTTCTTCCCCGGTCGTAGCGACCGGGTCGTGGCGATCGACGTGCACCTCGACACGGTGACCGTCGAGAACATGGTCGAACCGCCTTTCGACGGGCGCATCGAGGACGGTCACGTGTGGGGTCGCGGTTCGCTCGACACGAAGGCGTCGCTCGGGGTGATCTGTGCCCTCCTCGAGTCCTGGAAGGCCGACGATCTCACCGCCGGGCCCACGATCCTTGTCGTCGGAACGGTAGGTGAGGAGGCCGGTGGCCTGATGGGCGCTCGCCGGTTCCGCGAGTGGGCCCAGTCCCGCGAGCTGATCATCGATCAATTGATCGTCTGCGAACCGACGATGTGCGCGCCGGTTCACGGGCACAAAGGTGCGATCGGGATTCGCGTCGACGTGATCGGGAAGTCGGCGCACAGCGCACTGCCCCACCTCGGGGCGAATGCGATCCATGCGGCGGCCCGGATCATCGTGGCCCTCGAAGACCATCACGACACCCTTGTCGCCGGACCGGCATCGACGGAGGTCGGGACGGGCACACTCCTCACCACGACCATTCGCGGGGGCCTCGCGGGGAACGTCGTCCCCGACAGGTGCACGATCACCGTGGGGCGAAGGATCGCGCCCGGGGAGGACCCGGCCGCGGAATTCGAGCGTCTTTCCGTCATCATCACCGATGCTTCGCCCCTGCCTGTGGAGATCACGGCGCTCCTCGCTGAACCGGGCCGGCCACCGGGTTCGCCGGCGTTCTACCAACTGCCGGACAGCGACCTGGTTCGCACACTTGCTGCCGCCACCGGCGAGGCGCCGACATGCGCACCGTTCGGGACGAACGCACTTCGCTACGACTCGTTCGCCAACGAGAAGGTCGTTTTCGGTCCGGGCAGCATCGACGACGCCCACAAGCCGACGGAGTGCGTGCGCATCGCCGATCTCGAGCGCGTCGCCGCGGCCTACGAAGCGTGGCTCAAGCCAGCGTGAACCTCGCCGGCGGCCGGTGTGCGCACCGGCCGACGTCGGGTCAGCGAAGGGCGGGCACCTGCTGGGTGATGCAGTGTGGACCGCCGCCGCCGAAGGCGATCACCTCACCCCGGACACCGACGACCTTCCGGGACGGGAACGCCGACCCGATGATGTCGAGCATGTCGGAGTCGGCCGGGTGTCCGGTGACGGGGACGATCACCGCGCCATTGCAGACGTAGAGGTTTCCGTACGGAACCGGCATGCGCTCGCCGAAGACCTCGGCGTAGGGGAGGACCGGGAGGTCGACGATCTCGGTCGCCCGACCCTGCGCATCGATGGTCCGGTCGAGGCAGCGGCGCGAGATCGACAACCGCTGATGCTCGGGATCGTTCGGGTCGTCGCAGCCCTGATACAGCACGACGCCCGGCTGCACCGGTACGAGCACGAGGTCGATGTGGCCGTCGGTGTCGCGGTCGTCGATCGAATACGGCAGCCACACCACCGTGTCGACGCCGAGGATCGCCCGGAGGTTGGCTTCGATGTCGACCCGGGCAAGACCCGGATTGCGATTCGGGTGGAGGAGGCACTGCTCGGTGGTGAACACCGTGCCGTCGCCGTCGACGGCGATCGCTCCACCTTCGAGCACAAAAGGTACGCGCACAGAGGTTTCATCCGTCGCTGCGCTCCACGCCGACGCGACCTGGTCGTCGAAGCCGCGTGCCTCGTAGAGACTGCCCCACACGTTGAAGACGGGGTCGACACAGATCCGTCGCAATCGGCTGTCGTCAACGACGACGAGCGGTCCGATGTCACGCAGCCATGCGTCGTCGAGATCCATCGCTTCGACGGTCACGTTGTCGTGGGCGCAGAGGTCCGTGGCCAGCCCGACGTGCTCCGGGTTCGCCAGCATCGTGACGGGTTCGAAGTCCGCAATCGTTCTCGCCACCTCCGCCCACGCGAGTTGCCCCGCCCGGAGATGGTTAGTCCACTGACCGACATGACAGGGGAAACCCATCAGCGTCCGCTCGTGCCTCTCCCATTCGGCGGGCATGTGGAACCCGGCCAGTTCGTCACCCCAGTGCATGGCGCCGAGGCTACGGCGTGTTCAACCGCACCCGGTCGGGTCGCATCAGCGAAGGGTGAACGTCGCCGATCCGGTTTCCTCGGTGAACGCGTCCAGTTTCACCGAGACGTCGACGCGCCACGTGCCGGCAAGGGGAAGGTCGAGTGACAGGGCCTGGAAATGGTTGGGCCCGGCGCGCACGATCCGGCTCTCCAGCCGCTCGACGCCGGCACCGGCATTGGAGAGCGTGGCCGAGAGCGCCTCGACGGGACGGCTGGCCCCCTCCTTGGTGAGAGCGTAGAGATGCAACGCGTTGGTGCCGCGTTTCGCCGGATCGACCGTAATGTCGACCAGGCCCGTCGCGGTCTCCACGGTCACCGCGATCGGGCGGCTCACCACGTCCCGGGCCGGTGCCAGGTTGACGACGAGCGCCGTCACGCCGATCACCGCGGCCATCCCCACCACCTCGACGCCGACGGTGCGACGCACGGCCCGCACGGCGATGCCGGGTGCCGAGTCCGCACCGGCCAGTGCCCGTCGGTTCTTCGCGCCGAGCAGCACCAGCAGGGCCACGATGCCGAGCTTGACGAGCAGGAGGGTGCCCGACGGCGTGGTCCGCAGCGCATGCAGCGAACCCGCCTGGCGCCACAGTGCGAACGAGCCGGTCGCCGCGACCACGGCGACAGCGAGCCCGGCCTGTCGCGAGAAGTGACGGGTTTGCGCCAGTGCCCCCGGTGACGCCAGGTCGCTGCCGTGCAGTGTGAGGAGGAGGAACACGAGTCCGCCCGCCCAGACCCCCATGGCGATCAAGTGCACCACCGTCGACGGGAGCGCCACGGCCACGTTTCGCCCTGTTCCACCGTGTCCCGAGAACGCCTGGGCGACACCGATGCCGAGGACGAGAGCTACGACTAACGAGACCGACCAACGCCGGCCACCCGTGACGGGTGCGGAGTCGTCTCGGCGTGTCATTCCGAGGAGGACCATGCCGAGAAGCACCAACAGAACGGTCCTCGCCGCGATCGCCTGTCCGACATGATCGCCGAGGGAGTCGTCGATCAGCGTCCCGTCGCCCACGGAGCCGAGCGATTGGCCGGTCACCAGCGGCCCATACGTCAGAAGCAGTCCGAGCCCGCTGAGGCCGGCGACGACGGTTGCTCCCCGAACCGTCGATCGTGCGCCGGACCGCATCACGCTCCCGCCATGGCCGGACGCTGCCTGCGCGGCGGCGCCGATCAGGAGCGCCATCGCGGCAAAGGTGAGGGCCCGGAGCATGGCTGCAATCGCGCTGACCTCGGGTTTGGACGTGCCGGACACGAGGAGTCGCGCAGCAAGCCGACCGACGGCGGTCTGGTCGCCCACGTTGCCCACGCGGAACGTGAACGCCCCACGAACCGGATGACCGTCCGCCGAGACGACCCGCCACGAGACGACATAGGCGCCGTCGGCCAGCGGTGGGAGCACCAGCGTGACGGTGCTCCCGGAGCTTTGGGGCCTCGCCTCGTCCACCCGGGTGCCGTCCTCGGCGAGCACCCGGAGGCCGCCGGGGACCGGACGCACACCTTCGGCGAAGCGCAGCACCACATCGCGGGGTGCCTCGTCGAGCTGCGCGCCGGCCTCCGGAGTGGTGCCTTCGAGCTGGGCATGCGCCACGGCAGGCGAGGCGCTTGAGAGCATCAGGGCCAACAGTGCGGTGCTGAGCGAGGCCACCAGCCGGACGAAGTGGCGGCCTCCACGCTGCCGATGCGGAACCGCCTGCACCCGGTCGAGGTTAGGCCCCTGGCGGCTCGACGACGACGCTCGCCGGATGTCGTGAGGCGGGTAGAGTGAGCACCCGCCCGTGAAATGCGTCCCGTGAGGCGCATACGGCAGGAGACCCGACATGTCGCACGTCTGTTCAGCGCCGCCCCCCGGGGTCGGCGCTTTTTCGTTGCCGGCCGAGCCAGGTCGCGGCGAGACTGGGAGGGTGCGAGTCCTTCTGATGCAGCCCGCCAACGGTGCCGAGATGTGTGCTGGGGCCGTCCGATGAGCATCATCGAAGCGCACCTTGTGCTCGCCGACGGAACCACGTTCGAGGGGGAGGCGATCGGCCATCTGCCCGCCTCCGGCGTGGCCACCGGAGAAGTCGTGTTCAATACCGTTCTGTCCGGGTATCAGGAGGTCATCACCGACCCGTCCTACGCCGGTCAGATCATCACGTTCACCTCGACGCACATCGGCAACTACGGCACGAATCCGACCGACGACGAATCGCGTCGCCCGTTCTGCCGCGGGGTGATCGTGCGAGAACTCGCCCGACGGTCATCGAACCACCACTCCACCGAGGACCTCGGCGCGTTCCTCCGCACCCGCGGGGTGGCGGGGATCGCTGGCATCGACACCCGTCGACTTACCCGGCACTTGCGTGATGCGGGCGCCCAGCCCGGCGCGTTCGGCTCGGCCGATCACGACACGCTCCTGCGCGCTGCCAAGGCCGAGCCGGGGACGGACGGCGTCGATTTCCTGGGCGAGGTGTCCACGGCCGAGCCGTACACCGTCGGCGACGGCCCGTGGCGGGTCGTGGCGTATGACTTCGGCATCAAGCGGACGATACTGCGCCACCTCAGCCGTATCGCCACCGTCACCGTCGTCCCCGCGTCGATGACCGCCGACGATGTCCTCGCGCTCGGACCGGACGGCGTGTTCCTGTCCAACGGTCCCGGTGATCCTGCAGTCTGCGCAGCACAGGTCGATCAGATACGCACACTTATCAAAACGGAGACGCCGATCTTCGGGATCTGCCTCGGCCAGCAGCTCCTCGCATCAGCGGCGGGCGCGTCCACGTTCAAGCTGCCGTTCGGCCATCACGGTGGCAACCACCCGGTGAAGGATCTGCGAACCGGCCGCGTCATGATCACCAGCCAGAACCACAACTTCTGCGTCGATCACACCACCCTCGACCTTGCCGCCGAAATGACCCACGTGAACCTCAACGACGGCACCCTCGAAGGGCTCGCTTACACCGATCTGCCGATGTTCAGCGTGCAGCATCACCCCGAAGCCGGTCCCGGACCACACGAGAGCGAAACGCTCTTCGACGACTTCGACGCGCTGCTCACCCGGGTGCACGCCAAGCCCTCCGGACCCGCCACGAAAGCCTTCGCCTGATGCCCAAGCGCACCGACATCCATTCGATCCTGGTGATCGGCTCCGGTCCGATCGTCATCGGGCAGGCATGTGAGTTCGACTACTCGGGTACCCAGGCCTGTCGGGTGCTGAAGGAGGAGGGCTACCGGGTCATCCTGGCGAACTCGAATCCGGCCACGATCATGACCGACCCGGACTTCGCTCATGCCACCTACATCGAGCCGCTCGATCCCGATGTGATCGAGTCGATCATCGCCAAGGAACGACCTGATGCGCTTCTTCCGACCCTCGGCGGGCAGACGGCGCTCAACCTGGCGATGGAGCTCGACAAACGCGGCGTGCTGGCGAAATACGGCGTCGAGATGATCGGTGCGAACGCGCTCGCCATCGAGACGGCGGAGAACCGCGAGCGGTTCAAGGAGGCAATGCAGGGCATCGGCATCGCCGTGCCGGAGTCGAGCTTCGCCCACACCATCGAACAGGCCATGGCCGTCGCCGCCGAAATCGGCTGGCCGATCATCGTGCGACCGAGCTACATCCTCGGCGGCGCCGGCACCGGTATCGCCCACAACGACGATGACTTCCGGGCTATCGCCATCGCCGGTCTCGCCGCGTCGCCGATCTCGGAGATCCTCGTCGAGCGGTCCATCGCCGGATGGAAGGAATACGAGCTCGAAGTCGTGCGCGACAAGGCCGACAACTGCGTGATCATCTGCGGGATCGAGAACGTCGACCCGATGGGGGTGCACACCGGCGACTCCATCACCGTGGCCCCGATCCTCACCTTGACCGACGTCGAGTACCAGAACCTCCGCGACCTCTCCTTCGCTTGCATCCGACGCATCGGCGTCGACACCGGCGGCTCGAACGTGCAGTTCGCGGTGAACCCGGAGAACGGTGACGTCGTCATCATCGAGATGAACCCGCGGGTCTCGCGATCGAGTGCGCTGGCGTCGAAAGCAACGGGGTACCCGATCGCCAAGATCGCCGCCAAGCTCGCCGTGGGCTACACCCTCGACGAGATCCCCAACGACATCACCAAGACCACCTACGCCAGCTTCGAGCCGGTCATCGACTATGTCGTCACCAAGATCCCGCGGTGGGCGTTCGAGAAGCTGCCCGGCTCCTCAGGGGAGCTGGGCACGCGCATGCAGTCCGTCGGCGAAGCCATGGCCATCGGGCGCACCTTCACAGAGTCCATCCAGAAAGGTTTCCGTTCCCTCGAACAGGGCCGCTACGGATTCAACTGCGATCCCGGCGAAGAGAACTACGTGCACATACCAACGGCGGAACTCGTGGCCCAGACGGCAATCGCCACGCCCGAGCGGCTGTTCCTTGTTGGTGAGGCGCTGCGGCGGGGAGTGACCGTCGACGAGCTCCACGCCGTCAACAAGATCGACCCGTGGTTCCTCGACCAGTTCCTGATGATCGTGGAGGAGCGCCACGCCCTCGACGCGCTCGGCTCGCCCGACGCGCTGAGCAAGCGGCAGTGGAAGCGGGCCAAACAGCTCGGTTTCTCCGACGCCCAGCTGGGGTACCTCTGGAAGGTCCCGGAGTCGAAGGTGCGCACGGCGCGCCTCACGGCCGGCGTTGTTGCGACCTTCAAGACCGTCGACACCTGCGCCGCCGAGTTCGACGCCAAAACGCCCTATCACTACTCGACCTACGAGGACGACGACGAGGTCCGCGTGTCGGATCGGCCGAAGGTCGCCATCCTCGGCTCCGGGCCGAATCGCATCGGGCAGGGCATCGAGTTCGACTACTGCTGCGTGCACGCGTCCTACGCGCTGCGCAACGCCGGGTTCGAGACCATCATGATCAACTGCAACCCGGAGACGGTCTCGACCGACTACGACACCAGCGACCGGCTCTACTTCGAACCGCTCACCTACGAAGACGTGATGAACGTGATCGAGCGCGAGCAGCCCGATCATCTCATCGTGAGCCTCGGCGGGCAGACCCCGCTCAAGCTCGCCGGCATGCTCCCCGCCCACCTCGTGGCCGGCACCTCGCCGGCATCGATCGACGCAGCCGAAGACCGTGAGCGCTGGAACAAGCTCTGCCACAGCCTCGGAATCGAGCAGCCGCCCGGCGGCACTGCCGTCGACATCGAGGGCGCGCTCGCCGTTGCCGATCGGGTCGGGTACCCCGTGCTCGTGCGACCGTCGTATGTGCTCGGTGGGAGAGCCATGCAGATCGTCAACGACGCCTCGGCCTTGCGCAAAGCCATGGCCGACATGGCCACGGACGGCTCGCTGGGCAAGGAGGGCGGGCTCTCGGCCGAGCGTCCGGTGCTCGTCGACCGTTTCCTCGACGATGCCGTCGAGGTCGATGTCGATGCGATCCGCGACGCCACTGGTGACTTCGTCATCGGCGGGATCATGGAACACGTGGAACAGGCCGGCGTTCATTCCGGCGACAGTGCGTGCGCCATCCCACCCCAGTCCCTGAGTCCACTTACGATCTCGGAGCTGGAGCGTCACACCCGCTCGATCGCCGACGCCCTCGACGTGCGCGGGCTCATCAACGTCCAATTCGCTGTTCGTGAGGGCGTGGTCTATGTGCTCGAAGCGAACCCGCGCGCCTCTCGAACTGTTCCGTTCGTGGCCAAGGCGACGGGTGTCCCACTGGCGATGGTGGCAAGCCGCGTGATGGTCGGCGCAACGCTGGCCGAGCTCCGGGTCGAAGGGCTCCTCCGGGAACCGAAGACCGGTGGGCACGTGAGCGTGAAGGAAGCGGTCCTTCCCTTCAGCCGCTTCCCCGAGGTCGACCCGGTGCTCGGTCCGGAGATGCGCTCGACCGGCGAGGTCATGGGCATCGACCGCACCTTCGGTGTCGCGTACGCCAAGAGCCAACTCGCCTCGTCGAATCGCCTTCCGTCGGAAGGAACGGTGTACCTTTCGGTGAATGACCGCGACAAGGCCGCCACCGTAGGCGTGGCCCGTTCCTTCGCCAACGCCGGCCTGCGTCTCGTGGCAACCTCCGGCACGGCTGTTCACCTTTCGGAGCGGGGGATCCCCATCGATCTGGTCGTGCGCAAGATCAGCGATCTGGGTGATGGGCCGACTGCCCTCGACCTCCTTCGCAACGGCGCAATCAACCTCGTGATCAACACGCCGCGCGGCACGAGCGACTATTCCGATGGTGCCGACATCCGCCGCGCCTGCACGGTGAACAAGGTGCCGATGCACACGACGCTCGCCGCTGCTGTCGCAGCCGCTAGCGGCATCGCCGAGTGGAAGAACACGCCCTTTTCCGTGCGCTCGTTGCAGGAATGGTTGGCCTAGGTGAATTGCCCCGACGTGGGCGCACCGGTGAGCACTGTGCGCAGTTTGCAGGAATGGTTGGCCTAGGTGAGGGGCACGGACGTTGGCGCACCGGTGAGCAATGTGCGCTCGCTTCAGGAATGGTTGGCCTAGGCATGCGACTTCGTCGGCGGCGCAGCGGTGCTTCGCCCACGTCCGTCGATCTCTCGACGACGGTCGGGTCGGTGTCGCTGCCGAACCCGATCCTCACCGCCGCGGGGACGGCCGGTTTCGCCACCGAGCTCTCCGGTTGGGTCGACCTGTCGTCGCTGGGGGCCGTGGTCGTCAAGTCGCTGTCGCCCGAGGCGTGGGCCGGCAATCCCGCGCCGCGAGTGCACGGCACCGACGCCGGGATGATCAACGCCGTCGGTCTGCAGAACCCGGGCGTCGCATCCTGGGTCGCTGAGGACTATCCGCGTCTCGCGGCGACCGGCGCTCGCGTGGTGGCGTCGATCTGGGGTTTCCGCGTCGGTGACTACGCGACTGCCGCGTCGGCTCTGCGCGAGGTATCGGGCCTCACCGCAATCGAAGTGAACGTGAGCTGTCCTAACCTCGAAGATCGCCGCCACATGTTCGGGCACTCGTGTGAAGGCACGACCGCAGTGGTGAGTGCGGTCCGCAAGGCGCTTCCGTCAACGCCGATCTGGATCAAGCTGAGCCCGAACGTCACGTCGATCGTCGACATCGCCGGCGCGGCCATCGATACCGGCGCCGATGCTCTGGTGCTGATCAACACGGTCATGGGCTTGGTGATCGACACCGAGACCCGACGCCCTGCGCTCGGGAACGGAGGAGGAGGCGTGTCCGGTCCGGCAATTCGTCCGGTGGCGGTGCGGGCTATCTACGACGTACGGGCGGCCTATCCCGATGTTCCGATCGTCGGCGTCGGCGGTGTGGCATCGGCTGAGCATGCGGTGGAGTTGCTGTTGGCGGGAGCCAACGCCGTTGAGATCGGCACCGCGGCGTTCTTCGACCCCTCTGCTCCAGCGCGGATATTGCGCGAACTCACGGACTGGTGCGAGGCGCACGGCGAGACACGCGTTGCCGACCTCATTGGCCAAGCACACCGCACCTGAAGCCTCGCGGGCCGCAGGGTCACTCCGACGAGGTGGTAGCGGGCGCTCGCGATCAATGGCAACCGAGGGCGTAACTGATCGATTGACACACCCGCAACATGTCGAGTTCACCGAGCGCACCGATGCGCTTCGTAAGCGCGGTCTGCGGAATCGTGTGGAGGCCATCGCAGTTGACGGCCGATGGTCGGTTGAGTCCGACACTCTCGTGATCGAAGTTGACCTCGGAACCGAGCCCGCGCATTTGCGTTGTGATCTCCGCGACGGTTAGCAGTTGCCGGACGTCGATCACTTCGGGTCGTGTCACGATGAGAACCGGCCGCGCTTTTCGCCCGACCTGCGTGAGCCAGACCTCGCCACGTGTCACGCGTCGCCCCAGGCCTCGATCTCTGCCCAGAACGGATCGACGTGTTCTGGTCTTGCGAGATACGCCTGACGGTCATTGGCCACAAGTGCGGCACGAACAGCTGCGGCGACGCCATCACGGGCGGCCGCGGAAATGTTGATGTCGAGGGCCCGTGCCCGCTCAGCAAGCTCATCGTCGAGGGTGAAGGTCGTTCGGGTTGACGCCATCACCTGATGCTATCAGTTTGCGCGAGCGTCGGCAGATGGACTTCTTGAGCGACCGCAGTGCACCGAGTCGGAAGTTCCTTTCGCGTCGATCCTTCTGACTGTGCACGAAGCACAGGGAATTGGGGTATTTCGACGTGAAGGGAACTCTTGCGAAGACTGCACTCGTGGACGAGAAGACTCGTCCCGATCAAGGAATCGCCGGGGGCGGCGACCGCATACCGCCGCACGGACGCACCGTGGCGTGAGGCCGGCGAACGCGCAAGACTTGGCCCGTGCGAGTCTCCGTCCTCAAGAACCACTTCGAAGGGCTCTCGGGGGCGATGGCCGACATCGCCCGAGACGGCTTCTGGCCGACAACGTTCATCTCGAAGCCGTCGCCTCCGCCGGCCGTCCACTGGCACGACTGCGACGTGCACGGCTACGTCATGGAAGGAACGACCTGGATCCTCGACTGCGAGACAGGCGAACGACTCACCATCGAGCCGGGCGACAAGCTGGTGATCCCCGCGGGTGCGCTCCACATCGAAGGCGAGGGCGAAGAAACCGTCGTGTACATCGTCGCCGTGCCGACGCCGCGTCCGTTCGCCGACGTGTTTCAGCTCCGCTCCCCCGATGATCCCGATCGGCCCACGGGCTGAGGAGCCATTCAACCAACGCCGGACTGATCTCCAAGGCTGGAGAATTGCAGACGCGAGTGTCGCGGTGGTTGCATGCTCGACTGCATGGCGATGTATTCAGTGATGCTATCGTGATGTCATGCGACAACTCACGCTGCGGGTGCCCGACGATCTGCACGACCTGGCCGTCGAGGCTGCCGAGTCGCAGAACCAGTCGCTGAATTCGTTCGCCGTGAGCGCGCTGCTCGCCCAGGTTCGAGCGAAGTCGTTCACCGAATGGCGACAACTCGTCGACGATTCCCATCGAGCGTCGTCCTATCGCGGCTTGTCGTCGAAAGGGAGCGAGAGGATCACCACCCTCACGGGCGACGAGACCCCGTGACGGAACTGGTCGTCGACGCCCGGATCCTCGTCTACCGCGTCACGTCCGGGCTCTTGGGCTCGGACGAAGTGGAACGCCTCGACGCCCGCCTTGCCCAGGCATCGACACTCGTCGCACCGTCCTGCGAATTCATGCGGTCGTATCGGATGCTGAAGACCCTCGGTGCCGAGGGATTCTTCACGCCGTCCGACGTGGCCAGGCTTTCGATGCTGGTGTGCGAATCCGGCGTCGAGCTACGGCCGCTGTGGCCCTGGGACGTCCCGCGGATCTCGGCGCTCTCGTGTCATCCGTCCGACGCGTGGTGCATCAGCATCGCCGAGAGCCTCGGCGTCGCGCTTCTCACCCGGAACCCCGAGCTTGCGACGCTGGCGACGGCATGCCCGGTAGAGGTCTACTGACCGTGGTCCCGGACGCCTGACGTCGAGCGGCGGGCGCGGCCCACGATCATCGGGAGGTCGAGGAACGTGGCGATCCCTGGTGCGGCCGCGACCACGGATGGGATGGCGTTGAGCGCATGGGCCGCGGTGGAGCCGAGTACGTCGCGGTTCCAGCTATGGGGGAGTGAGACCTGCATGCGCGGCGAGCCGTCGATGCGGATCGACCAATCGCCGACCGGCCATGCCGGTGCGGCGTCGGCGTGCATGCGCCAAACCGTCTCCTGCTCGACCAGCGGGGTGCCGTCGACGATCGCCGCCCAGCGCCACCGTTGGCCCGCCACCGTGCCCGCCGCGACGGTGCCGGCGGCCGTGTCCAGGTCTACCTCGGCCAGCCAGGTCTCCATGTCCGACGTGACCCGGTCGATCCGATTGCCGGCACCCAGACCGACCGCCACCATCGTGACGGCCTCCGTGAAGAGGCCGTCGAGCCAATGCCGATGCCTGGCGGCACCGGCCGCGAAGTCTTCGGGGCTTCGGCCGAAGTTCATCATGTCGAACATGATCTCGGGCGAGGGATAGTGCTGGAAATTGCTGATCTCCTGCACCGTGATGCAGTCGACGCGCGTCGACAGGCCCGCCATCGTGAGCGGCAGCACGTCACCGAACCAACCGGGATTTGCGCCCGTCCCGTGAAACGTCGAGTTCCCCTCGGCGCAGGCAGCCTCCAACCGGGCCACCAGGTCCGGTCCATGAACGGCCGGATACATGTAGCCGACGGTGGTGATGACGTTCTTTCCCGAAGCGAGCAGACGGCAGAAGTCATCGACGTCGCGGCCCGGATCGTCGCCGTAGACCAGGGACGGAAGCGGGGTGTGGATGACCACGTCGGCTTCGAGGGCAACGATGTCGTCGACGGCCGCCGTGGCCCGCACCTGGGTCGACGTGTCGGCTCCGAGTTCCCCTGCGGACTGGCCGGCCTTCGACGGGTTGGTCACGAAGAGCCCGACCAGTTCCAGGTCGTCACGTTCGCCGATGCCCCGCAACGCAGCGCGGCCGACATTTCCGGTGGTCCATTGCACGACTCGGTAACTCATCGCTGCACTCTGCCCGAACGGCCGACGGAACACCAGACGTCGGTGCTCAGCGCCGAACCCGGCGCGAGTGCGGAGAGTGTTCTCGGCGACGCGTGCGGGTCGTGGCGACGGGTGTGGTGCTGGCTCGACCATCCACCGGAAGCCTCGCGACCCCGATAAGCATGGGTTCGTTCACGACGACGGAACGCAGAGCTTTCGAGGGGAATCCGACATGACGCTGGAGCACATACGCGAGGCCGGCGCATCCGACGCCGTTCGGTCGAGGCTGGCGCTCGCCCTCGACGTCGACGACTCCGTCGCCGCCATGCAGATCGCCCGATCGCTCAAGCCGTGGTTCGGTGTCGCCAAGGTCGGCCTGGAGCTCTTCACCGCCACAGGACCCGACATCGTGAACCGTCTTGTCGACGAAGGCTTTGACGTGTTCCTCGATCTCAAGCTCGTCGACATCCCCAACACCGTCGGAAAGGCTGCCCGTGTGGTCGGATCCCTCGGAGCGACCTATCTCACGATGTACGCCCATGGCGGCGTCGATATGCTCCGTGCCGGCACCGAAGGCATGCTCGAAGGTGCCGCCCTCGCCGGCCTCGACGAGCCCGTCCCGCTCGCCGTCACGATCCTCACGAGCGACGACACGGCCCCGTCGCACATCCTCGGCAACCGACTCCGGCTGGCCATGGAGGCAGGCTGCAAAGGCGTGGTGTGTGCCGCGTCGGACCTGAAGGAGGTCGGTCTGCTCGCGCCCCGTATGGCACGGGTGGTGCCGGGAATCCGGCCGGGTCTTGTCGACGTGCACGATCAGGCACGAGCGGCTACGCCGAGGGAAGCGGCGATCGGGGGTGCCACGCTGCTCGTGATCGGGCGGGCCGTGACCCAGGCCGCCGACCGAGCCCTCGCCGCGGCGCAGATCGCCAACGAGGTGACCGACGCCTTGGCCTGAGCGGCCCCTGCCCGGCCTCGCTCGGGTACCCTCCGCGCACGCGGTCGTCGTCGTAGGGCGCCATCGGGCGGTGAAACGTATCCGCCGGGTCGGTGCTTCGGACCGCGGTGCGGAAGCGTTCGCGTCGCGCGGTCGCCACCCGTTCGGTTCTGATCGCCCGGATCTCGGCCAAGTGGCATACGTAACACCAGGCCCAACCGCATCAACTAGGCCAAGTGAGCGGACTACCGTGTTCCCCATGGCACTTCCCCCGATCCTTTCCGAGGAAGCCCGCAATGCTGCGCTGGCCAAGGCTGCACAGGCCCGCAAGGTGCGAGCGGAGCTCAAAGAACGTTTGAAGATGCGGTCGGTCACCCTGGCCGAAGTGCTCACGCTGGCCCAGACCGACGACACCGTGGCGAAGACCAAGGTGCTGGTGATTCTTGAATCGCTTCCTGGCCTCGGCAAGGTGAAGGCGCGCAAGGTGCTCGAAACGGTCGGCATCGCCGAAACGCGGCGACTGCAAGGGCTGGGCGAACAGCAGAAGGCGAAGTTGCTCGAGCTGCTCGGCAGTGAGTGACGGCTCGTCCTTACCGCTGATCTTCGTCCTCTCCGGCCCCTCAGGAACGGGCAAGGGCACGATCGTCGACGCACTGGTCGAAGCTGATCCTTCGCTGTGGCTCTCGCGGAGTTGGACCACGCGTGCTCGCCGTGGAGGTGAGTCCCCCTACGCCTACCGGTTCGTCGACCGGGCAACGTTCCTCGCCCACATCGAGTCCGACGGATTCCTCGAACACGCTGAGGTGTTCGGCAACCTGTACGGCACGCCGATCCCGACGCCGCCTGCGGGCTCCGACGTGGTGCTCGAAATCGACGTGCAGGGCGCACAACAGGTGCGCCAGCGCTTCCCCGACGCCGTTCTGATCTTCGTCGAACCGCCGAGCCGGGAGGACCAGCGTGCCCGGCTCCGGGCTCGCGGCGACGACGAATCGGTGATCGCCAGGCGGCTCGCCAAGGCCGACGCGGAGGAAGCCGTCGGCCACCGAATCGCGGACCATGTGGTGGTCAACGACGACCTCGGCCGAGCGGTGCACGAGGTCGCTGGTATCGTTGTCACGCACCGTCTGGTCCGTTCCGCGGGCTGAACCGCACCCATCTCACCTGGCGTCCGGCCCTCCCGGGTCCTGTCGCCAGCGCACCAACGTGTGGCCGATCGGCCGCCAAGACCACAGAGGACCCCCATGGCACAGCGCCGCTCCAGCCTGATCGATCCGCCCATCGAGGCTCTCCTCGAGCGTGCCGGTTCGAAGTTCACGCTCGTCACCGTGTCATCTCGCCGCGCCCGTCAGATCAACAACTACTTCTCCCACCTCGGTGAAGGCCTCGGCAACATCGTGCCGCCGCAGGTCGCCTCGACCAGCCGTAAGCCGCTGTCGATCGCGCTCGAGGAGATCGCTGCCGACAAGGTGACCATGCGCGGCGCACCCGGCGCCGCTCCAGTCGCACCGGTCGACGGCGCGGCCTGACGCCAGCGCGTTGATCGGTCCGCCGGTCAAGGTCGGCTGATGGCCGAACCCGTCCCGTTGCTCTCCGTCCTCCGCGGCCGGCGCGTCGTTCTCGGCGTCAGCGGGGGTATTGCGGCCTACAAAGCGGTCGAGGTCTGCCGGCGGCTCTTCGATGCCGGGGCACACGTCATTCCCGTCCTCACCGACGACGCGCTCCGTTTCGTCGGCGCGGTCACGTTCAGCGCCGTCGCCAGCGAGGCGGCGCATACGTCGCTGTGGGACGACGTCCATCCGAGCCCGCACACGAAGATCGGCCGCTCCGCCGACCTCGTGATCGTCGCGCCGGCGACCGCCCGAACGATCGGTCGCTACGCGGCGGGGATCAGCGACGACTTGCTCACCGCCACCCTCCTTGCCACAGCCGCCCCCGTGCTCGTCTGCCCGGCCATGCACACCGAGATGTGGGAGCACCCGGCCGTCGTCGAGAACCTCGCCACGCTGCGCCGTCGCGGTGCCTACGTGCTCGATCCTGCCGACGGTGCCCTCGCCTCGGGCGATGTCGGTCGGGGACGTCTGCGTGAGCCGTGGGAGATCGTCGACGAAGCGGCCCGGATCCTCACCGCGGTTACGCCGGCAGGTGATCTCGCGGGCGTCCGGGTCCTCGTCTCTGCCGGGGGCACTCGTGAACCGATCGATCCGGTGCGATTCATCGGGAACCGTTCGTCCGGGAAGCAGGGGTACGCGATCGCCCACGCCGCCGCGGCCCGAGGAGCGTCGGTGACGATCGTGTCGACGGTCGGGCTCGACGCCCCCGCTTCCTCGCTGGTCGAACGGGTGAACACGGCAGCCGAGATGCACGACGCGATGGTGTCGGCGGCCGTCGATGCTGACATTGTCGTGATGACGGCTGCCGTCGCGGACTTCCGGCCGTCATCGGTGGCGTCGTCGAAGATCAAAAAAAGCGGTTCGGTTCCCGAGGTCATCCTCGAGCCGACCGTCGACATACTCGCCGCCCTCGGTGCCGCCAAGCGTCCCGGCCAGGTCATCGTCGGCTTCGCGGCGGAGACCGACGACGTCGAGGCGAACGCCCGCGGCAAGCTGGTGCGCAAGAACCTCAACCTGATCGTGGCCAACGACGTCAGCGCACCGGGCGTCGGCTTCGAACACGACACCAACGCCGTCACGATCTTCGCCGCCGACGGTCCCGTGACGAAGGTCGCCCTGGCCTCGAAGGCGACGATCGCGAACGCCGTCCTCGACGCCGCTCGCGATTGCCTCGCTGCTTCCCCGTCGTGACGCCGCCGCGTGTGACCGACGTCCCTGGGCCGGACGAATCACTCTGGCCGGCAACGCTGTTCCTACCACCGCACGGCGGCTAGCGTTTCCGCCGCTCTTCCGGATACCACCACCGTGCACGCGGCACGGCGACTTCACCAAAAAGGGGTTCCCCATGGCCAATTGGACGTTCACATCCGAGTCGGTGACCGAGGGTCACCCGGACAAGATGGCCGACCAGGTCTCCGACGCCGTGCTCGACGCCATCATCGCCTCTGACCCCATGGCCCGGGTGGCATGCGAGACCCTCCTCACCACCGGACTCATCGTCGTGGCGGGGGAGATCACGACCTCCGCCTACGTCGACATCGCCAAGCTGGCCCGATCGACCGTCAACGAGATCGGCTACGACGACGCACGTAAGGGCTTCGACGGCAACACGTGTGGCGTGATCGTGTCGATCGACGAGCAGTCCGCCGACATCGCCATGGGTGTCGACAAGGCGTTCGAGATGCGCACCGAACACGACATCGACGCCGAGTTGGACAGCCAGGGTGCAGGCGACCAGGGAATGATGTTCGGCTACGCGTGCAACGAGACCCCCGATCTGATGCCCTTGCCGATCTGGCTGGCGCACCGCATGGCCGAGCAGCTCACGAAGGTCCGCAAGGACGGCTCCGTCGCCTATCTGCGTCCCGACGGCAAGACCCAGGTCACGTTCGACTACGAGGACGGCCGTCCGGTTGCCCTGCGCACTGTGCTCATCTCCACCCAGCATGCGTCCGGCATCGACCTCAAGAACGAGTTGCACGTCGACCTGCTCGAGCGCGTCGTCAAGCCGGTCATCCCGGCCCAGTTCGCCGACGACGCGTACAAGTTCCTGTCCAATCCCACGGGCAACTTCGTCATCGGCGGCCCCCACGGCGACACCGGCCTCACCGGTCGCAAGATCATCGTCGACACCTACGGCGGTGCCGCCCGCCACGGTGGCGGTGCGTTCTCCGGCAAGGACCCGTCGAAGGTCGACCGGTCGGCGGCCTACGCGGCTCGATGGGTCGCCAAGCACGTCGTCGCATCGGGCGCCGCCGAGCGCTGTGAAGTGCAGGTCGCCTACGCCATCGGCGTTGCCCGGCCCGTCTCCCTGCTCGTCGAGACCTTCGGCACCCACATGATCGCACCGGAGAAGATCGCGGCCGCGGTGAACGACGTGTTCGACCTCCGTCCGGCTGCCATCATTCGTGATCTTGATCTCCGCAAGCCGATCTTCAAGAGGACCGCGGCCTACGGTCACTTCGGCCGCAACGAGCCCGGGTTCACCTGGGAGCAGACCTCAAAGCTCGACGCGTTCAAGGCCGCGGCCGGGATCTGACGTCCCCCTGGAGCGGTCCACCCTTCGCATGCCCGGTACCTCGGACCGGGTGAGCGCCATGGTTGATCGGGTCATTCGTGTGCTCATCGACGAGCCTGCGATCGACAAGACGTTCGACTACCTGCTCCCCGGCGCGCTCGCCGGAGCGGACGGCGTCCGCCTCGGAACGATGCTGCGTGTCCCGCTCCACGGTCGGCGAGTCGGCGCTTGGGTCGTGGGTCTCAACGTCGAACCGGCGGTGCCGATCGATCATCTCCTGTCCGTGACGCGGGTCTCGTCGGCCGGACCGCCCCGTGAAGTGCTCTCACTGGCGAGGTGGGCGGCGTGGCGATGGTGGGGTCGGCCGGCGACCTTCCTGGCGATCGCCTCACCGAAGCGGGCCATCCGAATCGTCGGGACCGGGCGACCGCTTGATCCCAGCGCGCTGCCGCCCCCGGCCGTCGGTCCCGGATTCGCCGAGGCGCTCCGCGAAGCCCTCGCCTTGCCAGCCGCGAGCTGCGTTCGCCTCGCCCCGGTCTCCGATCCATTTCCCCTGCTCATCGAGGCTGCACGCGCCTCGGGGAACCGCGGGCTGCTGGTCCTTGCGCCGCAGGTTGCCACGGCCCATGACCTCGCGCGCCGCTTCCGACGCCTCGGGGTCCCTGTCGCCGTCATCCCCGACGAGTGGGACCGGGCGGCCGTCCCGGGGACCGTCGTCGTCGGGGCCAGGACAGCCGCGTGGGCCCCGATGGTCGACTTCGGTGCGGCCGTCGTCCTCGACGAGCATGACGAGGCCTACCAGGACGAACGAGCTCCCACCTGGCACGCCCGAGAAGTCGTGGTCGAGCGGGTCCGCCGTGTCGGTGCCCCGTGCCTCCTCGTGAGTGCCGTGCCGAGCCCGCACTCTCTGGCTCTTGCCGAAGGTCGCGTCGTCGCCGACGACCGCCGCGGGGAACGAACCGGCTGGCCGGTCATCGCCCTGCTCGATCGGAGCACCGAAGAACCCGGCCGCGTACCGATCGTGGCTCCCGGGCTCACGGCAACACTGCGATCAGGCGGCCGGGTCGTCTGCCTGCTCAACCGCAGCGGACGCGCCAAGCTGCTCGACTGCCGCAGCTGCGGGGCGCTCGCCGAGTGCGAGCAGTGCGGCTCGGCCATGCAGCAGCGAACCGAAGCACTCGAGTTGGCGTGTGGTCGCTGCGAGCGCACCGCACCGGTGGTGTGCCGGTCTTGTGGCGGCGGTCGGCTCCGGCACCTTCGCCCGGGCACGTCCAGACTGCGTGACGACCTGGAGGCCCTGGCGCAACGGCCGGTTGTCGAAGTGGTCTCGGGGACACCCTCGACCACCGACGCCGATGTGCTCGTCGGGACGGAAGCCGTCCTGCACACGGCCGGCCGGGCTGATGTGGTGGTTGCCCTCGACATCGACGGTGAACTGCTGGCACCTCGAATGCGCGCCGCTGATGCCGTTGTCGCGCTCGTGCTCCGGTGTGCCCGCCTCGTCGGGCCGAACGGTCGGGTGGTCCTGGTCACCCGTCAGCCGGAACACCCAGTCCTCCGGGCCCTTTCCCTCGGCGACGGGGCCGCCCTCTCGGCGCTGCTCGTCGAGTCACTCGCCTCGTTGGCCTACGCGCCGCCGACAGCCGTCGCGCGGGTGAGCGGCGCCGGGGCGACCGCAGTGGCCGACGCGCTCGCAGCCGCCATCCTCGAAGGTCTCGTCAGCCGACTCGGACCTGCGGAGGGCCCGTTTCTGGTCCGAGCGGCGTCTCCGTCCGCCCTGGCCGACGTACTGGCCGACGTCGAACGTCCACCTGGTCGGGTCCGCGTCGAGGTCGACCCCGTCCGCTGGTGACGCCGATCGGTGGATAGTGGTGTCAGGAAGTCCTGTGGGCGGCGTTTCCGGCGGTCGCGAGGCGCCGCCCATTCCGGACTACGGCACGATGGGGGCGCTGCAGGCCGGCTGGCGGCGCAACCAGTTCGACGCCGCCTGCACGACCGCGTCGTTGCCGTTGTTGATCGCCGCCCAGTTGATGGCGACGGGCTCGTCCGGGGCGATTGGTCCTTCGTAGGGCGTGCCGACGCGATCGACGTCGACCGCCGCAGTGATGTCGAGGAAGGCACCGTCGGCCAACGTCTTGCGGACGTTGAACGTGGTCAGTCCGATCGTCGGCTCGCCGAAGCTCCTGGCGTTCGGGAGTGCGCGAAAGCCGATGACCGACGCCTCGCCGGCACTCGCCGTGAGGCCGCTCGTCAGCACGGCCACCGGTGCCCCGGCACGCCGCAGCACATGGGGCGAGTCGACACCCACCGTCGATTCGGTGCCTGCGAACAGCGCCCCGGCACGATACGTCCAGGTGGTGACCTCGCCCCTTGCGTCGCGGGAACCACCCACGAGCCCTTCGCCGAGCAGCGGCCCGAGTCCGGCCAGGAGCGCATAGATGTAGCCGCCGCGGTTGCGTCGAAGGTCGACGATCCACCCGCAACGGGAGCCGGTGTCGAGCTCGCGGATGACGGTCTGGACCTGCGTCGCGAACGCCCGCTGCGCAGCCGCATCGCCGACAATGCCGGGCACGTCGAGGTACGCAAGCTCCGGTGGGATGATGACCCTCGGCGGCGGCTCGGACACGGGAACGCTCACCAACGTGACGGTGCCTCGACGCAGGGTGATCGTGATGGCCCGCTTCACACCTCGACGGACGACCTTGAGCACGGCTGTCTCGGCCGGTGAACCGTCGGCGCTACGGATGGCCAGCGCGTTGCCGATGGTCTTCGGGGCCTGGCCGTTGACGCGGTCGATCCGGTCACCGACTCGCAGCCCGCCGCGCGCTGCGGGCCCACCCGGGGCCACGGTCACGACCACCCGGCTGGGCATCGACGCGAGGAACCCGAACCCGTTGAAGTTCCCCTGCGTCTGCACCGTGGCGTCGACCGGTTTGGTGAACGACGAGTGTCGATCGCCCAGGGCCTTGACCGCCTCGGTGATCACCGGGTACGTGTCGGTGATCGTGCGGGCGACAGCCGCCTTCGTCTCCGCTCGCGCCCGGATCGCCGACCAGTCGACGCTCGGCACGCGATAGGCGTAGCGCTCGATGAAGCCGAGTACGTCGCCGACGTAGGCGGCTGGCGTGAGCGGAGCCGGAGCCTCGGGCGCGACGGACGTCGTGGTCGTCGTCTGGGCCGGTGTGGGTGTGGTGTCCGGGGTCTGCGCAGATGTGGAACCGGCCTGGGCGATGAGCACGAACGCCGAGAGGAGTGCCGATGCCGCAACGTGGTGCCTTCGACCGGGGCGAGACCGCCGAGGAGATCGCCCGAACACAAGCGTCACGATACCGGAGGGTGCCTGGCACCCGACGAAACGGTGTTCAGTGCGTGGCTCTGCGGGAGTGTGTCGTCGAAGACCCCTCGGCGGACCAGACTGAGCCGGTGACCTCGACCACCACCGCCGCGACCGTTGTCCTCGTCCATGGTGCGTGGCACGGCGGGTGGTGCTTCGCGAAGACCGTCGCCGCCCTGGAAGCGAAGGGCGTGTCGGCGATCGCTCCTGACCTTCCGGGGCACGGTGCCGATTCCGGCCCGCTCGGCGGACTCGCGGAAGATGCGCAGCGGATCCGCGAGGTGATTGCCGCGACCCCGGGCCCGGTGGTGCTGCTCGGCCACTCCTACGGCGGCCTCGTCATCTCCGAGGCCGCAAGCGATCCGGTTACGGCAGCCCGCGTTCGGCGCCTGGTGTACCTGTGTGCGATCGTGACGGCCCCGGGCGAGACCTTCTTCTCCGTGCCCGCCGACCACTCCCGTTCGCTCCTCGGGCCGCTCATCCGCGCCGGCGCAGACGGCGTGTCGACGATCGACACGTCGGACGTCGCCGCGGCAAGGGCGGTGTTCTTCGGTGACTGCTCCGACGACGACGCGGCGTCTGCCGTTGCGAACCTCTCGCCGCAGCCGCTCGGCAACATGTCGAGTGCGATCAGCGGCGATCCGCTCGCAACGTTGCCGGCGACCTACATCCGGTGCACAGAGGATCGGACGATCCCGATCGAGGTGCAGGATGCGCTGATCGCATCGGCCTCGGGTTCGGCTCGTTCGCTGGACACGATCACGCTGTCGGCGAGCCATTCGCCCTTCCTTTCGATGCCCGAGGCCCTCGCCGATCATCTCGTCGGCCTCACGCGCTGACGCCGGAGGCCTTGGCTGCGCTCGGGTCGACGACCGAGCCCCCCTCCTTTCGCAAGGTACGGCGCCGACGGGGCGTGGACCGATGCCCAGCTCCACGGCGTGCACTCGATCACGTCGAGAAGCGTGATGCCCTCGGCCTCGAGACGGCAGGAGAACTCCGCCCAGGCGTGGACGGTGGCGGCGTCGACGGCAAGTCGCTCGGAGGTGTCGAGCGCGTCGTCGCCGAAGACGAACGGTTCGTCCCGGAGGGATGCTTCGTGGCTCAGGACGCCGAGGATGACTGCATCGGGTTTTCCGTCGCCGAGGGAGGCCAGCAACTCGACGATCGGTTCGAAGTCGTTGCGAGGTGCACCATGCACCGCCAGGCCTACGACGGCTCGACGGCCGATGTCGAGCAAGAGGAGAACGACGCCTCGTCGCATCGTGCGGAACATGGGGACGATTTCGTCGGCGGCGTCGTGGGGAAACTCGATCGCCGGCGATTGGCCGGTCGCCGATCGTTCTGCGATGGATGGGCCGAGGCGGGTCGATGCGGGGGTGGGGGTGACGTGGTGAGCCATCGAGGGCTCCTTCCCGGAGGAGCGCGCTCGCGGCAGGTGGGACCGAGGAGCGCTGCTCTGCAGACACCGGGGAAGTGACACGGCGAGTGTCGTCGCGCCCCTGTGACAGCCGGACCGGTCGAGAGGGGCCCGCGGTCAGGTGCCGGTGATCTCGGCGAGGAACGCCTCGACGTCGCCGATGTGTCGGGTGCGCCGCATCGGGGGCAGCGCTTGGAGTAGTTCGTGGCGATACGACTTCGCCGAATTGAGCCGAGGATCGAGCACGGCGACCACGCCCCGGTCGCTCGATGAACGGATCAGTCGACCGCACCCCTGGGCCAGGAGCATCGCGGCGCGGGGAAGGTCGAGGAGACGGAAGGCAGCGTCGCCCAACTTCTCCCGCCGAGCGACCAGGAGTGGTTCGTCGGGTCGGGCAAAGGGAAGCTTGTCGATCACGACCATTGACAGCGCGCGTCCCGGCACGTCGATGCCCTGCCAGTAGCCCATCGTGGCGAACAGGCAGGACGTCTCGTCCTCGGCGAACACCTTCGTCAACAGCGGTTTGGGAAGCTCGGACTGCGTGAGGATCCGAAAGGGGAACTGCTTGGCCGTCATGGCTTCTGCCGCCGCCCGCATGCCACGCCAGCTGGTGAAAAGCGCCAGCGTCCGTCCGCCGGCGGCCTCGAGGAGCCGGGCGAGTTCGCGATGCATCGCCGCTTCGTACTTGTCGTTGCGGGGATCGGGGAGGTGCGTGGCGCAATAGAGCAGCGCCTGGTGCGCGTAGTCGAACGGACTGCCGACATCGAGTGTGTCGGTGTCGTCGGTGGGCAGGCCGAGCCGGGCCGTGAGATTCGCCGGCACCGTGGCACTGGTGAGGATCGACACGGTGTTCTCGAACACCGCCGCCGCCAGGCTCGGGCCGATCTCGATCGGAGCGATCCTCAGCACCGGACCCCGGGTGGGCGTTTCCGGCTCGACCCAGGCCACCCGTTCCCCGAGGTCGAACTTCGGACGCGCCGTCGAGTCGCCGCCGTCGTCGGTCACAGCCGCCATCGCCGGGACCTCGCGCACCGCGCCGAGCTCAGAGGCCAGGGTGAGCTCGTCGAGCAGTCCGGTCGCCGCCTGGATCGCTCGCTGTTTGCGGGCGGCGACGCCGCCGGTGTCGGTGTCCGGGACTCCTCGGAGGGTCGACATGGCCCGGTTGACGCGATCCATGGCGAGGACCAGGACGTCGCGAATCTCGGGAACGGCGGCCGGGCCGACAACGAGTCGCTGGCCGCTGTGCCCTTCGAGTGCCCGGTCGAGACGGGTGCCGACGTCGACCAGGTTCACCGCAGCGTCGAAATCGGCGACGACCTGTCGGGCGCGGCCGGCAAGGAACGAGAAGCGTCCGGACGAGATCTCGATGCCAAGACCGTCGGCGACGATGTCCTCCACCTCGTGCGCCTCGTCGAAGATCACGATGTCGTGGTCGGGGAGCACGTAGCCGCCAGTGCGCACATGTTGGGCATACAGATGGGTGTTGACCACGACCACGTCGGCCGTCGATGCCCGTTGGCGGGCCTTCTCGGCGAAGCAGGCCTCGCCGATCGGGCATTTCGACGCCCCCGGGCACTCGCCGGCGCTGACGCTCACTGCGGACCAGGCGGCGACGCTCGGTTCCTTGGTCAGCTCGGCGCGGTCTCCCGTTTGCGTCGTGGCCGACCAGGTCGCCAGTTCCGTCACCTCGTGGACGATGTCAGCCCGGCTCGCGCGCCGCGGCCCGGAGTCGTCGTCGGGGAGCGAGAGCTCGCCCTGGTTGCTCGATTGGAGGAGCTCGGCCGCTTTCTGGAGGCAGAAGTAGTTGCTCCGACCCTTCAGCAGGGCGAAGGTGAACGGCACGCCCAACGTCTTGGCGAGGAATGGCAGGTCCTTCGCGGCGAGCTGGTCCTGCAGGGCGATCGTGGCGGTTGACACCACGATCCGCTTCCCGGACAGCAGTGCCGGCACCAGATAGCCGAGCGACTTCCCCGTACCCGTACCCGCCTGGACGACGAGGTGTCGTTCCTTGCGAATCGCTGCCACCACGGCTTCTGCCATTGCCGCCTGTCCTTCACGGACCTCGCCGCCGCCCGGCAGTTGCGAGGTGACGCGGCGCAGCGCGTCCGTGACTTCGGAGGGCGTGGTCATGGCGCGGTGGCGGTGGTCATGCGACGGCCGGTTCGGTCGCGGAGGGAACGGAGTGCGCCATGAGGCGCACCATTCTGGTCGACCCGAGTGACAGTCCGGCGGCGAGGGAAAGGGTCCGATGACCGGAGCGGTTGTCCCGATGGTGGGAGGAGCGGGGGGTACCGTGAGAGGCGTGAGGCGCAATCGTGGCCCCCGGATCCCGACAGCGGCATCGACCGCGCCAGTTGGCCGAGAACTCCCGCCGGGAGTCGACCCGACGCGCATCCCCGTGCACATCGCCGCAGTGATGGACGGCAACGGCAGGTGGGCGAGCCGCCGCGGACTTCCCCGGACCGACGGCCACGGAGCAGGGGAGGAGGCGCTCTTCGACGCCGTGCAGGGGGCGCTGACCCTCGGCACCAAGTGGTTCACGGTCTACGCGTTCTCCACCGAGAACTGGCGTCGCCCGGTCGACGAGGTCCGCTACCTCATGAACTTCAACGAGTCGATCCTCACCCGCCGCCGTGATGAGCTGAACGAGCTCGGTGTGCGGGTCCGCTTCATCGGTCGTCGGAACTGGCGGGTGCCGAAGCGTCTCATCCGCCAGATCGAGGAGGCCGAGGCGCTCACGGCGAGCAACCGTCGGATGACGTTGTCGTTCGCCTTCAACTACGGGGGCCGGGCGGAGCTCGTCGATGGGATTGCCCGGATGATCGACGACGGTGTGCGCAGTGGTGATGTCGACGAGAAACTCATCGCCAAGTACCTCTACGCCCCGGACATGCCCGATCCCGAGCTGATGGTCCGCACCTCCGGTGAGTTCCGTACGTCGAACTTCCTGCTGTGGCAGCTCGCCTACTCGGAGCTGGTCTTCACCGAGGTGCTGTGGCCCGACTTCCGTCGCGAGGACCTCTACGATGCCGTCCGCGAGTACCAGGGTCGGGCCCGTCGTTTCGGCGGCATCGAACCGGTCTGACATGGCTCGGCCGCAGTCATGAGTCTGTACCTATTTCGCTGCGCTGCGCCGCTGCGCTTCACTGCTCGCCTCGTCGGTTTCCTCACCACGCCAGGTCGTGCGTCGTGAGCCCGTACCTATTGCGCTGCGCTGCGCCGCTGCGCTTCACTGCTCGCCTCGTCGGTTTCCCGGAACACTTGGGCCGCGCGTAGTGAGCCTCTACCGCTGCAGCGCCGTTGTTCTGCGAACCTACAAACTCGGCGAATCTGACCGGATCATAAGTATGCTTAGTGACTCGCGGGGCAAGGTCCGCGGCGTCGCCAAGGGCGTGCGGAAGACGAAGAGCCGCATCGGGGCCCGGCTCGAACCGCTCACGCACGTGTCGCTGCTCATGTTCGCCGGGCGCGGAGACCTCGACATTGTGAGCCAGGCCGAAACGATCGAACCGTTCCGGGCCATCCGCGAGGATCTCGATCGACTAACCAAGGCCACGGCGCTGCTCGAGGCTGTTGATCACGTTGCCGTCGAGGGCCAGCAGGACGAGCGTCTGTTCAAGATGCTCGTCGGTGCGCTCCGGTCCCTGAACGACAAGAACACCCCGCTGCTCGTCGGAGCGTTCTACTGGAAACTGCTCAGCCACGAAGGCTACGAACCGTCGCTCGACTCGTGTGTGCGATGTGGGGCTACCGATCTGCTGGTGGGGTTCGATGCCGCCGCCGGTGGGGTGACCTGCCGCTCGTGCTCACTGGGTGCGCGTGTGTCGCCCGAGGCTCTCGCATTGCTCCGACGTGTGCTCGGCGGCCAATTGAGCGCTGCACTGCGGGAGCCGGACTCCGCCGTGGTGCACGAGGTCGAGCGATTGGGCACGGTCGCGCTCGAGCACACTCTGGAGCGACGGCTCAAGGCGGGGCACCTCCTCGACCGAGCATGACGAGCCCTTCCACTCCGCCGCCGACGAGTCCCGGTGGGCCGTCGATCGATGCCCAGCGTGGCGCGCTGCGCCGCGCCAAGGCCGTTGCGCTGTCGATGCTCGTTGTCGCCGCCGTCATCTTCGTCGTGGCGCGTTCGTTCGAGGACGGGCGCCCGTGGGTCGGCTACGTCCGCGCCTTCGCGGAAGCGGCGATGGTCGGCGGCCTCGCCGACTGGTTCGCCGTCACGGCTCTGTTCCGCCACCCGCTCCATCTCCCGATACCGCACACGGCGATCATCGCGAAGCGCAAGGTCGAGATCGGGCGAGGGCTGGGGGAGTTCGTACGGTCGAACTTCCTCGTTCCGTCGGTTCTCGAAGAGCGCGTTCGCGCATTCCGACCAGCAGCTCGGCTGGCTTCATGGGCAACTCAGCCATCGTCGGCTGACCGGGTCGGCGAGCTCGCCGCCCGGGCGGTTCGCGCCGGCGGCCAGGCGCTGCGCGACGACGATGTGCAGGAGCTTCTCGTCGCCCAGGTCCGTACCCGGCTCGCCAAGTTCGAGGCCGCACCGGTGCTCGGCCGCACGCTCACCGTTGCGCTGGCCGACGGGCGGCAGGCCGCGCTGGTCGACGCCACGATCGACCGCCTGGCCGACATGCTCAGCGCGCAGCTGCCGGCGCTGCGAACCCAGTTCGAGCGGGAGTCCCCATGGTGGGTTCCCGAGACGATCGACAACCGGGTGTTCGCTCGTATCGTCGATGGCGTCGAGCGGCTGCTGGCCGATGTTCGCCACGATCGCCAGCATCCCGTACGCGAGTCGATCGAGAACGGGATCACCAGGCTGATCGCCGAGATGCAGACCGATCCGGCCATGATCGCCCGCGGTGAGGCATGGAAGGCGGAGTTGCTCGATCGTCCCGAGGTCGCCGCCTGGGTCGGAGGGGCGTGGCGCGACGTCCGCCTCGCCATTGAGACCGACCTGTCCGATCGCGAGAGCGATCTTCGTCGGCGCCTAGACGCCGCAATCCACCGCGCCGGCGCCCGGTTGGCCGACGATGCCGCGCTCGCCCGTCGGGTCGACGACGGCGTCGTGCGCGCTGTCGTGAGCATGGCGGAATCCTCCGGAGCGGAGGTCGCGACGCTCATCGAGAGCACCGTCAACGGCTGGGACACCGAGGAGACGGTGGAGCGCATCGAGACCCAGATCGGCCGTGATCTGCAATTCGTCCGCATGAACGGCACCATCGTCGGCGGTCTGATCGGCGTTGTGCTCCACGCCGTGTCCAAGCTGTTCTGACCCGTAGTCCGGGGTTTGCGTTGCTCTGGGAGCAACGCCGGCTGCGAACATCCCCGCCGTGCAGCCGAACTACTCGGCGTTCCGCATGGCTTCCGCGCTCATGGCGAAGTAGCCCTCGAAGCGCTCGCGCAGTTCCCGGGCCGGGGCGAGCTCGTCCAACGCAACCGTCATGGCCGCCAGCCAGTGGTCCCGCTCGGCTTCGCCGATGGCGAAGGGGTTGTGGCGCATGCGCAGACGGGGGTGGCCGCGCGCATCCGAGTAGGTCGTCGGGCCGCCCCAGTACTGCGCAAGGAAGAGCGTCAGCCGCTCCCGGGCCGGGGCGAGGTCATGGGGCTCGGGATACAACGACAGCAGGACCGGGTCGGCCGCGACTTCTCGGTAGAACACATCGACCAGAGCCCGGAAGAACCCCATCCCGCCCGCCGCGTCATAGACCGACAACGAGTCGTCGGGAAGTTTCGGAACGATTTCCACCCGCCCAGTATCCCGCCGGGCGGCGTAGCCACGGAGCAAAGCTCCCGGGGAGACGGGCAACGCCAAC
>JANOJN010000227.1:0-4475 GCA_031418775.1 Acidimicrobiia bacterium
GTCATCGTTTCGTCCACACCGAGGATGAGCCCGATGACCCGCGCCGGAATGCGCTGCGCGTACTCGACCGCGGCGTCCACATGGGTGCGGTCGCCGAGCTCGTCGAGGTAGCGCTCACACAGCCCCCGGGTGATGGGCTCGTATTCCTTGACCATCGCCGGCGCGAACGTCGGCAGCATCGTGCGGCGCACCGGCGTGTGGATCGGCGGGTCCGAGCCGATGATCGAACGAGGACGGTTGGGGTCGGTTCGGTCGTCGAGCGTCGGGAACACCGAGGTGCCCAGCGACGAGCTCAGGCTCGGGACCTTGCCGGCCGCTTCGATCACCGCGGCGTAGCCGGTGACGAGATGCGCTCCACTTCGCTGCCCCGTGGTGTGCACCGGGCATCCCCGAGCCTCGGCCCAATGAGGAAACGGATCCTCGACGTAGCGGGGGTCGGCGATATCGAAGTTGCCGGACAGAAATGGCTCGGCGGTCGTGTCCGTTTCCAAGGTGCCCCTCCAAGGGTTGGCTGGAGCCGACGGTACCAGGGGCGCACGCAGAACATCGGTACGCGATCGCCATGGTCGCCGACCACCCCTGTTCAGTCGCCGCCGAGCCCGCTCGTCACCACAGTCACGCCCGGGTTGGCGAACCCACCCATGTCGGGAAGGGCGTCGGGCAGATCGTCGAGCGAGATTGTCCGGGTGATCATCGGCGCGAGGTCGAGCCGTCCGGACGTGATGAGGGCGAACACCTCGGCGAAGCGAGACGACGAGAGGCCGTGCACCCCGAGCACCTCGAGCTCGTCACGGATCACCCGCGAGATGGGGAAATCGGCGGTCGCAGAGGGGAAGAGGCCGATCTGCACATGGCGACCAAGCGGTCGCAGGCCGAAGATCGCCGACGACATCGTCGACTCGTGCCCGAGACAGTCGACCGACACGTGCGCGCCACCCGTCATCTCGTGCACCAGCGCCCCGATGTCGGCGACGGTCGAGGCGTTGACGAGATCGTCGGCGCCCATAGTTCTTGCCAACGCGAGCGCATCATCGTTCACGTCGACGGCGACGACACGAGCGCCCAACGCTCGGCCGAGCGCAATCGCGGCGAGACCGACACCGCCGCAGCCGTGGACGCACAGCACTTCGCCCGCCGCTAGCCGACTGCGTTCGGCGACCCCGCGATACGCGGTGGAGACCCGGCACCCGACGAGCGCAGCGACGTGGTCGGGGACATCGTCGGGAACCACCATGGCATTGATGTCGGCGAACGGAATCGTGGTGAGGCCGGCAAATGCGCCCCACCGCGTGAAGCCGGGCTGCTCCTGGCTCCGGCACACCTGGTGCTGGCCCGCCAGGCACGGCTCACATCGTCCGCAGCCGCACACGAACGGCGCCACGATGCGATCACCGAGCTCACTACGGGTCACCCCGTGGCCGACGGCGACGACGCGACCAACGAACTCGTGACCGCCAACATGAGGGCACACGATGTCGGGGTCGGTTCCACGCCACCCGTGCAGGTCGCTCCGGCACAAGCCGACGGCAAGAACCTCGACCACGACTTCCCCCGCCCTCACGTCCGGGTCGGCCACGGTCCGCACCGTGATCGGTCCACCGAAGCGCTCGTAGACCGCGGCCCTCATGACGACGGTGCCGGATCGCGTGGTGCGATCATGAGGAAGACCTCGGCGCGCATAGCGACGAGGATCAGGTCGTGTATTCGCCGTTGATTTGCACGTACCCGGCGGACAGGTCGCAGCCGTAGACCGTGGCCGACGCATTCCCCGTCATCAGGCTCACCCCGATCGTCACCTCGGCACCGCGCATGTACGTCGCCAGCCGCTCGAGCCCGCCAGCGTCGACCTGCGACGGATAGACCTCCTGCGTCCCGAAACGGATGACCACGCGGTCGGGGCTGATGTCGCTGTCACCCTCGCACTTGCCGATGGCCATCGCCACCCGGCCCCAGTTCGGATCGGCGCCGTGCACCGCAGTCTTCACCAGCGGCGAATTGACGATGCTCTTGGCAACCCGCTTCGCCTGGACGTCATCTCGTGACCGATCCACCGTCACCGTCAGCAGCTTTGTCGCACCTTCACCGTCACGGGCGATCTGCTTCGTAAGGGAAAGGGCAACGCGCTCGAGCCCTTCGACGAAGGCCACCCGGTCGACGAAACCGGACTCGCCGTTGGCCATGATCGCCGCGGTGTCCGACGTCGAGGTGTCGGTGTCGATCGACAGACAGTTGAAGGTCTTATCGATGACCGTCTTGAACATCGGGCGCAGCTCGCCGGGCGAGAGTCGGGCATCGGTGAAGAACAGGGCTATCAGCGTCGCCATATTCGGCTCGATCATGCCGACGCCCTTGGCGATGCCGACGATGCGAGCCTGCTGATTGCCCTCCCCCACGGTTTCGTAGGCAACCTTGGCAACCGTGTCGGTGGTCATGATGGCCCGCGCCGCATCGGTCGCGTTGGTGGACTCGAACGGGTACACGAGTGAGTTCAGATGCGAACGGACCTTGTCCATCGGGTACGGACGACCGATGACTCCGGTCGACGCGAGGACCACGTCGTACGGGGCGCACCCGATCGCACCGGCGACCGACTTCAGCACCTCGTCCGCGTTCTCTGCGCCGACGCGCCCGTTGGCGACGTTTGCGTTCTTCGAGATGACGCAGAACGCCCGTACGGACCCATCGGCAACCGATCGTCGGCTCAGATTCACACTCGGACCGGCGAAACGGCTCTGGGTGAACACGCCTGCACCGGACGCAGGTACGTCGGACGCGATGATGCAGACGTCGTCGGTGTCGTCCTTGATCCCGATGTTGGCCACGTGCACGCTGAATCCCCGGGGCAGAGCGACGGCGGGAACCGGTACGGGCGAGGACTGCTTCATGCTCGTAGTCTGACGCACCCAGGACAGCAGACGTCGGCAACTCGACGCGCTCCTTCCGCGAAAGCGATTGAGGGACCCGGCCCGACGAGCAGACGGGCTGTAAAAATCCGCTCGGCGGACGTTTCGACGGGGATGGGAATGCCCAGCGAGTAGCTTTGTCCGCCTATGTCTCACCGCATCGACATTGAACTCACCAGTCATAACGGAGAGGTCTGGACCTGGCGCGCCGCTGGCGCGAAGCAGCCCAAGGGCAGCGTGGAGTCCTCCGTGCTGTATCCCGGCGCCGGGGTCGGTGACGTCATTCGAGCGGAGGCCGAACGGTTCCTCGACGGCCTGAGGATCGTGTCGGTCATCCCGCCCCGCCATGCCGGGGAGAAGGCGGAGACCATCGAGATCCGGGCCAAGGAGCTCGACGGCCCTCAGGTCCGGGTGCAATACGCCGAGGGTGGCCGTGGCCGCCGGGACGACAGCGAGCGCCGTGGGCCGCGTCCCGACCGCGGACCGCGTCCCGACCGTCCGGCGCGTGATCGCCCGGCCGGCGACGGCGGACGCCCCGACCGTCCGGCCCGCCCTCCGCGAGCCGAGCGTCCTGATCGACCAGATCGCCCTGAGCGTCCCGACCGACCGGCACGCCCAGAGCGCAACGACCGCCCGAAACGACTTTCGGCCGGACGCGCCCATCGCGATGCCCTGATCGACTCGCTCACTCCCGAGCAACGCGTGGTTGCCGACCAGCTCTTCCGTGGCGGCATCCCTGCAGTCCGTCAGGCGATCATCGATCAGAACGCCGCTCGTCGCGCTGCCGGAGAGCCCGAGGTGCCCGGCGCCGCGTTACTGGCGTTGGCCGAGGACCTGCTTCCGAAGACGCGTTCGGCTGACTGGTGCGATCGGGCTGAGGCCGCATTGGCCGCCGGGTCGGCGACCGGGATGCGTGACCTTCGCGCGTTGGTGACGCAGGCCGACTCGGTCGCCAAGGACGACGCCAGCCGAACCATGTCGGCCCGTCTGCGCGAGGCGATGAACGGCCGGGTCGAGGGTGACCGCACCGCGTGGACCACCGAGATCTCCGAGGCCATCGCTGTCGGCAAGCTCGTCCGTGCGCTCCGGCTCACCACCAAGGCGCCGGACCCTGCGGCGAAGCTCCCCGCCGAGGTGCAGGCCCATCTCATCGATCAGACCAACCAGGCCCTTTCGCCCACCGCAAGCAGCGATCTGTGGGCTGCCCTCATCGCCGCCGCCGCGGAAGCCCCTTTCCGCCGCGACATCGTGCCGGTCGGCATGCCCACCGACGCCTCCGAGTCGCTGAAGGAAACGGCCGCGCAGGCCTCGAACCGCATTCCGGCGCTGTTGAAGGTGCTCGGCCTGACGATGCCACCGCCGCCACGACGGATGACTCCGCCGCCGCCCCCGCGCCCCCCGGCCCCCCCGGCGCGGCCGGCCGCGCCTGCCACTGCCGCTCTCCTGGCCGAGTCCGCGGTGGCCGAGCCCGCGGTGACCGAGTCGGCACCGATCGATGCTGTCACCGAAGAAGCACCCGCCATGCCGGTCGATGCGGTCACCGAAGAAGCACCCGCCATGCCGGTCGATGCG
>JANOJN010000228.1:0-78375 GCA_031418775.1 Acidimicrobiia bacterium
ACCATCACCAGTCCGACGGCGAACCAGCCCACGGAGTTCACCAGCGGGACCGCGTTCAGCCACGGCCCGGCGGTCTCTCGCCATTCCCAGGCGCCGAGGCGGATCATCTGCGGATCGAGGAACAGGTCCCACGCCACGAGAACGAGGGAGCCGACTGCTGCCCCGCTCCATCCTCCGCCGACGCGCTGGGCGCAGAGCAGGGCGAGCCAACCGAACATGGCCCAGGCGAGGGGCACGACGGCCGGCACGCCGAACACCCGCAGCCCGAGGACGTCGGTGTAGTCGTAAGTCCCGAACGGCAGACCGGTCTTCGAGCCGATCAGTTCGGCGACGAAGCCGATGCCGACGCAGACGCCGACCAACGCTACGGCTGCAGGCAACCCGCGGCTCCACCACGCGTGTGCACACGACGTGCAGAAGAAGGCCACCACCGACCAGATCGTGACGATCCGCTGACCCTCGTCGGAAAGCAGGGGATACGGGACCTGGAGCGCCAGGATTGTCGCGAAACCGACGAGCCCGGCGATTGGAAGACGGCCACGCCAGTGGTAAGCGCGCAGAGTACTGAGTGACTTCATCTCAGAGTGCGCGCCCATCGATCGTGCCGGAACTCTCCAGCACGGCGAACCGGGCGAACATCTCCTCCGCATACCAACGGTCCGTGCGAGTTCGGGTCATCACGGCGCAATGTTCTGCGTTTGTATACGCGAAGTTCCGCAGAGCTTCGTTGGAATCCCACAGCGAGAACGTCCCCTGCAAGCCGATCGGCGCTTCGCCGATGCCCACGGTGTAGCGGAGCCCCGGCGATCCGTTCACGGCCGCAGCAACCGGCGGCGTTGCCGCGGCGAAGGCCCGCCACTGGCTTGGCTTCACCCGGGCTCTGGTTACCGCGGCAACGGCGCGCCCGGGCACGGCGACGCCGGGGACAGCGCCGTCAAAGGGATCGCGACGCGACCACGTCCCTTTCCAGGCCAAGGGAAGGAGCAAGGCTTCCCACTGCTCGTCGGAGTGCGTCACCCACCGTTTCGCCACGGGCGACTCCACCGAGAACTGTCTTGCGGACTCGATCGAGTCCCACACTGCGAACAGCCCCCACGTGGTCGGGTCGGCATCTCGGGGTGTGAAGGTCCGGCCGCTCCCCGTACCGAGCAGTTTCCAGAATCGGAGACCCTTCGTGCGAGCAAGTGACGCCCGGTCAACGGCCATCGAAGCCACGGCCCTCCCAATGTCGGACGAGCCAACGCGTCGGAGGTGCATCGACGCCACGATGGTCGGCATGCGCGCCGGCAAACTCATGCGTGCAGGTACGGGTCGGCCGAGGGCGCAAGGGCGGGAGGGGGGCTCGTCGGCATTCCCCCAGGTTAGGAGAGCAGGTGCTGCTACCAACGCGGCGACGGCTCCGACGTCAAGGATGACGCAAACATGCGCTTTCCCGCCATGACGCGTAGAACAGAGCCGTGAAGATTCGCATCGGTTACGGTCTCGGAACGCAGGGACTCGGGCATGCGCCCGGAGACGGGTCGGGCTACGCACAGCTCGTCGATGACCTCGAGCGTTTGTCGTTCGACTCCGTGTGGTTCAGCGAGCGTCTCACCGGCAACGCGCCCGACCCCTGCGCGCTCATGGCGTACACAGCTGGAAGGACCACGAAGTTGAAGATGGGGATGAGCGTGATGGTGCTCCCTGGGCGCAGCCCCGTCCTCGTCGCCAAGGAACTCGCGTCGATCGCGCTCCTCGCCGGTCCCGGTCGCCTCCTCCCCGCCTTCGGGCTGGGCGCCGCCGACCCTCGCGAGCATCAGGCCTTCGGGGTGAGGCGGGAGGACCGCGGAGCGATCTTCAACGAATCACTCGAAGTGATCCGTCGACTGTGGCGTGAAGACGACGTGACGCATCACGGACGGTTCTTCTCCTACGACAACCTCCGCATCGGACCGTCTCTCCCTCGGCCGCTCGACGTATGGCTCGGCGGCATAGCGCCGAGCGAACTACGGCGCGTCGGCCGCCTCGCCGACGGATGGCTTCCGTCATTCATCACGCCGACCGAGGCACCAGAGCTGAAGGCCAGGGTCATCGCGGCAGCGGCGGAAGCAGAGCGCGAGATCGAGGCCGACCACTTCGGGGTGCTCATCGTCTACACGTCAGGCGCCCCGCTCGGCGGTCCTTTCCTCGAGCGCATCCGCGCCCGACGGCCCGATGTCACCGACCCGTCGGAACTCTTCCCCGTCGGCCTCCCGGCACTACGCACACATATCAGTCGGTTCATCGACGCCGGCTACACGAAGTTCGTTCTCCTCCCCGCCGCCGACCTCGCCGGCCAGCCCGGAGGCATCACCGAGGAGCTCGAACGCGTCGCCGCTGACGTGCTCGCCCTCGAACACGACTGAAAACTCCAGGCCGTCGAATGGCGGGATCTCAAACGGCGTAGTTCCGCAAGTGGAGCAGGGCGACCTCAGCAGCGGGCCCCGCTGTGACGAGTCCGGACTCTCCGGCCGGCAACCGGCGCGCCCCGACTCGGCAGAACGCGCCCAGCGAACCGATGATGGTGTTCGGCGCGTTGCCGGGGCCAAGGGTGAACGTGGCTCCGCTCGGCATCGTGAGCGTGCAATGCACCTCAACCGGTTCAAGTCCTTGCAGCCGCATGGCGTAGGGGACAGTGGCGTGACCCAACCAGGCAACGTGACGAAGTCGGTCGTCGTCCTCGTACGGCAAGCCGAGTGGCTCGGCGATATCGAGCGCGTGGGCCCAGTGCTCGGCCAGCCTCGTCGTCGCCAGGGTTCGGGGACGTAGGGGCGCCGCTGCCCATCGGTACAGTTGGGTCGGGTCGGCGTTCGAAAGCGCCTCCACCGATGCCCGACGCGCTGCCTGCCATCGGCCCAAGATCTCCTTCGGAGTGACGTCGAAGGAACGGATCTGATCCTCGAGCACATCGTCGAGCGGTCGATCGCGCCTGGTCCACTCGGAATCGCCCGACCGCGAGAGTGTGGCCGGAACACCTTCCTCGGTAAGGGCGAGGTGCAACACGGTGTCGGCAACCGACCATCCCGGCGCGGCCGATGGCAAGTGCCATTGTTCCGGCCCCACACCGTCGAGCATCGCCCCGATACGGTCGTACTCCCTCGTCAGATCGGTGAGCAGGTCATCGAACGGCGACGGCATGGGTCCACTGTCGCGCATTCCGATGAACCGGGCGAGTTCGTTCTCTCACGAAGAACATGCCAGTTCTGGAAAGCTGGGCGCATGAGCGAGACAGACAGTCCCGGCACCGATCCGCTGCTCGACTTCGCGCGGCGAGAGCTCACGTTCGACGACGAGACGATGCGCGTCTACGTTGCCGGAACTGGACCCGCCGTCGTAGTGATGACCGAGATGCCCGGCATCACGCCGCTCGTCGCCCGCTTCGCTCGCTGGGTGCGTGATGCCGGTTTCACGGTTTGGATGCCGAGCCTGTTCGGCCTCGACGGCGCCGAGCCGACGATGGAACTCGCCGGACAGGCGCTGCGATCCGTATGTGTACGAAGAGAATTTCAGGCATTCGCCAACGGTGAATCGAGCCCGATGGCGCGTTGGCTCCGCCAGCTCGCTGCCCACGCCCATGGGGTCTGCGGTGGTCCGGGCGTCGGGGCCATCGGCATGTGCTTCACCGGCAACTTCGCTCTCACCATGATGCTCGAGCCATCGGTGCTCGCCCCGGTGATGTCGCAGCCTTCTCTTCCTTTCGACGATCCCGCCGGGACCTTCCTCACGACGACTGAACTGGCGGCGGTCAAGGCGCGGCTCGACGCCGACGACCTCACCGTGATGGCCGTGCGATTCGAAGGTGACCCGTACTGCACCGCCGCTCGCTTCGACGCATTCGCGGAGGCGCTCGGTGATCGTTTCGTCCCACGGGTGCTGTCCGACTCGTCGGCGGGCGACCTGGGCTGGACCGGTGTGCCGCACAGCGTCGTCACCACATCCCTCGTCGACGAAGCCGGTGAGCCGACCGCAGCTATCCGCGACGAGATCCTGGAGTTCTTCGCGTCCCGCTTGCACCCCTGACCGAGAACAGCACAGACCCGTCAGGCCGCGCCGAGCGCCTTCGGCTTGACGATCACGGTTAGGCGCATGCCGCCCTCATAGTGACCCTTGAGATGACAGCCGAGGATCGTTCGGCCGACCTTCGTGAACGTGGTTCGGATCTCGGCGGTCTTCTTCGGGGCGATCGTCACGAACCCCTCGCCGGGTTTGGCCTTCGTGGTCGTGCCGTGACTCGCCATGTCGTGGCCCATCGCTTCCGCGTCCTTCATCTCGGCGGCGTGTGCCTTCTGAACCTTGTCGTCGCCCAGCAACGCCTCATGGTCGATTGTCGAGGCGTTGGTGATGCGCAGTACCACCGGTTGGCCAACCGTCACCGTGATGGTACGCGGTTCGTAGCGGACGGCGCCCGCTTCGATCTTGACGATTTGCGGGGCCTTCTTCGCGGCTGCTCCGGCTGAGGGAACAAAGGAGACGAGGGACGCGCCAACGATGGTCGTGAGCGCGCCGACCAGAATCCGACGCCGGCGTGAGCGAAGCGAAACGGAACCTACGGAGGACCTCATAGACATGCGCCCAGTCTGGCCCGACCGTGCTGCAACCGTGGGCGATCGCAGCTCATCTGGCCGTGGCACCCGTCACCAACCAGACTGGACGGTGTGCCGATCGAAGCGTCCAAAGCCACCATTCATGAAGCCATAGCTGCGGCCTTCCCCGATCGGCCGTGCATCGTGTGGCGAGGACGGACCTGGACGTGGTCCGAGGTGACCGATCGCAGCAGACGACTCGCGAACTACCTCCTGTCCCGCGGCGTCGCGGTCCCGACCGGTCGTGAGTTCCTCGACGGCCACGAGACGGGCCAGGACCATCTCGGCATCTACCTCTACAACGGCAACGAGTACCTGGAATCGATGCTCGGCGCGTACAAGGCGCGGGTTGCCCCGTTCAACGTGAACTACCGCTATGTGGCTGAAGAGTTGGTGTACCTGCTGACCGACGCGAAGTGCCGGGCCCTGGTGTACGGCGCATCATTCGCCCCAACACTCGCGGCAATCCGCGACCAGCTCCCGGGCCTCGACATCCTCATCCAGGTCGACGACGGTTCCGGGAACGCCCTCCTCGATGGCGCCGTCGACTACGAAGCAGCGCTCGCCGGGTCGGGTCCCGAACGTCCAGAGGTGCAGGTGATGGGTGGCGACTGGTCAGCCGACGACCTCTACATCCTCTACACCGGCGGCACCACGGGCATGCCCAAGGGCGTGCTGTGGCGTCAGATCGACATCGCCGTTTCGGCGATGAGCTTGCGAAAGGTCGGCGCGGGAACAGAGTTCGACGACATGGATTCGTTCGTCGCCGGCCTTACCGCGACCCCGCCGCTTGTCACCCTTCCCGCCGCTCCGTTCATGCATGGCGCCGGACACTGGATCGCGTTCACCTCGTGGCATCGAGGCGGCACCGTCGTCCTCCAGGACAACACCGTCGCCCTCGACCCCGCCGACATTCTGACGGTTTGCCAGCGGGAGGGGGTGCAGTTCCTCCAAATCGTCGGCGACGCATTCGGTCGACCGATCATCGAAGAAATCGAGCGGGCCAACGCTGCCGGCACGCCCTATGACCTCAGCGCTCTCGGAATCATGCTGTCGGGCGGCGCCGCGCTCTCCGCTCCGTTGAAGCAACGATTCCTAAGCGCGCTTCCCAACCTGCTCATCATCGACGGGATCGGTTCCTCGGAAGCAGGCGGCCAGATGCAGAACATCTCGGCCGGCGACCCCTCGAGAGCCACCACCGGCACCTTCGCCGCCGCTCCGGGCAACCACGTGCTCACCGAAGATCTCACGGCCGAGCACGAGCCCGGTCACGACGGACTCGGCTGGCTTGCGAAGTCCGGACGCCTCCCCCTCGGCTATCTGAACGACCCGGCCAAGACGGCCAAAACCTTCCCGACGGTCGCCGGGATCCGCTACTCCGTGCCGGGCGATCGGGCGAAGCTCCTCGTCGGCAATGAGGCGACGTTTGGCGTGCCGATCGTCGAGTTGCACGGACGCGACTCGGTGACGATCAACTCCGGCGGCGAGAAGATCTTCGCCGAGGAGGTCGAGGCCGCACTCATCGCGCACCCTGCGGTGTACGACGTCGTCGTCGCCGGCCGACCGAGCGAACGCTGGGGCAACGAAGTCGTCGCCATCGTTCGGCTCACCGAGGGCGCAACGGCGAGCGAAGCCGACCTGCTCGCCGAGGCCGAACGTCACGTCGCTCGTTACAAGTTGCCCAAGGCATTCGTTTTCGTCGATGCCATCCAACGCTCGCCATCGGGCAAGGCCGACTACCGCTGGGCCAAGGAGTTGGCCACGCGGTAGGTGCCGAAGGGTACCCGGCTGCTTCGGTCGGAGGCAGGTGCCGGGTGGGTCGCGTAGGGTTGGACCGTCATGGACCTTCCGACGGGGGAAGCACACGGAGCACGACGATGACGACCTCGACGATGGCCGTTGTGTTCTGCGACGTGGTCTCGTCGACCGAGGTCCGAGACCGGCTCGGCGACACCCGGGCCGATGCCTGGTTCGGTGATCTGCTTCGCCACATCGGCGGAGCCATCGTCGAGGCGAACGGCAGCGTGGTGAAATCGCTCGGTGACGGCGTCATGGCCGTCTTCACCTCAGCCGGCGCAGCGCTCGACGCAGCCGTCGCCATGCAACAGGCGGCGGTGAAACACGGCTGGGGGTATCCGTCGGAACCCGCCCGGGTGAGAGTCGGCATCTCGATCGGCGACGTCTCGTCAAGCCACGAGGACGGAACCGACGACTGGAACGGCATGCCCGTCGTCGAGGCGGCGCGGCTCTGCGCTGCCGCGGAACCTGAGGAGATCCTCGCTGCTGAAGTCGTACGTGTCCTTGTGGGCAGCAGAACCGATCATCAGATGACGCCGGTCGGTGACTACTCGCTCAAGGGCCGAAGCACCCCCATGGCAGTCGTTCGGGTGGCCTGGGACCGTCCGGCCGCTCGACCGGGCGGCCGGACCTCGGCGACGGTGTTCCCTGACCCGCTCAACGCTGTTCGGCGCGGCCCGTTCGTCGGGAGGGCAACGCTTATCGCCGAACTCCTCGACATGTGGAAGTCCGACGAGTGGCGAACTCTTCTCGTCGCCGGTGAGCCGGGAATCGGCAAGACGCGCTTCGTCAGCGAACTGACCCACCTCATGTCGGGCACCGATGCGACGGTGCTGCTCGGCCGATGCGACGAGGATCTTGCTGTCGCTTTTCGTCCGTGGGCCGAGGCGTTGGCGCCGCTCATCGATGCACGTTCGGACTCCGATCTTGGCGATCTTGCCCCGGAGCACCTGCAAGAGCTCGCCGGCATCGTCCCAGCGTTGCGGCGACGAGTCGGTCATCGACACGCGATCGTCGAACTCGATGCGCCGACGCGCCTTTCCCTTCTCAGCGACGCCATCAGCGCACTGCTCCGCCGTTCGGCGCCCATCGCTGTCGTGCTCGACGACATCCAATGGATCGATCAGGCGTCGCTCGTGGCCTTGCGCCACGTCGTCGCCCAATCGAACCCCGGCGTCACGATCATCGGAACCTACCGAGACACCGACCTCGACCGCGTGCACCCACTCAGCGCAGCTCTGGCCGATCTCCGCCAGGTCGATGGCGTCCGCCGGGAGGTCCTCGATGGCCTCGACGAAACGAGCGTCTCGGAGTTCTTCCGGGCCTTCGCCGGGCATGAGCTCGACAACGCAGCGAGAAGCCTTGCTGACGCTGTGCACGCGCAGACGTCGGGCAACCCGCTGTTCGTGGGTGAAGTGATCCGCCATCTCGCCGAGACCGGCGCGATCGTCCCCGGGGACAACCGTTGGCGAGCCGGTTCGTCCGCGATCGCTGCGACCCTGCCCGAGGGATTGCGCGAGGTCATCGGTCGGCGACTCACCCGACTCGGTGACGAAACCACCCAGGCGTTGCGGGTCGGCGCCGTCATCGGACGAAGCTTCGACGCCGACGTCGTCGAGGCGGTGCTGGGCCGAGACGCGCTCGATGACATCGAACGCGCCGTCACCGCCGGCATCGTCGTCGATACCTCGAGCGCGTATGAGTTCCGGCACGCTGTCGTCCGCGAAGTCCTGTTGGCTGAGCTGTCGTCGGCACGACGACGGCGAATGCATCGAGATGTCGTCACGGTGCTGGAGCGTCGGTGGGCGCTCTCGATCGATCGTCATCTCGACGAGTTGGCCCACCACCACGGAGAGGCGCAATCGGCCTCCGCTCCGAACTGGTACCTCCGCGCCGCAGTGGCTGCGCACACAGTGTTCGACGGACGCTCGGCCGAGCTGGTCGAGCGCGGTCTGGAGTTGCTCGACCTGGCCGAGGATGATGACGCGCCGCTCCGATGCGACCTGCTGATCGCCCGGGCCCGCGCATCGTCGCGCGCGAACATGCAGAACTCGCTGGCCGCTTCGCGTGAAGCGTTCGCTGCCGCACGAGCGCTCGGTGATCAGGACCGGATGGCCCAGGCCTTGCGAACCGCGGGGAGAGCCGCCACGTCCGATTCCGGGCTCGAGCGGATCGACTTCCTCCGCTCGGCTCTCGCCGTGATCACTGACACGTCCCTGCTCGGCCGGTGGGCCGCGGAGAGCACGCTGCTCCTCAATGAGCGGGTCGGACCCCATCTCACCCCCGATGACCACGCGGCGCGTGTGCACGAGATCGTTCGGCATCTCGACCCCGCGGATCCCGAGGCTCGCAAGGTTGCCATGGACTGTGTCGTGGGTCTGATGTACATGCAACAGCCAAGGCAGGCTACGGAGGTGTACGACCGCTTCGCCACGCCTGGTGGAACCGACTCGTTCGGCACACCGATGGACGCCGTACTCGCCCAGATCGCCCTCTCGCTTGGCGACCGGGACGGCTTTGAGCGCCACTTGGACGCCGCGCTCGGCCACGCGCAACTCCGTCGTTCGTCGTGGTCCTACGAGAGCGCCATGTTCCAGCGCATTGCCATGCGCGAGCTCCTCGACGGCCGCTGGTCGGCTGCCGCGCGCGCAGTCGACGAGGTGTTGGGGCAGGGAGGACACAGCACGAACTTCGCCCTCGGCTGCCAGATCCAGCGCAACTGGATCGCCCGGGAGACCGGCGACGTCGAGACGCTCTACCAGTTCTCCGTCAACTTCCTCGCGACGAACTCCTCGTTTCCGGTCGCACGTGCGCTCGTTGCGGCGGAAGCCGCCGAAGCCGGCCACAGAGATCATGCCCTGGCGGCGCTCGACGAGCTTGCGCCGGACGATTTCGCCGCGGTCGGCCGTGGGTGGCTGACCATCCTCGCCCTGGGCTCGCTTGCCTGGGCTGTCGTCACCGTTGATGCGCGGCCACACGCCGGCGTGCTCCGGAGGCTTCTCGCCGACTACGGCGGTCAGATGGCCCGCGCCGCGTCGGGTACCCACGTGATGTGCTCCGTCGACCGTCTGCTCGCCAGCCTCGCCGCCGTGGACGGCGACCACGCGGGAGCCGATCGTCTCTTCGCCGCGGCACTGGCGCAGGAGGAAGCACTTCGATCCGCGCCGCTCGCGACCCGGACCAAGCACTGGTGGGGGCGGGCGCTGGCCCGTCGCGGCGAAGCGGAGCGGGCGGCACCGCTGCTCGCCGATGCCCGTGCGGCAGCCGAGCTGCTCGGCATGCATGCCGTCGTTCGCCAGATCGACGACCTCACGGGTCGTCACCCGTTCGCGGCCATCGGATAGCTCGCGAGATTGGTGTCCTGGTCGCCCTGAGGGCGACCAGGTGAACAACCTTGGCCTCAGCTCAGAACTTCACCATGCAGACGCGGGGTCCGCGTACCTGACCGCCGGCCCAGGTGACCGAAGCCGGGTCGACGAGTGAGAACTCGGGGACTCGGGCCATCCACGTCTGGAGGGCGACCCGCAACTCGAGGCGGGCGAGGTTCGAGCCGGCACATCGATGGATGCCAGCACCAAAGGCCACGTGGCGGTTGTTCTCCCGGTCGAGGATGACCTCGTCGGGGTTCTCGAACTGGCGGGGATCACGGTTCGCTGCGGGAAACGCCATGAGCACCCGGTCACCGGCGTGCATCGGACATCCCTGGAACTCGGTGTCGTGAGCCACGATTCGCGCCATCGTGACCGGGGCGTAGGCGCGGAGAAGTTCTTCCACCGCAGTCGGCCAAAGGCCCGGGTTGTCGCGCAACTGCCGCTGATGCTCCGGGTGCTGGGCGAGGTGCCACAGGGAGGCACCGATCGATGACCAGGTGGTGTCGATTCCGGCGACGAGCATGAGGTTGCACACGCCCATGACGTAGTCCTCGTCGACCCTCTGGCCGTCGTGCTCATGCGCCAACAGGCTCGTGATGAAGTCACCTTCGCGAGGGTAGGCCTTGCGGTCGTCGAGCTGTGCGCGCAGGAAGTTCATGATGTTGAGACGACTCTCGAGGCGCACCTTCGGGTCGGTGAGTCCCGTTTCGAGAACCCCTCGAACCCACCCGGTGAAGGTGTCCGACATGTCGGTCGGCACCCCGAGCATGAGGGAGATGACCCGCACCGGGATCTGCTGCGCATAGTCCGTGCCGGCGTCAGCCACTCCCTTGTCGATGAACCGGTCGATCAGCGAGTTGCAGAAGTCGCGAGTGGTGGCTTCGTAGGGAGCCACGGACTGCGGTGCGAAGGTCGGCAGGATTGCCCGGCGGTGCCAGTGGTGATCCGGTGGGTCCGAGGTGATCGGCGGGGCTTTCACTCCCGAGTACGGACCTTCGACCTGGCCCGGCGGCGGCGGGACCACGATGATCTCCTGCGACGAGAAGATCTCATGCTCCTGGGCCATCGCGACGACATCTTGATACCGCGTCGGCAGCCAGGACCCACCCCAGCGGTCGCTGTGGGCGATCGGGCACTCCGACTCGCGGATCGTCGAAATCGTCGGGAAGGGGTCCTTCACGTAGTCAGGGGCGAAGATGTCGAAGTCGGTCAGCGGATTCGCAGTATCGGTCATGGCTCAGTCCTCGATGATGATGGCCAGCTCGGGGCAGTTCCCGGCCGCTCGACGGGTCTTGGCCTGCAGGGTCTCAGGCACGTCGTGCCCGTCGATGAGCAGTACGGCGTTGCCGTAGTCGTCGCTCCCGAACACCTCGGGGGCGGCGATGGCGCACATCTGATGGCCTTGGCAGCGGTCGTTCTCGATGCGGACGTGCACGCCGGATCCTTTCGGGGTTCTGTCCGGGAGGACAGCGGAACGGGGCTTCAACGGGAGGGACGAGGAGATGCTGCCAGCGGGGCGCACCGAAACGCAATTACTCGACGACCCTGCGCCATCACGAAGAGCGCTCGCTCCTCTCACGGACCCGCTTCGGCGGTCCTGCCGAGGTGAACGCCGTGCCCTCCGGATCGACCGCCCAGCTCGGCGAAGCACCCCAGGAATCTTCGTAGACGAGCTCGGCGAGCGGTCGGCGACGCACCGGCCCGTGACGGCCCTCCGGATGGCCCAGGGTGATGGTGGCGTGGATCACCGCATCGGCTGGGACACCGAGCAGCTCCACCAACTCGCCCTCGACGCGGTGATGGAAGCCGGTCAGCACGCCTCCGAGACCGATCGCCCGGGCCGCCAACAACAGGTTTTGGCAGGCGGGGTAGATTGACGATCCCTCGAACACCGATGGCTCGCGGTAGCGGACGAGGCAGGGAAGGACCAGAACGGGCACCCGCTCGAAGTCGTCGACGTAGCGCTGCATCGTGCGCTCCATACGCGCCTTGGGCGAATCCGCCACCGTGCCCGAACCCCGGTCGTAGCCGTCGTGGACGCGTTTTTGCGTCCACATCACCTTTGCCGCTCCACCAATGAGCCGCTTCGCCTCGACCGCGTTGGGGCCATCGCGCAGCACAAGAAACCGGAACGGCTGGCGGTTCGAGCCCGTCGGCGCCCTCGTCGCTGCGTGAAGGATGGTTGCGAGCTGCGCGTCAGTGACGGGCTCGTCGGTGTAGCGACGGATGGCCCGAGTCGTTGAGATGCCCTCGAGCAGATCGATCGGCACTCCACCCTGACCCGGGGCCGGCGACCCCGCGCCGCCCGTCGAACCGGGTGACCCGGACATCAACCGCGCCGCACGGCGGCCGACCATTCGAGCAGCGATGCCTTCATGATGTCGCGGTCGCCGTCTGTACCGATGAAGCGCAACTCCCCGCCACCGGCGACGTCGCGGTAGCGAACGTTGAGCTTGAGGTTCTCCGTACCGTATTCGAGCTCCGGACGACCCGGAAGAGAGCGACCCTCGAAGCGAACATCGGAATAGTCGGCGCGGAGGTGTTGTATCCGCTGTTTGCGGAGGTATGCGCGGATCGAGGAAACCCGTGCGCTGTCGTCCGGATCGACGGCGACGAAGGTTGCCGTCATGCCGTCGGACGTCTCCGTCCACACTTGGCTCACCTGGGACCGCTCGGCCATCACCACCGCCGCCTCCTTCGCCTTGCGGGCGTCGGACTCATTGGTGCGTGCCGCCCACACGTTGAGGGCCACGAAGCCGGCGACGACAACGCTCAAGACCGCGACGAGGACCTTGCCACGCACCGAACGGGCCGCGCGGAGCTGTGGGGAGGTTCCCGGATCGGCTGCTTCCGCAGACACCGTTGCGACGCTCATCCGTCGGCCTTCTTCACCGCGTGCCCACCGAACGCGTTGCGAAGCGCGGAGAGCACCCGGAGACCGTAGGCATTTTCTTCTCGCGATCCGAAACGGGCGAACAGCGACGAGGCGATCGTGTACGCCGGTGCGCCGAACTCGACCGCCGCATCGACGGTCCAACGGCCTTCACCGGAATCATCGACATAGGCCTTGAGGTCGTCGAGTTCCGGGTCGCGCTCCAGAGCCGACGCCAACAACTCGAGAAGCCACGATCGCACGACCGACCCGTGATTCCAGACGTCGGTCAGTTTGGCCTGGTCGACGTTGAACGGACTCTTGGCGATGATCTCGAGCCCTTCACCGTAGGACTGCATCATGGCGTATTCGATGCCGTTGTGGACCATCTTCGTGAAGTGGCCGGACCCCGACGCGGAGTCGACGTGCATCAGGCCGTTCTCGGGCGCCAGCGTCGTGAAGATCGTCTCCGCCGCGGCGTACGCCTCGTCCGGCCCGCCGACCATGAGGCAGTAGCCATTGGCGAGGCCCCACACCCCACCCGAGGTGCCCGCGTCGAGCAGGAGGATCCCCCGCTCTGCGAGCACAGCAGCGCGGGCCTGGGTCTGCTTCCAGTTCGAGTTGCCGCCGTCGATGACGATGTCGCCGGCCGACAGGAGCTGGGCGAGGGCATCGAGGGTGCCCTGCGTCGGCGCCCCCGCAGGCACCATGACCCAGACGATCTTGCGTCCCTCGCCCAACGATGCCAGACCATCCTCGAGGGAGGTTGCCCCAACCGCTCCTTTGGCCACGCTCGCTCCGACGGCTTCCGTGGAACGGTCGAAGGCGACGACCCGATGACCACCGAGGAGCAACCGCTCGGTCATATTCGCCCCCATTTTGCCGAGGCCGACCATCATCAGCGATGCGAGGTTATCCATGCATGCATTCTGCTCGCCTGCATCCCCTCCTGGGAACGCGATGAACGTGTTCGCTCAGGATGGCCGGCATCGCTCGCCGTCCGCGAAAACCAGGCGTAAACCCCCGCCACCTCCGTGCCGATACACATGGACGTGCGATCAGAACTTGCTGACCAACCCCAGGCTCCTGCCGCACCGTCCGACGCAGCAGCCGCCGACTCGCCGGCCTGGAAGTCGGTGTTCTCCCTGCTCAGGGATGCTGGCGAGGCCAGGCTGCTGTTCGACCGGGCTGGAATCATCGCGGTCACCTCGGGAGCGTTGACCAACCTGGTCGGCACCGACCCGGTTGACGCACAAGGTCGGCGCGCCGCAGAACTCCCGACAAATTGGGGCCCGGCCATCTCTGCGATCGCCCATCAGGCCTTCGTGCAGGCCGCTCCCGTCGCGAACGACCTGCCGGTTGTCCATCCGACCGGACAGACCCTTCGCATCGGGGTCCGGGCGACTCCGATGAGCGAGAACGGCGATGTGCTCGGCGTCGGCATCACGCTGACGGACGCTGCCGCCAGGCGGATCATCGACAGCGCCGCGCGGGGTGATCTCGCGACGTCCATCGCCGCTGCCGCGTTCTCACCGTTTGCCACCCTGTTCCTTGATGCTCGGGGGAACTGCATCGCCACCGGTGGGCCGCTCAGCCGTGTGACCGGCCTCGATCCCGAGTCGGCGAAGGGTCAAGGGTGGATGCGCATCGTCGGCACCACCAGCGTCGAGACCTTCCGCCAGGCAGCGCTGGCCGCCCAACAATCGGGCGGGGGCTGGAGGATCGACTTCGATCATGCCAACGGCGCCGTCACGCTTGTCTGTGCCGCGGGCGTCGTGCTTGACCCCAACCGCCAGGCTGTTGGCTACGTCATGTTCCTTGCCGACGCACCCGTGATCGCCGCAACGTCACCGTCGACACCGGCGCCTGCGCCGACCGCAGAGACCGTCACACCACAGCCCTCCGGACCGGTGCAACCGGTCGAGAGGTACCGCCTCCCGACGGCCGAGGGTGCTTCGTCGTGGAGTCCGCCCAAGATCGTCGAGGGGTATACGGATCCGAGTCGGCTGTCGACGGAACGTCCTGCCGAAATCGACGTCCAGCCGGTGGCAGTCGACGTCGAGCCGGGCACCGACAAGGTGACGGGACTGCCGAACCGGGTGCTCTTCGCCCAACACGTCGCGGCCACGATCGAGCGCATCCGGACCGACGCCTTGACGGTCGCTGTATCGTTCGTGGAACTCCGCGGGGTTCGCCGTCAGCGGGAAACGCTCGGTCGTCGAACAGCCAACGACAGCCTTTTCCTTCTTGCCAAACGTCTCGAGTCCTCGATCCGCAGCATTGAGATCGCCGGTGTCGTCGATCAGGACATGTTCGCCGTCCTCTCGATCAACTGGCTCTTCGCCGAGGACCTACCGATCGTCGCCCGCCGCCTGCTCGGTCGCCTCGAGGAACCGCTCGCCGGACGTGACGGCGAATTCGTCGTGGACATGCGCCTCGGCATGAGCGTGGCCCGTCCCGGTGACGACGTCGACGCCCTCTTCGCCCGGGCACGGCTCGCACTCCGGTCGGCGAACGACCTTCCGGAGCGCTACTACATCGAAGGTCTGTAAACCGAGCAGACGAACGGCCCTCGTTCGCATTGCGCCTGCGGTTCAGTACCGTTGATCTCGGCAGGTCGCCACCTGGAGGAACCCATGCAGACACTCGATGTGCGTCGCCCGCGAGGCCGACTGCGCCGCGTGGCGCTGGGATTCGCAGTCCTCGCCGGTGCAAGCGGCATCGCCGCCTCGGCGGATGCCGCGTCGAAAACGGACGATCCGACGACGATCACGGCCCTGACCAGGTCCGACGATCGGATCTCGATGCCCCGGCGCAATCTGACGCCGACCATCTCGGCGCGTCGGGCGCTCGGCGAGTTGTTCATCGACCGCGTCACCATCGCGTTCGATGTTCGCATCGGCAAGCAGACCATCGGCCGCCTCAGCGGTCTCGTTGATCTCGAGTCCGGGGGCGCCGACCTTCGCTATATCGCTCCGGACCAGGACGGCAAGCTGCTCGCCGAACCCTTCAACGTCCGCGTTCGGGGCCAGCGGATCCAGATAGGCCTCCCCGCCGATCTTCGGACGCAGTCCGGCGTCGACGGCTATGTCACCACGATTCGCGAAGGGGCATACGGAGGGGTCGGGGTGGCCGATGAGGTGCTGATTCCCATTGCGCTCCTCACGGCACTCCCGCTTCCGATGAGCGTGCCGTCGTGGAACGCGGCGAAGCCGACGGCTCCGAAGGGCACGGCAACGACCGCAAAGGCGCCAGCCGTGACCGTTGCGCCTTCGCGTCTGGAGGGTGTGGCCACTCGGACGGATTTCACCGTGCTCAGCAAGGACAGGTTCGGCAACACGGCCGATGTGGAGCTCAGCCTGCGCTCCGGCAAGCTCCGCGATCTGACCATCAGTTTCCGACCGCTGAAGACTCCCGAGACGAAGGGGCTCCAACCCGTCGTCCTCGTCGGAACCGTCAGCCGCACGGCGAAGGCGCTGTCCGGGACTGCGCCGATCGGGAACTTCCTGACCGCATCGAAGTTCTTCGACCTCGACCCGCTTCCCGAGGATGTCGACGTCCCGGCCCAGAGCCCGACTGGCATCGCCGCCGACGCCGCCTGACGGGCGACCGAACGGCGGCGACTCGTGTCAGGACTGTGCGGCCGACCGGCGCGACTTCGTCGGCGCGGCGTTCTTCGCTTTCACCGACTTGGTGACCTTCATCGATGTTCCACCCTTGCTCGCCGGAACGCGCGTCGGGCCGGCCGGCTTCTTCGTGGCGACGCTCGCCTTCGCGGACGACCTGTCGGTGTGTGGTTCGGACGGCACGGTCACGACGCGCGTTGACGCCGCGGGTCGCGAAGCGCCTAGCCCACTCATCGGAAACAGCGCGGCCAGCCCGGACCGGCCACTCAGCTGGGCCAGACGTCGGGGAATGTCGCCGAACATCTCGATGAGTGCCTGCATCTGCTGACGAGCCTCCTCGACCGAGTCGGGAAGCTGACTGAGGGCCACCCGATCAAACGTTCCCACCGCCGCCTCGAGGCTCGGGAGCAGCCGGTCGAGCGGACCTTCCATGGCTGCGGAAAGGCGCTGCATCCGAGCGACGCTCTTCTCCAGTTCGGGCATGAGGGCGCGCATCGGCATCTCGAGGTCGTCCACCAATCGGTTCATGCGGCTGACGAGCTGTTCGACGGCGACAGCTGCCCGCTGAAGCGAGGCAATCGTCTCCATGACGCCCCCCACGGTCTTTCGCGCATTGTCGGCCACACCGAGCACACCCGACAGCACCGCGCCGGGACCTTGAAAGAGAGACGAAAGGTCGAAGTCATCGTTCGCCGCCATCAATACTCCTCAGAACACGGTGCGCTCACGTGAGTCGCGTCTGCCTGCAACCTATCGCCCGGTCGGCGGCGCCGCTCCCCGGTGCAAGTGACTCGCCGGTGGACGGACCCGCGATAGTCACGAGGCGTGGTGCACCACGGGTTCAGGATCAACCACCGTCCGAGTGACCTCATCGGGTCGGCGGGTGTGGGTCTGGGTCAGGACGGATCGGGCGATATCGAACGACGTGAGTGCGAAGTAGGTCGCCCAGGCAAGGATCCCGAGGAACTTCGGGCCGTCCTCGGCGATGGTCGCGCGAGGTCCGAGGCTGTTCCCGGTCGCCCGTTCTACCGCCATCGACAGGGCAAGACACGAAACCGAAGCGAAGAGAAGTGGCCACCGCGTGCGTTGGATATCGTCGAGGTGACGGACAACCCAGATGCCGCACGGGATCGTGACCAACACCTCAAGAACAGGCTTCGGGATCGAGAGAATGCCACCGGCCGCGGCGTGGAAGGCGAACAGGTCATCGAACAGCAGGACCGCGGTCGCCGTCGCCCCGCGAGCGAGAAAGCGTGCGGCCTTCGGGCGTCCGACGTGATGGGCGAACCACGCCGACCAACCCGCGGAAAGGACGGCAACGGCCCATCCCAACACGCCCAGCTGGGAGATCGCCCCGACGTACCACTTCGGATCGGAACCGCTGAAGGCGGGGTCGAAGAAGAGCACCTGCGGGTCAGCGCGATTGGCAGCCAACGCGAGCACCGCGAGCCCGCCGAGCCACACGACGCCGAGCGGGACGAGCACGGGACCGGGGGTGCGCCACGACCTGCGACGGCTCTGCTCCCCGGGCGCAGTGATCCGACCGGTCATAGGAGGTCCATCGACCGATCCCGCATCGTGCTGAAGTGCCGCGGCGTGCGGCCACCCGGTCGGGACTAGATGGCCGATGCGATCAGGGCAATCTCGACTTTCCACTCCGGTCGGGCGAGCGTCGGGACGACGATCAGGGTCGACGCAGCGGCGTGACCGGCAAGGGCGGCGTCGCGGGCCGCCATGACCGGGCCCAGATCGTTGCCCACGACGACATAGGTCGTGTAGCTGACGGTGTCCTGCAGTGACATCCCGGCCTCGGCGCAGATCGCCGCCAGCCAGCGCCACACATCGGCCGCCTGCTCGCCCACGGTGTCGGCGATGGAGCCGTCTGGACGCGTTGCCACCGTGCCCGCGGTGTGGAGCACCCGCTCCCCCGGTGAGACCACCGCGCCGTGGCTGTAGGCGGCGACCGGTGAGGCGAGAGACGACGGGTTGATCAGTTGCGCCATCACCTTACGGTAGCGGTGTCGACAGTCGTCGGTCCCGCCCGACAGCCGATCAGGGCGGTTGCCAGCTGTTCGACCGTTACGACCGGGACACCGTCCGAAGGGCTTCGAGGACCATGTCGTTTTCGCGCGGGGAGCCGACGGTGATCCGCACGCCGTCACCGGGGAAGGCCCGGCTCACGACACCATTGCGCTCGAGCGCGGTGAACACGTCGACGGTCCGTTCACCGACGGGCAGCCAGATGAGGTTCGCCTGGGAGTCGGGGACCTCGAAGCCCAACGACCGGGCTTCACGGATGACCCGCGCTCGCTCGGCCCGGATCACCGCAACTCGCGCGGCGAGTTCGACCTGTGCTGCCGGCTGGAACGATGCGACTGCTGCCGCCTGGCTCACCGAGGTGACGGCGAACGGGGCGGCAACCTTGTCGAGCGCGGCGATCACAGTCGGCTGACCGACGGCATAGCCGACACGGAGCCCGGCGAGGCCATAGGCCTTCGACATCGTCCGGCTGATGAGCAGGTTGGGGAACTCGTCGATGAGCGTGACACCGTTCACGGTGGCTCCCTCGTCGATGAACTCGGTGTACGCCTCGTCGAGCACCACGAGCACATCGGAGCGGACGACGGACAGGAAGTCCCGAAGCTCGTCTTCTGTGGCCACGGTACCGGTGGGGTTGTTCGGATTCGCGATGAGAACCACTTTGGTATGTGGACCTACGACCTCGGCAAGGGCAGTGAGATCGAGTCGGTGCGCCTTGAGCGGCGCGGTGACCTCGGTTGCTCCCACCGATCGGGAGAAGATCGGGTACGCCTCGAACGAGCGCCAGTTGAAGGCCACTTCGGCACCCGGACCGGAGAAGGCATTCAATGCCTGGAGGAGTACACCGGTCGACCCTGCCCCGGTCGTGACCCGCTCGACGGGAACGTCGAGGAAGGCGGCGAGCGCCTGGCGGAGAGCCGACGCACTGGTGTCGGGGTATCGGTTGATATCGGATGCTGCAGAGGTGATCGCGGCGACGACCGACGGGAGAGGGCCGAAGGGGTTCTCGTTCGACGAGAGTTTGGCGGCATAGGTGAGGCCGTGTTCAGCCATCGTCGCTTCGGCTGACTTCCCTGGCTTGTAGACCGGAAGACCTTCGAGCTTGGCGAGCGGTGCGGGGCGGGAGGGGTTCGTTGTCATCGCGCCCGTCAGCCTTTCGCGGGTCGCCAGCTCACACCAAGCAGCGCTGCCCCGCCGAGCGCCCCACCGAGACCGATCACGGTCCCGACCCACTCGTCGAGCGAGATGTCCAGGGCGTTGTCGAGGGAGTACCGGCCGGCTCCCGTCATCGCCAGGAAGAGACCGATGACGGCGAGCATCATCACGTACTCCCAGCCCTCACCCTTGTTGAAGATGAAGAAACCATTCTTGCGGTGCGAGACGATCCCGGCCACAAGCATCAGGCCGACAAATGCCGCGCCAGCAAAGGGAGTCAGCAGCCCGGCGGCGAGCGCCAGGCCCGCGCCGATCTCGGTGAAGGCGGCGAGACGGGCGTGCACGGCGCCGGGGCGCATGCCCATGGACTCGAACCACTTCGCTGTTCCCGCGAGTCCCCTCGTCTTGTTGAGCCCGTGATAGGCCATGGTCACGCCGGCGGCCACGCGGAGCAGGAGCAGAGCGAGATCGGCTTCATGCATAGGACGAGCAGTCTGGCAGACCGTCCAGCGAAGGTGGTTGCGGTGACTCGGACGTCCGGCATGCCGGTCGGCTGGGACGCTCAGGCCACGAGGGTGTCGTAGTGCCGGACGCTCTCGAGGAGACTCGTACGCAACAGATACGCACGGCGCCGCTCGGGATCGCGTGCCGTGGCGATCATGTCGGCGCGATAGGCCGCCCGCTCGGCGGGGTCCGTTGCCGAGAGCCGTGCGTAGTTCCCGTGGGTCGTGGCCTTGACGTGATCGACCGAAACGCTCCGACGCCACGCCGCGACCCGGTCGAGCTCGTCGACACCCGCCTCGCCCCGCCACTGACGCAGAAGGGTCTTCACGAAGAACCAGGAGTCGTGAACTCCGGAATTCATTCCCATGCCACCCAACGGGTTGTTGATGTGCGCGGCGTCGCCGGCAAGCAGGACGCGTCCGACCCGATACGTCTCGGCCACCCGCTGATGGACCTTATAGAGCGTCGTGTGCAGCACGTCGTAGCCACGAGCCACAGGGGCGATGCCCTGCAGACGTGCTTGAACACGATCGGGTTCACGGGCTTGTTCATCCGTCTCGCCGTCGCGGATCGGGAACAACGCCCGCCATGCCTGCGGAGTGTTGAGCAACACGAGATACTCACGAGGATCAGCGATGTAGTTGACGTGCGCGAGGTCCGGGAGGAGCTCTCGGAAGTCGTTCGTGGTCGAGGCCACGAGGTAGCGATCCTCGTAGGTGATGCCGTCGAACGCCACGCCGAGCTCCCGGCGCACGGCCGAGTGGGCGCCGTCTGCGCCGATCAACCACTCTGCAGTCAACTGGTGCGTACCTGCTCCGACGTGGACGAGATCCTTGGTCTGGCGCACGGAGGTGACCGGCGAATCGAAGACGACCTGCACGTTCGGAAACGCCCGCAGCGCCTCGACGACCAGCGGGGTGTAGTGCGACTGCTGCAGCTGGATGCGGAACGGGAACGCGGTGACATCGGCCAGCTCGGACATGTCGAACGACGCGACCACGCCGCCGCCACGGTCTCGGAATTGGAACTCCGGCGCCTTCAGACCTCGGCGGACGACCTCGTCGGCCAGACCGAGCTCGGCGAGGATCTCGAGCGTCGGCGAATGGAACGTCGATGCACGCGACTCGGTCGAGAGGCCCGGTCCATCGGTGACGAGAACCACAGATCGCCCCGCTTGCCCGAGCGCGAGGGCCGCACTGAGTCCGACCGGGCCGGCACCGGCAATGACGACGTCGACGCCGCTCGTCACCACTGCCTAGAACTCTTCGAGCAGTCGACCGAAGCCGCGGCGCTGGTCGTCGATTCCGTAGGTGCGGAGGGCATGCCAGAGCGTGGCGGTATTGATGGCGATCACCGGCTTACGGAAGAACTTCTCGGCCTCGGCGGCGAGCCGGACCATCGAGAGGTTCGTCCCGCACTGCACGATGGCGTCGCAGTCAGCCACGTTCATGTCGTTGAGAACGGTGACGAGCTCATCCTCGGTGACTTCAGCGATCGCCGTGGCGTTCGGGCATTTCAGACCGCGGCTCTTCACCACATCGAAGCCGGCCTCCGTGAAGTAGTTGGCAACTTCTCGGTCGGCAATCGGCTGGTATGGCGTGAGCACACTGATCCTTCGGACACCGAAGCGCGTGAGCACTTCGCGGCACGCGGTCGCGCCGGTCGAACATGGGACGCCGCCGGTGTAGCCATCGATTCGTGCTTCGAAGTCACGATTGCCAGCGAGGCCGTTCCAGAAGGTGCCGGCGGACATGCCCATCACGTAGTAGTCGGGCTTGCACGTCTTGACACTTGCCACTGCATCGCCGACGTTGTCCAGAACCTGCTTGATCAGATCGAGGAACTCCTCGTCGTTGGACAGCGCCGGCCGATCGATCATGAAGCGCCCGGCGTGGATGGTGACCCCAGGCGGCGCGAGCAGGTTGAAGTCGTGTTCCACGACGGTGTTCGTCGACGGCACGATGGCGGCGAACTTGGCCCGGTAGCCGGTCACGTCAGGCATCGGGCCTCCTACGCTTCGCCCCGCCGATGAGCGGTGGATTCTTCGTCATGACGGGACACGGTATCGCCCGAAGGGCCCGGCTGGCCAACGCTCAGTACCATGGCGCAATGGTCGATAGTCCCGCTGCACCCGCCCCGACGCTGAGAGTCGGTGCCGCGCAGTTCTGTGCCGGAACGGATGTCGATGAGAACCTCGCCACCTGCCTGCGCCTCGTCGACGAAGCGGCCGCGCAAGGGGTCGAGGTTCTCGTTCTTCCCGAGTTCTCGAACCATGCCGCCTGGTACGACGACGCGTGGCACGCGTGGAACGTGGCCGTCGACGTCGACGGCCCGTTCGTCGCCGCGATCGGCGCCCGCTCCCGACAGCACCAGATGTACGTGCAGCTGAACGTAAGTGTACGTAGCGATAGCACTCCGGGCGGTCCGCTCACCACTTCGAACCTTCTGCTCGGTCCCGACGGCACGCTCGTCGGCCGCAGCGACAAGACCGTGTTGATGGGCAACGAGAACACCCACTTCACGAAGGGGTCGAAACCAAACCCGGTCCTCGACCTCCCGATCGGACGAGTCGGCCTCTATGCGTGCATGGAAGGCGTGATCACCGAGCCGGCACGCGCTCTCGTCGTTCGAGGAGCGCAGCTCCTTCTCAACTCGCTGAACTCCTTCGCCACCGACGAGGCGTCGCTGCACATCCCGGTCCGCGCTGCCGAGAACGGCGTGTGGGTCGTCGCCGCCAACAAGGTCGGCCCGATCGTGCCGGTCGAGAAGCTGGCGTCCGTTGCCGAGATGCTCAAGGTTCCGCCTTCGGCGCTCAATGGTGGCGGTGAGAGCCAGATAGTCGCGCCCGACGGCACCGTCGTCGCCAGGGCCTCCCGCGACCGAGAAGAGCTCGTCGTGGCCGACATCTCGGTGGCCGCCGGGGTCGAAGCTGCCATGCTCCGACCGGATGGACCCGATCGGTTGGGCATGCGCCGTCCGGAGTTGTATCGCCGTCTCGGTGAGGATCCAAGGTTCCGCACCACATGTCCGCTTCATGCCGCTCCTGTCGTCGCCGCCATTGCGGTGCCGAAGGGTCCCCAACCGTCCGCTGTAGCGGACGTCGTGCGCCAGGCCGTCGCGGCCGGGGCGCGCCTTATCGTGCTTCCCGAGTTGTGCGGCCTCTTCGAGCAGGAAGACGTCCGAGGTCTCGACACGCGGGCGCTCAGCGATGCGATCAGCGAGGCAGTCCGCACTGCCGAGCAGGAGGCGTTTGCGGTCACGTCGTTCCCGATCGATGGCGCCCACGTCGGCGTGGTCATCGGCTCGGCCGGCATCGTTCACCGCCAACTCCAGTTACACGCCTCGGCGCGACACGCCGACTGGTGCCGGGCGCTCGGATCGTCGGTGGAGTGGATCGACCTGCCCTTCGGCAGGGTGGCGGTGATCGTCGGCGACGACCTCGTGGTTCCCGAGGTCGCCCGACTGGCGGCGCTCGCCGGCGTCCAGATCGTGGCCGCGCCCATCTCCATCGCCGAGCCGTGGGAGGTCACGCTCGGACTCGCCGAACGCTCGGCGGAGAACCGGATGTGTCTGGTCGCGGCGAGCGCGACGCCGGGGTTCGAGGCCGGAATACTCACGTCGCTCCCCGCCGGGATGACGCTTTGGGCCGAGGGGCGCGAACGACCGTTCGACGGTTCCATCAACGTTCCCGACATCACCGTCGCCGGCTTCGGCCCGGGAGTGACCACGATGACGCTCCAGCCGCAGAACGCGGCCAACAAAGTGCTGTCACGAAACACCGATCTCCTCGACGGCCGCCCGTGGCAGATCGCCGAACCGCTGACGACCTCACCGGCTTCGTGACGCAGCCTTTTGGGAGAGAGGTTGCCCCAATCCTTGGGGGCTAAACACCTCCGAGCGACGTTGGGAGGTGTTCTGCCCCCATATGTGGGGGCAACCTCTCTCCCGACGGCTCACCGGGTGACGGCTACCCGGCGGAGGATCGCTTCCCAGTGGTCGAGGCCGGGGACGTCTCGTCCCTCGACCTTTGCGGCCTCATCCGCCCGGCGAAGCACCAGGGCATCTTCGGCTGCAGGTTCCGCCTCGAACGCCGCTCGTTCGCTGTCGTCCATGTCACCTCCCTGCAGGGCCAAGGTGTGGACGCTCTCCGACGAAAGCATCGCCCGATACTCAGCGTCGACCGTTACCAGATACCGCTTCGCGTCGACATGGAGCTTCACGAGCGAGGCGACGCGGTCTCCGAGCAGCGGCCGAACGATGTCGGCGCCCACGACGCCGTGCATCGCTTCCGTCGTGACGCGATGCGCGACGTCGTGGACCAGCCCGGCTACCTGTAGTTCGAGGTCATCGGGAACGCGTTGTGCGAGTTCGTACGCGCACTGAAGACCGTGCTCCTTGACGTCGCCGCAAAGAACGTCGAGGAGCGAATCGATCGTCCAGGCCACCGGGCCGGCACCGGCATCATTGGGCACAAGGTCGTTCGTCATTCGATCCTCCTGGGATCATCGGGGCCGGAAAGTGAGCGTGACGATACGGAGAACAGGTGAATCACAGGCCGGTACGTGCAGTCGCAACGGCGAACACTGCGTGAACGGCTGCTCCACGAGTGTTCGCGGCGTGTTCACTTGACGGACCCGCTCGGTCTCTCGACGCTTCATAGCGGGGATTCATGGTTGGACCGCCCCCGTCGCGACCCGACATGGTTCCCGGTCACCGTCATCGAGAAGAACGAGGATTCCTTGCGCCCCATCTCCGATCGCCATGCACAGGTGGCCCGAGCAACCGCCGGTCTCCACCGGGTGTTCGCCGCTTCCGCCGGCGCGGCCATCGACGCGCTGTCGCTCTGCCTGTCGACGATGACCCGCTCGGAACTCGAACGCGACACTGGCCTGGGCGCCGACGGCACGCCGACGATGCACCTCGACCGGGTCGTGGAAGCGGCGATCGTCGAGGCCACCGCTCCGTTCGGGGTGAACGTGCTGTCCGAGGAGATCGGGTTCGTCGATCGCGGGTCATCGCTCACGCTCGTCGTCGACCCGGTGGACGGATCGGCGAACGCCGCAGCCGACGTGCCGCTGTCATGCTTCAGCGCAGCTCTCGCCGACGATCATCGTTTCGTCTCCGCGGCAACCGTGTGGCTCGAGACCGGCCGGACGTGGGCGGCTGATGCCTCGGGCCCGCGGCAGTCGCCCGGTCGCTGGGCGACCACCGGTCGTCGGACTCTCGATGGTGCGGCCGTGTCGTTGCTCAGGCCACACCCACGGAACCGGGACGCCTGGTGGCGTGTCACCGAACGTGCTGCGCGCATACGAATTCTCAGCACGACGTGTCTCGAAGCGATGCTGGTCCTCCAGGGGTCGACGGATGCCTTCGCCGATGCCGGCAGTGACACCCACCGACTCGTCGACCTGGCGGCCGCCGCGGTGCTTCTTCCGCTTGCCGGCGGCGTGGTCTTGGACGTGCGCGGACGCACCATCGAGTTCGACACCGACCTGACGAAACGATGGAGTGGGATCGTCGCGGCGACACCCGAACTCGCCGACGAGATCGCCGCCGCTGTGCTCGGTCAGTAGACGCGGTCGGGTCGGAGTTCAGCCGACACGACGCCCCGCGCTGTAGACACTGTTGACCATCGGCACACCGTCGCGCAGGGCCACCCGAACGAGATCGGCGCGCAGACCGGCGCTGATGCGACCGCGATCGTGCAAGTGCACGGCCCGGGCCGGTCCAGCCGTCACCAGCCCGATCGCCTCCGCCAGCGGAAGCACGCCGTTCGCGGCCAGCACGAACGGAGCGTGCAGGAGTGAGTACGGCACGTAGTCACTCGTGACGATGTCGAGCACACCAGATCCGGCGAGGTGGGCGGCGGCGACGTTTCCCGAATGAGAACCCCCCCGGACGATGTTCGGAGCCCCGGCTGCCGTGAGCATCCCGGCTGCGCGCGCCCCACGCGCAGCGATCTCGCTGGTCGGAAACTCGGAGATCGTGACGCCGCTGCGCACGGCCAGGTCAATGTCGTCAAGGGTTGCGTCATCGTGGCTGGCGAGCGGGAGGCCCCGCTCGGTTGTCATCTTGGCGATCCGATCCCAGTTCGGCATCGAATGCTCGGCCTGGCGCGCCTGCAGTCGTTCGATATGGGTGTCGATGTCGACATCGACGCCACCGGAATCGGTCCGATACGGCCGGGTGGAGCTCCGGAAGTGATCGAGGTCGCGGTACTGACGCCCACCGGGGGTGTGGTCCATCAGCGACACCAGAGTGAGCAGCGGATTGTCGACGAGGTCCTCGAACAGGCCGGGCGTGCGGGCATCGGCGACCTCGCAGCGATAGTGCAACTTGTGATCGATGCGGTTCGCCCCGCTCATCTGCGCGCTCGTGATGGCGTCGAGCGCCTGGCGCAAGATATCCGACCGGAATCCATCGCCTCCGAGATCGCCGATGCACAGTGAGTCGAGCACCGTCGTTATGCCGCTCGCCGCCAACATCGCATCGTGTCCGGCAACGGCCGCAGCCGCCGGCCAGATGGACTGCGGACGCGGGCGCAGATGCCATTCGAGGGCGTCGGTGTGAATCTCGATCAGACCCGCGAGGAGGTAGTCGCCGTCGCCGTTGATCGCCGATGGAACGCCGGACCGACCTTCGCTTACGTCGGTGATGATCCCGTCGATGACCTGAACCGACCCGAAGATGATCTCGTGCTCCAGCACGACGTCGATGTTCGTGATGACGAAGCTGTTCATCGGAGGCTGCCCTTGGCGTCGGGGGGTGAAACGGAATCGCCGGCGCTCACAGGAATCGGGTCGACCGTGAACACTCTCGTGGCGACCCGCTCGCGCACGGCCGGGTCGTGGAAGATCCCGACGATCGCGGCACCGGCGTGGCGAGCTTCGCCGAGGAGCTCGACCACGACGTCGCGATTGGCTTCGTCGAGTGAAGCCGTCGGCTCGTCAACGAGAAGAATCGGGTGACGTGCGGCAAGACCCCGAGCGACGTTCACGCGCTGCTGCTCGCCGCCGCTGAAGGTCGCCGGGGCGAGAGACCAGAGGCGCTCGGGGACGTTCAGCCGACGAAGCAACTCAGCCGAAGCCTCTCGCGCCTCCTCGGCGCTTCGCCCCTGCGCGAGTATCGGCTCACCGACGATGTCGATCGCCGGGACTCGCGGGATAACGCGGAGGAACTGGCTGACCCATCCGACCGTGTGGCGGCGGATGTCGATGATGGTCGACGGCTCGGCAGTGACGACGTCGGTGAATGCGCCGGCGTGACGGATCCAGACTTGTCCAGCGGTCGGTTGGTAGTTCGCCGCGAGGCAGCGGAGCAGCGTCGACTTCCCCGCACCGGACGGACCGGAAAGCGCGATGCACTCACCGGCCGACACGTCGAGGTCGACGGACTCCAGCACATGGAGTCGCGCACCGCCCTGGGTGTAGAGGGTGAACGTCTTCGACAGACCACGCACGGCGATCGCCGTTGTGTCGGTCACGTTCATCGGAACCGAAGTCCCGACTGGGGACGGATCATGGACGAGAAGCGCAGAGTTCATGGCACCAGTACCGAGGAGACGAGGAGTTGGGTATAGGCATGGCGAGGATCGTCGAGCACCCGATCCGTGAGCCCCTGCTCGACGACGTCGCCACCCTGCATCACCAGCAGACGATCTGCCAGCAACCGGGCGACCCCGAGGTCATGCGTGACGATCACCGCGGCAAGACCGAGGTCGTGGACAAGCGAACGAAGCAGGTCGAGCAGCCGGGCCTGCACGGATACGTCGAGGCCGCCCGTCGGCTCGTCGAGGAAGACGAGCCGGGGCCCGGGGGCGAGCGTGCGGGCAATCTGCAGCCGTTGCTGCATCCCGCCGGAAAACTGCCGGGGAAGGTCGTCGACGCGATCGGCGGTGATCTCGACCCGGTCGAGCCAGTCCGTCGCCGCGGCCCGGAGTGATCCGTAGTGACGGGTTCCGAGGTCCATCAGGCGTTCGGCGATGTTGGCTCCCGCAGAAACGCGCATGCGCAGGCCGTCGCGTGCGTTTTGCGTCACGAACCCCCACTCCGTGCGGGCGAGTCGTCGGAGCTCGACCTCATCGGCGGTCGTCACTTCGGTCGTCTGGCCAGCGCGGTCGCGGTAGTGGATCGAGCCCTCGACCCCTTGCAAGCGACCGGAGCAGGAAGCGAGCACGGTGGTCTTGCCGGAGCCGGACTCCCCGACGATTCCGAGAACTTCCCCCGGGAAGAGATCGAACTCGACGCCCCTACACCCGACGCGAGATCCGTAGAACTTGGTAAGTCCGCGTACGGAGAGCAGCGGGGTCACAGCACCGACTCCGTTTTCGAGGCGGGCGAACCGGCGAGGTTGGTCTGACACTGATAAGAGTCCGAACAGGCGAAGAGACGGGTGCCGAGGTCGTCGACGATGATCTCGTCGAGGAAGGTGTCGGTCGCGCCACACAACCCGCAGGGCTGGTCCCGGTGCTCGATGGTGAACGGATAGTCCTCGAAGTCGAGGCTGCGTACCTTCGTGTACGGCGGCACCGCGTAGATCCGCTTCTCGCGACCGGCACCGAAGATGGCGAGCGCAGGCGAGCGGTCGAGCTTCGGGTTGTCGAACTTCGGGATCGGCGACGGCGACATCAGATAACGCTCGTCGACCATCACGGGATAGCTGTACGCACTGGTCACCCGACCCTGTTGCGCGATGTCTTCGTACAAGCGGACGTGCATCAGCGAGTAGTCGGCAGTCGCATGCAGGCGGCGGGTCGCCGTTTCACGCGGCTCGAGGAATCGAAGTGGCTCAGGGATCGGGACCTGGAACACGAGGACCTGGCCCTCGCGCAGAGCCATCTCGGGAATTCGATGGCGGGTCTGGATGATCGTGGCCGCATCCGTCCGGTCGGTCGTTGCGACACCGGTCGTGCGGGCGAAGAAGGAACGGATCGAGACGGCATTGGTGGTGTCGTCGGAGCCCTGGTCGATCACCTTCAGCACGTCGTCTTGGCCGATGACCGCAGCGGTGCATTGGATTCCGCCGGTACCCCACCCGTACGGCAGGGGCATCTCGCGGCTGGCGAACGGCACTTGGTATCCGGGAACGGCCACCGCTTTGAGGATCGCCCGACGGATCGAACGTTTCGTCTGTTCGTCGAGATAGGCGAAGTTGTACCCGGTCGCACCGCCCGACGCGGGACTGTTGGCGCGGGTACCGGGTGCGTTCATCGGGCGTTCGCCTTCTCCCAGTCGTCGCGTAGGCCGCGGACCAGGACGAGCTCGGACTGGAAGTCGACGTAATGAGGAAGCTTGAGGTGCTGGACGAATCCCGACGCTTCGAGGCTGTCGCTGTGGCTCACGACGAACTCGATGTCCTGCGCCGGCGCCTCCCCGTGCGACGCCTCCCCCAGCTCTTCAGCGCGCATAGCCCTGTCGACGAGTGACATCGCCATGGTCTTGCGCTCGGCTTGTCCGTACGCCAGGCCGTAGCCGCGGGTGAACTGCGGGGGCGTGCTCGCAGATCCCTGGAACTGATTGATCATCTCGCACTCCGTCACGTCGATCTCGCCGATGACGATCGGGAAGTCGAGCTCGTCGGGAACGATGGAAACGTCGACGCCGCCGATCCGTATCTCGCCGACGAACGGATGCGTCGACCCGTAGCCCCGTTGCGTCGAATAGGCGAGTCCCAGGAGGAAGCCCTCGTCGCCGCGCGCCAGCGCTTGGAGGCGCACGGGTCGGGCGGCCGGGAAGGCAAGCGGCTCGCGGGTGAGGTCGGTCACCAATTCGTTCGTCTCGGGCGTCGGATTCGCCTCGATGAGGCCCTCGCGGTCAAGGACGTCCAACACGTGCGGCAGAAGGCCGACATTCGACGAATCGGACCCGGTCGTGGCCGGGGGTTCGCTGCTGGGCGCGCGCTCGAAGTCGATGAGCCGGTGCGAATAGTCGAACGTGGGTCCGAGGATCTGGCCCCCTGGGATGTCCCTGAACGTCGCCGAGATCCGTCTCTCCACTCGCATTGCCCTCGTATCGAGGGGAACGCTGACACTCAACCGCGGCAGGGTTGTGCGGTAGGCCCGTACGAGGAAGACCGCTTCCACGAGGTCACCCTGGGCCTGGATGATGGCCAAAGCGGCGAGTTCGGGGTCATAGACGGACCCCTCGCTCATCACCCGTGACACGGCGAGCCACATCTGGTCCACGACCTGTTCGACCGTGAGAGCGAACGACCCGTCTCGCGGGCGACGGCGCTCCTCGAGCAGTCGGTGAGCATTGGCGATCGCCGCCTCACCACCTTTGGTTGCTACGTACATCAGCCCTCCACATCGGTTGTTTTCAACGAGACTCGGGTGGACCGGGGCAGACCGACGATCCGACGGCCGGACACGAGCAGCAGATCCACACCTGCGGGGAATCGGTCGTGGTTCTTCGCCAGTTGCTCCCACAGCGAAGTGGTGAAGCCACGGGGTGCGATCTCGCGGGGTTCCCGACAGCCGGGGCCATCGAGCGACGCCGGCACACCGCCGACGAAGTCTTCGACCGCAAGGATGATCGTGGTTGATTCCTCCGGAGACATCGCCGACCCAGCCGAGAACGAGCTGATGTGCGGAAGTTCCCCCAAGGTCGCGACGTAGGCGAAAGCGCACGAGCTGTGGCTGCTGGCGAATCGAGCCCCAGCATGGAATCGAAGGTATGCGCGCGCACTTTCGGTGATGGCGGCGGAGGCCCACAACGGCGTGTCACTGTCGACAAGGGAGAGAAGCATCGAAAGGGCTCCGACGGGAATCCCGAGGTCGGGGAGTTCAACGTCGACGAGATGAACGATGCCCGGATTGGCGAGCGCGTCCAGCGCAACGCGGAAACCGAGCTGTGCGCCGTGAACGGGGTCGACGAATCCGGGGGCGACCCTCGGAACCTGCCGCGAGGATGCTGGTTCGACGGCGACCGTCATCAGCTGCCCCTGACCATGGTGAGGAACTGGACCCGTGTCGCCTCGGTTCGCGCGGCGTGGTGCGCAGCGCGTGCGAGACGCAACTCGGCAAGCGGTCGGAGAACTTCGGACTTGAGTTCCTCTGCGTGAGGTCCCTGCAAGAGCGCGTCGAGGACAGCGATCGTCCGAGCGTGGACGGTGTCCCGGCCCCGTACGTAGCCGACCCCCATGTCTCCGTCGACCTGGACGACGCAGCGGGTCACCGTCATCTCGCCGAGGCCGAACGCCTCGCCGGTCCCGCCGACCCGACCCGTCACCATGGTGAGGCCGACCTCCGGGCGACGAAGCTCGAGCACGTTGGCGGCGTAGCGCTCCAACGGTTTCTGAGCAAGGAGTTCCAACTCGGCCGCCGGGGCGCACGAGAGTTCTCGCAGCCACTCCTGCCGTTCAGAGAGAGGGTCGACGTTGTGTGCCATTGAGAGCAAACTAGCGACCTCATCACATCACCAGTCGCCAAATGTCGAGTGTTCAGGTTTCGTACATTCCACGCTAATCCGGGACACCACCTCGACACCCTAGGTACATTCGATGCATCCCAGAGGCAGCACGCCCGATTGGCCCGCGGTGCCACTCCCGGCCCACTCCGCTGCCACGAAGCCGATGGTCGGCCGAACTTCATCGAACGGATGGCGCTCCTTCGCATCGTGTTCATTCAAGGTCCCTACGTTGCCGGTCGACCGTCCACGACCAAAAGGAACCGTCACCACATGAAGCGCATCCTCACCTTCACCCTCGCAACCGCGGTACTCGGCACGTTTGCCGCCACCCCCGCCTTTGCCGCAACCAAAGCCGCAGCCGGCAAGTCCTGCAAGGCCGCCGGCACGATCTCCGGCACCCTGACGTGCACGAAGAAGGGGACGAAGAACGTGTGGTCGGCCACCCCGACCACCGCCGTGCCGACGACCGCTGCGGCGCAGGCAGCAGCGACCGCCGCCCCGGCGACCACCGCGGCCCCGGCGAAGGCACCCACGAAACTGATCTTCGCGCCCGTCCCGGCCGAGAATGCAATCGCTACGGCTACGAACTGGTCTCCGTTCGTCAAGGCACTTTCCGACCTCGTCGGCCTGCCCATCGAGCAGGTGGCGACGACCGACTATGCCGGCGTCACCGAAGGCGTGCTTGCCGGAAAAGTCGACATCGCCATGTACGGTCCGCTCTCGTATTACATCGCAACACAATCCGGCGCGAAGATCAAAGGAGCGGCTATCCAGACCGGATCATTTGGTACGTCCGAGACCTATCAGTCATATCTTTTTGCCAAATCAGGTCGCAGCGACATCAACACCATTGCTGATGTGAAGGGCAAGAAGGTCTGCTTCGGCGACCCCGAGTCAACCTCGGGCACCCTCTTCCCCTTCCTGATGCTCGCCGATGCCGGCATCGACTCCCAGAAGGACATCACCAACGTCGTCGCGGGCGCCCATGACAAGTCCATCCTCGGCGTCGTCAATGGATCGTGCGACGCCGGATTTGCCTTCGACGCAATCGCCACTCTTCCGAGCGGCGCCGCGGCCTCGGTGAAGCCGACCGACATCAAGATCATCGCCAAGTCGAAGCCGATCCCAAACTCACCGATGGCGGTCCGGTCCGACCTTCCGCCGGCACTGTTCAAGAAGATCGTCGACTCCATCGTCCTGATCGACGCGCTCTACCTGCAGGCCAACAACTACTGCCCGAGCTCGGCCCCTCGTTGCGGACCGGGCTCTCTCGGCGCCAACCAGTCGTCGGCGTGGAAGGCCGTCACCTCCGACTCGTGGATCGAGCCCGTCGCCGCGGCCTGCAAGCTTCCCGCCGCACCGTCGTCCTGCCGCCCGGCCAAGAAGTGATGCACCGAGTGCCGTGGCCGAAGTGCGAGCAGACCATCAACCCGAAGGAACGACAGTGAACGAAGCCATCGCCACGGTCCGCCTGGCCCAGGTCACCAAACGTTTCGGTGGTCCCTCGCCGGTCACGGCACTCGACGCCGTCGATCTCACCGTCCGGTCCGGAGAGTTCTGCGCCCTCATCGGGCTCTCCGGATCGGGCAAATCGACGCTGCTTCGCCATCTCAACGGGCTGCAGAAACCCGATGACGGCATCGTCAGCGTGCTCGACGTGAACGTCGGCGAAGCCCGGGGCGCGGAGTTGCGCGCCCTACGCCGCCGGGTCGGCTTCGTCTTCCAGCAATTCAACCTGGTGCTACGGGGCAGCGTCATCGACAACGTGCTCACGGGTGCGCTCGGTCGGGTCCGAGGACCGAGGTACGGCTGCGTCACCTACTCGAAGACCCTTCGGGCCGAGGCGGCCGAGCACCTCGAACGCGTCGGACTCGGCGACCGGTTGTTTCAGCGTGCGGGCACCCTCTCCGGCGGTCAGCAGCAGCGCGTCGGCATCGCCCGAATGCTGATGCAGCGGCCCGAGCTCGTCCTCGCCGACGAACCCGTTGCGTCACTCGACCCCGAAGCCAGTCGTTCGGTTATGGATCTCCTCACAAGGGTGTGCCGAGAGGACAACCTCACCGTGATCTGCAGCCTCCATCAACTTGACCTTGCCCTCGACTACTCGACACGGATCGTCGGACTTCGCAACGGCGTGAAGGTTCTCGACCGACTCTCTGCCGAGATCGACACCGAAGAAGCGATGAAGGTCTACCGCCAGGTCGGTGCCACCGACCAGGAGATGGCACTGCTCGATCTGTCGTTGGCTCAACGCGACCCCGAACTCGCGGCAAACAGCATCGCATGACCGCCGTAACACCACGCGGCACCGCGGCGCGGCGGCTCTCGCCACCGTGGACGCCCCAGCGAGCGATCAAGATCGCTCTGGCCCTCGGCTCCATCGGGCTCGGCCTCTACTTCGTGAGATCGCTCGACTTCGCTCCCGGCGAGCTCGTCAGCGGTCTGTTCCGCAAGGACGGCTACCTCAGCAGAGCCCTGCCGCCGACCTTCACCTCGACCAACTCCGACGGGCTGGACCCTCGCAGCGAGTGGGGAGTGACCGCCAATGCGCTGTTCCGCACGCTGCTGATGGCCTGGGCCGGAACCGGCTTCGCCGCCATCCTGTCGTTCCCGGTCGGACTCGCCGCAGCCCGCAACACCACGCCGCACCGTTACGTCGCCTCTGCGGCGCGCGCCCTCATCTCGTTCTGCCGGGCGACGCCCGAGATCGTCTTCGCCACTGTCTTCGTTTTGATCGCCTCGATCGGCGAGAAGGCGGGAGTCTTGGCGTTGGCCGTTCATTCGATCGGCATGCTCGGCAAGCTGCTCGCCGATCGCATCGAGGAGATCGACGAGAAGCCGCTCGAAGCGGCTCGAGCTGCCGGAGCGACCCGACTCCAGGTGATCTACAACGCAGTGCTCCCCCAGGTCACGCCCAGCTGGGTCAACAACATCCTGTACCGCTTCGACATCAACCTGCGTGCTTCAGCCGTACTCGGATTCGTCGGTGCCGGCGGCATCGGCCTGCTGCTGCAGAGCGACCTCAAGAACGCCACCCGTTACCCGCTGGGCATGGCCACCGCGCTGTCGCTGGCCGCAGTCATCATCATCGTCGAGCTGTTCTCGTCGAGGGTCCGCAACCACCTCAAGGGCGCGGAAGCACGTATGTCGCGCGAAGCCCGTGAAGGCACGACCCTGGCGCCCATCCCGGGCGCACCAGTTTCGCTGACCCCGCCCTGGACGGTCCAGAGGCTCGGGTTTCTCGGATTCGTCTGGGGCGGCATCGGTCTGTGGCTCTACTGCATGCTCTCGACGGGCCTGCTCGGCATTCGCACCCTGCGGCCGTTCGGCATCCCCGTTCCCCTTCCCCAAGCTGCGGCGATCCCCCTGAAGGGCCTGTCGCAGATCGGCAAGTACTGGCCCGACTGGAACACGGTCGGCTACCTCTACAAGGGCGAGCTCCTGTCGGGCCACTCGGCCTGGTGGCACGCATGGCGCGACACGATCTTCATCGCCGGTGGCGCGGCATTCCTTGCGGTCACCTTCGCCATCCCCGCAGCGTTCCTGATCGCTCGGTCGACAACCCCAGGTCGCCCCGTCGCATTCTTCTTCCGCACGTTGTTGGTGGGGGTGCGCAGCATCCCTGACATCGCGTTGGTGTTCTTCTTCGTCTCGGCCCTCGGAATCCAGTCGCCCTTCCCGGCGGCGGCAGCGATGGCCCTCGGAACCTTCGCCTTCATCGCCAAACTGACCGCCGACGATCTCGACGGACTCGGCGCAGGCGCGCAGGAAGCCCTGCGAGCCTCGGGAGCAACGAAAGGCCAAGAGGTCATCGGTGCCGTGGTTCCGTCAGCGGTGCCGATGATCGTGGCGAACGCGCTGTACTGCGTCGACATCTGTGTGCGGGGAGGCGTGCTTCTCGGCACGATCGCCGGTGTCGGCGTCGGCTATCTGTTCACCCAGACCGGGTTCCTCCCGAACCCGTTCCAGACGGTCGGCGCGTTCGTGATCTCCACGTTCGTCATCGTGTTCTCGATCGAGCAGCTCGGCGCGCAGATCCGCAAGCGCCTCCTGTAGGCGCGATTGCGCGTTGGGAGAGAGGTTGCCCCAATCCTTAGGGGCTGAACACCTCCGAGCGACGTTGGGAGGTGTTTAGCCCCATATGTGGGGGCAACCTCTCTCCCATCGTCACCACGAACGTGAGCACCGGCGCGACACGCAGTGTGGTCCTCCCAGCAAACGGGCGCTTGACCGTTGACGTCGTCGGGAACGAACCCGCCGGTTACTCCTCGGCCGATCTCTCGATCCGCTGACCGATACCCGCGTCAGCGGCGCGACGGGCTGAGCGACACCGAAACCGGTCCACCGGTCGGCCGGGCCACGGCATCGGCACCGTTCGAGGCGTGATAGCTCGACCGGGTGAGCGGTGACGCCTCGACATGGGCGAAGCCGAGTGACTGACCATATGTGCGCAGATCATCGAACTCTTCGGGCGCCCACCAGCGGGCAACAGGAAGGTGGGTCGACGTGGGACGCAGGTACTGCCCGATCGTGAGGATGCTCACGCCGACACTGCGGAGATCAACCATCGCCTCACGAACTTCGTCGGCGGTTTCGCCGAGTCCGACCATCACACCCGACTTCGTGACGAGCCCGGCCGCTGCCGAGCGGGAGAGCAGCGAGAGCGAACGCGCGTAGCCCGCGCTCGGGCGCACAGCCCGTTGGAGACGGGCCACCGTTTCGAGGTTGTGGTTGAGCACGTCCGGCCCGGCATCGACGATCGTCTGGAACGATGCGACCGAACCCTTGAGATCAGAGATCAGCACCTCGACGCGGGCGTCTGACGACCGTTCACGGATTGCGCGGATGCATTGAGCCACGTGGGCTGCTCCCCCATCGGCCAGGTCGTCGCGGGCGACCATGGTGAGCACGGCGTGACGCAGCCGCATCCGTTCGACGGCATCGGCCACGCGGCTCGGCTCATCGGTGTCGGGGGCGAGTGGCTTGGAGGTGTCGACGAGACAAAACCCGCAGGCACGCGTGCACCGTTCGCCCAAGACCATGAAGGTCGCCGTGCCGGCGTTCCAGCAGTCGAAGATGTTCGGGCATCCGGCCTCTTCGCACACCGTGACGAGGCGGAGGTCGGCAACGGTCTTTTTCAGCGCCCGGTACTCCGGACCCATGTTCGCCTTAACCCGGAGCCATTCCGGTTTGCGTTCAGAGATCGCAAGCGCGCTTGACGTCTCCACGCCGGCCTGCGCGAGGCGACCGAGTGCCTTCGACCCGGGGCCAGCGCCTCGCGAGAACGGCGAGAGGTCCTCGGGTCGCTCACGCCACACGACATCGGCGCGGGTGAGACCTGCGGCCGCCCATGTCGTCGTCCTGGCGACCGCGACGACGGCGTCGACGACCTGCTGCATCGATACGTCGATCCCTTCAGCGGCAAACGAGGTGACGCCGAGGTCGGTGATGCCGCACGGAACGATGTGTTCGAACATCGAGAGCACGTCACGATCGACATTCAGCGAGAACCCGTGCATCGATCGACCCCGACTCAGACGAACCCCGACTGCGGCGATCTTCCTCGGGGACGCGGAGGTCGGGGCGACCCAGACACCGTTCCTGCCGCGGAGACGACCGACATCGGTGAGCCCGAGCGACGTGCAGGTATTGATGACCAACTGCTCGACGGCGCTGACGTACGCCACGGTGTCGGCCATCCCACCGCCGCGCTTGCCGGCCACGGAAAGGACCGGGTATCCGACGAGCTGACCCGGACCGTGGTACGTGACGTCGCCACCGCGATCGGCCGTGACCAACGCTGCGCCGACAGAGCGCGGATCGACCAGGACGTTGGCCCGATCAGCCCGCACACCGAGGGTGTACGTCGGCGGGTGTTCCAGCAGCAGAAGATGGTCGGACGCACCGCGGAACAGCGCACGCTGAAGGTCGAGCGCCTCCTCGTAGGGCACCCGGCCGAGCCACCGGACGTTCAGCATCGGAACACCATCGCCGGCCGCTTAGAGCTCGGCGCCCCAATCACGGGTTTCGAGGTTCTTCTTGACCTCGTGGAGGAAGCTTGCGGCGTAGGCACCGTCGAACGCCCGATGATCCCACGACAGGCCGATCATGCCCATCGGCCGGATGGCGATGCTCTCTTCGCCCGACGGGTGCTCGATGACGACCGGCTTCTTCTTCACGCTGGTGATGCTCAGGATGCCGACTTGAGGCTGGTTGATGATCGACTGCATGAGGTCGACGCCGTAGTTGCCGGCATTGGAGAGCGTGAACGTTCCGCCGGAGATGTCATCGGGCGTGAGCTTCTTCGACCGCGCACGGTTCGCGAGATCGCTGATGTCGCGGGCAATGGCGCGCATGCGCTTACCGTCGGCGTCACGGACCACCGGGACCATCAGGCCGTTGAAGTCGAGGTCGACGGCGATGCCGAGGTTCACCGTGTGGTGCACGACGAGCGAGTCGCCGGCCACAGAGGCATTCACGTGCGGATAGACCCGCATGGAGTCCACGACCGACCGGGCGATGAACGGCAGGTAGGTGAGCGAGAACCCTTCATCGGCCTTGAACGCCTCCTTTTTCGCACCGCGGATGCGATCGACCGACGAGAAATCGATCTCGATGGCGATGAAGGCGTGGGGCGACGTGGCGAGCGACATCACCATGTGTTCGCCGGTACGACGGCGGATGTTGTTGAAGGCGACGAGCTCGTCGCGAGCGCCGAGACGAGGAGCGACCGCAGGCACCGACGCCGCCACCGCCGCGGGTGGAGCGGCCGGAGCGGGGGCAGGGGTCGCCGGGGCAGCGGGCGCAGGGGCAGCGGGCGCGGTCGGAACGACGGCGGCCTCCACGATCACCGCAGTCGGTGCCGCGGGTGCCGACGGCGCGGCCGGCGCCTGTCCGGCGGCGACGCGGGCGTCGATGGCGTCGAGGACGTCTTCACGGGTGATGCGACCACCGGCTCCTGTACCGACGATGGTGGCCGGGTTCAGTCCGTTCTCGTTGATCAGCTTGCGGACAACCGGTGACAGCACCTTGTCCATGCCTTCGGCGGTGCTCGACAGCGGCGCCGGGGCAACAGCAGCGACCGGAGCGGGGGCCGGTGCGGGCGCCGCGGGAGCCGGTGGCGGAGGAGGCGGAGCGGCGGCCATGGGGGCCTCGACCACCGGGGCCGGCGTCGGCGTCGGTGCCGGCGCTGGGGCTTCGTCGACGCGAGCGGCTACGGCGACGGGAGCCGGGGCCGGCGGCGGGGCGACGGGAGCCGGCGACGGCGCCGTCGCGACCGGAGTAGCGGCCCCCTCGTCGGACGAGATCACGGCGAGAACGGTGCCGACGTCGACGGTGTCGCCCTCGGCGATGCGGATCTCGGCGAGGAAGCCAGATGCCGGCGACGACACCTCGGAGTCGACCTTGTCGGTGGAGACCTCGAACAGCAGCTCGTCACGCTCGACCCGGTCGCCGACTTTCTTGAACCACTTCGTGATCGTTCCCTCGGTCACGGTTTCGCCGAGCTGGGGCATCGTTACGTCAGACATGGTTTGGCTTTCGAAGAGAGAACGAACGTAGGTGGTGAAGCGGAAGAGAAGGCGGCGGATCAACCGTTGAGGGGGCGGCCAAGAAGGTGGAGAAACGCCTCCCCAAAGGTTTCCGACAGCGATGGGTGGGGCTGGATGAACGAGGCAACGTCGTCCACCGACGCCTCCCAGTTCACGGCGAGATAGGCCTGGCCGAGCTGCTCGGTGACCCAGGGACCGGCCATGTGCACACCCAGGATCTGGCCGGGCCGACCATCGGCATTCCTCTTGGCGATGACCTTCACGAGGCCGTCGGTCTCGCCGAGGATCTGGGCCCGGCTGTTGCCGATGAAACGCTCCTTGGCCACCACGACGTCGTGCCCGGCAGCAATCGCCTGCTCCTCCGAAAGGCCGGCGAAGGCCACTTCGGGATGGCAGTAGATGCACCAAGGCACGCGGCTGTAGTCGATGGGGAACGCAAGCTCGCCGAGGATGGTCTTGACGGCGATGATCGCCTCGGCGTAGCCGATGTGGGCCAGCTGAGCCGTCGGGACGAGGTCGCCGACGGCGTAGACGTTCGCTGCTGTGGTGCGCATGAGGCCGTCGACCTCGATGAAGCCACGTTCGGTCACCGTGACGCCGGTGCCCTCGTCGAGCAGTTCCTCGATGCGCGGGCGACGCCCGACCGACACCACGACGGCGTCGACGTTGATCGATTCACCGTTGCCGAAATGCACGGTGGTCGAGAGACCGTCGGCGGACGGCGAATGGCCGGTGACGCCGACGCCGAGGCGCACGTCGATCCCACGCTTCTTGAACGAGCGCGCCACCACGTCGACCACGTCGACGTCGCAGCCGGGCAGCATCTTCGGCATGGCCTCGAGGATGGTGACCTTGGTGCCGAGGTCGCTCATCGTGGATGCGAACTCACAGCCGATCGCACCGGCACCGATCACGACGGCCGAACCCGGCATCATGTCGAGGTCGAGGAACTCGTCGCTGGTGAAGACCAGGCGACCGTCGGGGCCGAATCCCGGGATCGTGCGGGGCACGGAGCCGGCGGCGAGGATGATATTGGTCCCGGTGAGCTCGGTGCCGTCGGAGACCTTCACATGGTGACCGGTGTGCAGGGTGCCGGTGCCGTTGACGATCGTGATTTTCTTCTTCTTCATCAGGCCCGAGAGGCCCTTCCAAAGGTTGTCGACGATCGACTGCTTTCGGGCCTGACTCGTCTTGAAGTCGACCTTTGGCTCACTGGAAATGATTCCGAACTTCGAGGCGTGGGACACGGTGCGGAACACCGCAGCCGTTTCCAGGAACTCCTTGGCGGGGACACAGCCGCGGTGCAGGCAGGTACCGCCTACCTTGTCGCGTTCGACCACGGCGACGTTGAGGCCCGCCGCCGAACCGTATAGCGCTGCGGCATAGCCACCAGGGCCACCACCGATGACGACCAGATCAAAGTGCTCTGCCGTAGGACTCACCCTCTCGAAAACGAACCAGGGGAGACGCTACCAACGACCGGCGACGTCGGGAACGCGCCCACATTCACTGGGTCCGCCCACATTCGCCGGGTCCGCCCACATTCGCTGGGTCGGGGTCTGTGCAGATGTGCACTCACACCGACCCAACGACGCCAGCTGACCCAGAATCGCGGCCGAAGGTGGGAACCGCCGCCGTCCGCTACCGTCGCATGCGACCCGTCACTGATCCCGGAGGCCGCTATGTCGACGACCAAGTTTCTTCTACCGGAGACCGAGATCCCGCGGGCCTGGATGAACATCGTCCCCCACCTGTCGAGCCCTCCCCCGCCGGCACTGCACCCCGGAACCCTCCAGCCGGCCGGACCGGACGACTTTGCACCGCTGTTCCCGATGGACCTGATCATGCAGGAGGTGTCGATGGACGCCGCCATCGAGATCCCCGACCCGGTCCGCGACGTCTACAAGCTCTGGCGGCCCACTCCCCTCTACCGTGCCCACCGACTCGAGAAGGCGCTGGGAACCCCGGCGCACCTGTACTACAAGTACGAGGGCACGTCGCCAGCCGGTTCGCACAAGCCCAACACCGCCGTGCCCCAGGCGTATTACAACGCCAAGGCCGGCGTGAAGAAGCTGACCACCGAGACCGGCGCCGGTCAGTGGGGCACGGCGCTGGCGTTTGCATGCGCCCAGTTCGGTCTCGAGTGCGAGGTGTGGCAGGTGCGGGCGTCGTACGACGCGAAGCCCTATCGCCGTCTCATGATGGAGACCTTCGGAGCAACCGTGCACCCATCGCCGTCGACCGTGACCAACGCCGGACGTCAGATTCTCGCCGCCATGCCGGACACGCCTGGTTCGCTCGGCATCGCCATCTCGGAAGCCGTCGAAGTTGCCGCGACCTCAGGTGACTCGGTCCGCTATGCACTCGGATCCGTGCTCAACCACGTGCTGATGCATCAGACGGTGATCGGACAGGAGGCACTCAAGCAGTTCGAGATGGCCGGCGAGTATCCGGACGTCATCTTCGGCTGTGTCGGCGGGGGGTCGAACTTCGGAGGGCTCACGTTCCCCTTCCTGGCCGAGAACATCGCCGGGCGGGCGAAGACCCGCATCGTCGCCGTCGAGCCCACGGCATGCCCGTCGATGACGAAAGGTGTGTATGCCTATGACTTCGGTGACACCGTCGGCATGACCCCGCTGATGAAGATGCACACCCTTGGGAAGAACTTCATCCCCGACCCGATTCACGCCGGCGGTCTTCGCTACCACGGGATGAGTCCGCTCGTCTCGCACATCTACGAGCTCGGCCTCATCGAGGCGATGTCGAAGAACCAACTCGACTGCTTCGCCGCAGGCGTCCAGTTCGCCCGCACCGAAGGCATCATCCCTGCACCCGAACCGACGCACGCGTTGGCGGCCATGGTCGAGGAGGCGCTGCGGTGCAAGGAGTCGGGCGAGTCGAAGGTGATCCTCACCGCACTCTGCGGTCACGGCATGCTCGACATGGCCGCCTACGAGAACTACATCCACGGGCGGCTGGTCGACTACGACTACCCGGCCGAGGCGATTGCCGCGGCACTCGTCGACCTTCCCCGCGTCTGATGCCGGGTCCGGAGATCGTCTTCGTCTACAACGCCGACGGAACGATCTCCGGGAAGGCGAAGGACTTCGTCCACAAGATCGTCCGACCGAGCACGTATGACTGCCAGCTCTGCGCCGTGACGTTCGGGTTCGCCGGGATGAAGTCGAAGTGGCGTGAGTTCATCGCGACGCTCGACGCAACGGTGTCATTTCTGCACCGCGACGAACTCGGTGATGATCACTCGTCCATCGTGGGTCAGGCGCTGCCCGGCACGTGGCAGCGGACGGACAGCGGCCCCTGGAACGTCCTCGTCGATTCGTCGACGATGCGTTCATGCGATTCGCTCGACGAGCTGATCGAGCTGATGCAGGCACGTCTGTCCTCCGGCTCAGCACCGGTTTGAGGTCTCGTCGGCATTCGCAACCCGGCCCGGGCGTCGCGCTCGGGTTGCGGTTCGGTTCCGCCGGTAGGAGAGTCGCAGCATGCGATTCGGAGTGAAGACAGCGCCCATGCACACCACGTGGGCCAACGTGCTCGCCACCTGGAAGGAGGCCGACGGGATCGAGCTCTACGAAACGGCGTGGAACTTCGATCACTTCGAACCGATCTTCTCCGACCGCACCGGCCCGTGCCTCGAAGGCTGGTCGATGCTCGCGGCGATGGCGGTGGCGACATCGCGCATCCGGATCGGATGTCAGGTCACCGGCATGCCGTATCGCCATCCCGCGGTTCTGGCGAACATGGCGGCGACGGTCGACGTGATCAGTAACGGCCGCCTCATCGTTGGGCTCGGTGCGGGTTGGAACCAGGACGAGTGCACTGCGCTCGGCATCACCATGCCGCCGCTCAAAGAGCGCTTCGACCAGTTCGACGAAGGGTGCGAGGTCATCATCCGTCTCCTGCGCGACGAGGTCGCCAACTTCGACGGCGCACACTTTCAACTCCGCGACGCGCGTTGCGAGCCAAAGCCGGTGCAGCGTCCGCATCCCCCGATCGCCATCGGCGGCACCGGCCCGAAGCGGACGCTGCGAGCCGTTGCCCGCTACGCCCAGCACTGGAACGCGATCACCCGAACGGTCGACTCGTGGAAGCAGAGCAAGGAGATCCTCCTCCAGCACTGTGCCGACATCGGACGCGACCCGAACGAGATCGAGTGCTCCGTCAACCTCCACTACGTGCCGGAGAAAGGCGTCGGTGGAGTCGTCGAGCAGGCCGAGATGTGGGCCGCAGCCGGAGCCGACGTCGGCATCGTCTATCTCCCGGCGCCCCACTCCCCCGCACCGCTCGCACCCATCGCCGAGGCACTTGCGGGGTTGTAGCAGGACACGCTCCAGCCCCGTGATTCACTGCCGCAGAAGCAGATCATCTCGGACCGTGAACGTTGCGACGGCGCCGTCGACGAAGCTCATCGTCAAGGTGCTTCCTCGTCTTGTCCACGTTCCTGTCCCGGTGCGGCTGTACGCAAACAACTCAGCTGCGGTTGGTGGGGACCGGAGACAGCCGACCTTGGTGATCATTCGACGGGGATCGATCACGAACCGATCAGTCGAGAACGCGATCGAAGAAGACATGGTGTTGCATGCGACGGGCACAGTTGCTCGCCTCAGTCCGCCCGTGACGAGTTCGATAGCGGCCGACCGACTACTCGATCGTGTCGTGCCGGTGTAGCGCGTGATCCGCGTTGTTCGAAACGGTGCGGGCCGCGAAACCCGAAGCGAGAATGCTGTGTCGTCTGCGGTCCCGGTCGCAGTCGTCAGCGTGAGGGTGTCGTTGACGAGCGATACGAACGGTCTTTGGAGAAGGAGCGCTCGAAAGGGGGCGCCGGGGCACGTCGACGGTTCGATCTTTCCGCGTTCGGCGACTTCGAGCACCGCTTCTCGAATGCCAACTAGGAGAGACAAGACTCCGCACGGATCGGCGAAGACCAGACGCTCGATTCGTAAACGCCCTGGCCCGTCGGCGGCATAGGGACCGACACCGAGGATCGTGTTTCCGTCGACGAAGGCGTCGGCACTGAGAGCATCGATGATGGCCTGATCGCTTGGCGTCGTTTGGGGGATCGGAAGAACGATCCGAACGCTGCCACCGATCAGCGTTCCGTCAGGAAGTGGATCGACACCTTTCGCCACCGAGGGTGGAGAGGCGATGTAGAACCGAATCGAGTCCACGAGCGCGAGGTCGTCGGTGCCGGCCTATGTAACAATCACGATCGCTGCGTCGGCGGTCGTCCCCAATCCGTTCGTTGCGGGGGTGGCCTCGCGCTCGACGACGCACCATGCAACGTGAGCCTTCGGATCAACCGATGCGAGGAGAGTCGCATCGGCCGACTCAGGGACCTCCTGTCGAAACTTCTTGAGCCATTGGCGCACGACCCACGCAGGGGTCTGAACCGAAGGCGAGGGGAACCCGAACTTCGCAGTCGCCGCCGGACACTTCGGATCGGTCGGGGAGGGCAACGAGAGTGTCTGCGCGGACGACGTGCCGTACACAACCGGAATCGACAGTGAAGCCGTGACGAGCAAAACCAAGAGACGACGAGGCCCAGCAAGCCCCCAAACGCGCAACTTTCGGATTGGGCCACCGACGATCGTCACCGTTCACCTCCGCTCATTCTGCAGACTATCCGGCGGCAGATCAGGGGTCCGTATGGTGCAGCGAGAACGATCAAACGATCGTCGAATCGAATAGCTCAGACTCGGCTCGTTCGGCTCGCCAAAGGCGACCGCAAGTGACATCGAAACACTTCTTCGAAAAGTATTCGCAGTTCGCCGTCGTTGTCACACCCCTTTCGTACACTTGTACGCATGCAAGTTGTCGACCCCGCCGAACTCATCAGCGGGTTCCGTCGCGTCGATCTTTCCTCGGCCACTCCGACAGAACTCCGCGGTGCACTCGACCACATCCGCCGCGTCCGCGCCCGCCTCGACCGTGCCGAAGCCGAGATCGCCCGGCGACTCAAAGCCACATCACCAACACCAGAACGCGACATCGCAACATCCGCGCAGAGATCCAACCGCCACGGCTCCAAAGTGTTGGCCCGCGCCGCCGCACTCACCGACACACCCTCACTGATCTCGGCGCTAGAAGCCGGTTCGTTGAGTGGTGAACACGTCGACGTGTTCACCAAAGTCCTCGCCACCCTCGACGGAGACGCCAAGACCGGGCTGACCAACGCCGCACCGGAGCTCATCGAGACGGCCGCAGCATCGGGATCTACTCCCGAGGAGTTCGCCGCAAGTCTTCACCAGATAGCTGAGCGCATCGCCGCCGACGGAGGCATCAGCCGATTCGAACGCCAACGCCGCGCCACCCGCCTCCGAACCTGGACCGACCGGGCCAGCGGCATGTGGCGGCTGTCGGGATCGTTCGACCCCGAAACCGGAGCGCGCATCCACGGCCGACTCGAAGCCGCCATGGCCGCCATGTTCGCCGTCAAGTCCCCGTCCACCACACCAACCGACCCCGGCGAGAAACAAGACCACCTCCGCGCTCTCGCCCTCCTCGCCCTCACCACGGGGCCGGTTGTCTCCCACACCCAGCGTGGCGAACCGAACCCGGACACCGCTCCAACCGAGCACGCCGACCATGCCGACCATGCCGACCATGCCGACCATGCCGATCGTTCGGGCCGCAACACCCGGAGCGACAACACCACCACCACCGGCGACGACACAGTTCTTGCAGACGAATGGGACCTCTACACGAAGGTCCTCGGCGCCAGCACGAAACGATTCGGGCGGCCTGAGTTCACCGTCGTCAACGACACCACCCACCTCGACCCCAACGGACACCCCAATGTCGACTGGGGCATTCCCATCAGCATCCCGTGGGCGCGGATCCAAGACCTCAGCCGAAACGCCGCCATCCGCCCCGTGATCGTGCGCGACGGCGCAGTGATCGATGCCGACGGCGAGTTGAACCTCGGCCGCACCACCAGACTCGCCAACCGCGCCCAACGCCGCGCCCTGCGTGCCGTCTACGCCACATGCGCCGTGCCCGGCTGCAACGTCACGTTCAACCACACCAAACCCCACCACGTGCGCTGGTGGCGCCACGGCGGACCAACCGATCTCGCCAATCTCCTCCCGCTCTGCAGCCAACACCACCACGCCGCCCACGAAGGCGGCTGGCGGATCACGCTTGGCCTCGATCGTTCACTCACTATCGAACTTCCCAACGGCCAGACCATGCACACCGGACCCCCCGGCCGACGGCAGGAGGCGGCGTGAGGCCGCGTGGAATTCGAGGCAGGCCGTCGCGCGCAACATGCTCCATCGCGGTCACGACGCCGACGGGCCGCTGCTGTTGCCGCGATCGTTGTTGCCGCGATCGCCGAGCGTCGGGTCGCCCGCCTCTTTTCGGACACCGTCAGCCATCGCGCCACCGAGGCGCTCAGTGGACAGAGAACCCGGCGCCCAGCGCCAGCGGACCGGTCCCGGCGCGAACACGACACCAATGACACTCGTGAGGTGCAGTTCCAGGAGCACCCAGTCCGGCGGCGGCGGGGCGACGAACGGGGCGTGGGCCTTCGCCGCCTCGCGGACGGCTTCAGCGCACCGACAGCTCACCCGTGGAGATCACTTTCGGCGCGACCGAGATGTGTACGTTGAAGCGGTTGTCACGGCGCCGGTCGAGGTGCTTCGGGGTGGTCGGCCCGGTGACGAGATGCAGCCGTCCGTCGTGTTCGAACACCTTCACCGGGTTGACCCGGGCCGAGCCGTCCTTGCGGATCGTAGCGAAATAGGAGATCGATCCCATCTCCTGGTTGTGCAGACGGGTCCGCAGCAGACCGGCGAGATCGGGTGCTTCGTCGGCGAACTCGGCCCACGAGCCGGCATCGGGATGCTTGATCAAGGCATGAACTCGTCCTCCAGGGTTCTCTTCGTTCGGCGGGGTGATGGTTCGCGGCCAGGTTGCGAGTGGGAGGCCGGTTGCTCTGTGGGGCCACGCGAACAGCGCACCAGCGACGGGACCGCGACCGGACCAGGTCAGATCAGATCACTTCAGATCACTTCAGATCACTTCAGCTTTCGGCCGACCAGTTTCACGCGGGGCGAGGTGAGCAGACCTTCCACGGGAGCGAAGTCGCCGTCCAGCGCAGCGCGGGCGAAGGAAAGAGTAAGTGCACCGATGAGGTCACGGTCACGCGGGTCTACGGCGGTCGGATCGACCTCGAGGTGCCCGGAAGATCCGAGTCCGTCGTAGCCCTCGGTACAGGCGAAGTGACCGGCATCGAGCAACTGCGCGGCCACGGCGAACCCGGAATGCGGAGAACCCTCTTCGACGCTGCGCCGGAGCAACTCCGCCGGCGTCCCCGGGCCATAGCGACCGGCAGTGATCGCCGACTGGACGACACCGTCGTGCGCACCACCGATGACGAGCACCGCCGGGGCGAGCGTGGTGGTCATCGACCCGACGGGTCGGCCCGATGTCGACGAGGCCACGAGATGGGTACCGTACGCGACGACACCCGCAACGCCCTCCAGTCCGGGGCGTCCCGCGCTGGTCAACGCCACCGAGCCACCGGCGGAGTGGCCGAACAGCACCGGCCGGGAAGTGTCGAGCGACGCCAACTCCGCCATGCCGTGAAGCGCCTGAAGGATCGGAACAATCACGGGACAGGTGATGGCATCGGAACCGGGTGCGGCGGCGGCAACGTCGATGCCGGGCGACCACGTGACGTTCGGGCCGATGCGCTGGAGCAGGCCGTAGGACACGGCGGCAAACCCGCCACGGGCAAGCTCGACGGCCAGCCAATGCAGCCGCTCGGGCGGACATCCGACACCGTTGCCAAGGATGACGACCGGCGTCGGCGCGCAACGGACCGGGCGAAACCCCACCGCATCGGGTGATGTGCCGGGCTCGGCCGGAGCGACGACGCGCACGTGAGCCACACCAAGCCCGGGAACGTCGAGAGGAAAGAGGAAGACGGTCAACTCTCCGGCGAAATCCCCGACGGAGGCCGGCTCAGCCACCCAGGAACCGCGGATCGGTGGCGAACTGCACGATGAACGCCCCGAGGATGAGCGCTCCGGTGATCACGGCGGCGATGATCAGGTTCCTCGTCTTCACCCCTGCAGTTTCGCACCGGTCGTAACGCTGCGTGCCGCACTCCTCTTTCGTCCGCGCTCGGTTTCGCACCGGTCATAACGGTGCCCACCGCGCTATGATTTCGTCACAACCCACGGGGAGCTCGATCGATCGGGCTGAGAGGGTGGCTGCATCGCCACCGACCCGCGAACCTGATCCGGGTAATGCCGGCGAAAGGGATCGGCTCATGCTCGAACCAGCGTCTTCACCACAACCGTCCCGCCCTCAAACGGCCCTTCCCGACACGGCCGCTCCCGACACCAACCCGCCCGAGACGGCACCCGCCGATGGCGACGGAGCCCAGCGCCACACCGATGTCCTCGTCATCGGCGGAGGGGCTCCGCCACCGCTAGCGCTTCGGGCACTGCTCCGCCCGGCAGACCAGGTGATCTGCGCCGATCGGGGGTACGCCCATGCCCTGGCGCTCGGTTTGACTCCGACGGTGCTGATCGGCGACTTCGACTCGCTCTCACCGGTCGACCTCGACCGTGCCCGAGCGGCCGGGGTGAGCATCGAGGCGCATTCGCCGGAGAAGGACTCCACCGATCTCGAACTCGCGCTCGACCGAGCAGTGACCGGACACCGAAGGGAGCTACGCGTCACGGTCGTCGCCACCCCCGATGTGGGTGAGCGCATCGACCATCTCCTCTCCCAGCTCGCCCTGCTCGCGGCGCCGAAGTACGCAGACGCCGAGCTGCTGGCCTGGTTCGGTAGCGCATGCGTCCAGATCGTCCACCCGGCACGCACTGTCGCCATGCAGGGTCGACCCGGCGAGCTGGTGACCCTCCTCGCCATCGGCGGCGTGGCGACCGGTGTCACGACCACGGGACTGACCTACGCCCTACGGGACGAGTCGCTCTCACCTTTCTCGACAAGAGGCGTCTCCAACGTCTTGTTCAACACATCCGCAACCATCTCCGTTGCCGGAGGATGCCTCGCCATCGTCCGGCCCCACGCCATGGAAGACAACTCATGAAACTGCTCCGAACCGCCGCCGCACTGATAGGTGCACTTGCCATTGCGGGTTGCTCGTCGAACGACACCGCCAAGCCGGCCAAGCCACGCGAGATCGTGCTCCTCGCATATGACTCCTTCGTCCTGTCCAAAGGAGTGATCGAAGGATTCACGAAGAGCACCGGAATCCCCGTGAAGGTCGTGACCCAGGGCGACGCAGGTGAGCTGATCAACAGTGCGATCCTCACCAAGGCCAGTCCGGAGAGTGGCGTTCTCTGGGGCGTGGACTCCACGTTCCTCAGCCGGGCGATCGAGGAAGGGGTCTTCTCGCCCTACACGTCGAAGCTGGCCGACGACCTCGATCCGGCCTTGCGGGCGCTGGCCCCGAAGGACGAAGTCACTCCGGTCGACCGGGGCGACGTGTGCGTCAACTACGACCGCGCCGAACTCGCCCGCCGGGGGGTCGAGCCGCCGACGAAGCTCGAGGATCTCGCCGACCCGAGGTACAAGGGGATGCTCGTCGTGCAGAGTCCGTCCACCTCGTCGCCCGGCTTGGCCTTCCTCCTCGCAACCGTCGCCCGGTTCGGTGAGAAGCAACAGGGCGGATGGCAGGACTACTGGACGAGCCTGAAGACCAACGACGTGAAGGTCACGAGCGGTTGGACGGAGGCCTACGAGACCTGGTTCAGCGCGGGTGGCGGCAAAGGTGACCGACCCCTCGTCGTGTCCTACGCGACATCGCCCGCGGCAGCCGTTCTCTTCGGACCCGACCCGGCCGCGACCGAGGCACCTACCGGGGTGATCGAGGACACGTGTTATCGCCAGGTCGAGTTCGCCGGCGTGCTGCGGGGCGAGGCACAGGCTGAGGCCCGTCAGCTCCTCGACTTCCTCGTCAGCCCCGCCGTGCAGGAGGACATGCAACTCAACATGTTCGTGCTCCCGTCCAACACCAAGGCCCGGATCGACAAGGCATTCACGTCGTTTGCGCTCTTCCCGGCCAACGCCGTCGAACTCCCACCCGAACAGGTCGGGGCGAACCGCGAGCGATGGATCGACGAGTGGACGAACCTGGTGACATGAGGTCGTCGCCGAACCTCCATTCGAACGGCGGCACTGCCGGGTCTGCCGGGTCTGCCGGGTCTGCCGGGTCTGCCGGGTCTGCCGGGTCTGCCGGGTCTGCCGGGTCTGCCGACCACGGTGCCCAGTGAACCGGAGGAGCTCGCAGCTGGGCGGGGCTCGGGCGCGTCGCACCCTTCCGAAGATCGGCGCGTTGCAGCTCGCCGCCTCTGCGTTCGTCGCGCTCTTCGTCATCTGGCCGGTCGCCCGGCTTCTCATCGACGGCCTGAGCAGGTCGGCGCTCAGCGACGTCATGTCGAACACCCGGATTCGCGGCATCGCCTGGTTCACGACATGGCAGGCCGTGCTCTCCACGGCCGCGGTGCTCACCCTTGCACTCCCGCTCTCGGCGGCGCTGAGCCGTTCCCGATTTCGCGGTCGTCGCGCTGCCATGTTGTTCGCGGCGGCCCCGTTCACGCTCCCGACCGTGGTGGTCGGCACTGCGTTCCTGGCCACCCTCCCCGGAGATCTTCGCCAGGGATGGTTCGCTATCATCTGTGCACATATTTTCTTCAACGTCGGAATGGCGACCCGAGTACTGACCACGGCGACGGAGGGTCTTGACCACTCTCCGTGGGAGGCCGCGCGCACGCTCGGCGCGTCGCCGTTCGTGGCGTGGCGGACCATCACGTTCCGGCAGCTTCGGCCGAACCTCCTCGCCGTCGCGTCGATCGTCGGGACCCTGACGCTCACGTCGTTCGGGACGGTCTTGCTCCTCGGTGGCCCCAGCTACACGACCGTCGATGTCGAGATCTACCGCCAGGCGCTCCAGGTCCTGCGCCTCGACCGCGCGGCCGCCCTCTCCGTGCTCCAGTTCGCTCTGGTCGGCGCCGTGCTGGTCTGGACGTTGCGACACGAATCTCCCCCTGCATCGACTCGCGGCCGCAACCGCCGCGCGGCGATGCCGCTCGTGGCGCAGATAGCGGCCGCCACGGTCCTGGTCGGTGTCGTTCTCACCCCGCTCGTGGCGTTGGCCAGGCGAGCGCTCCGACAGGCTGACGGCTCGTTCGGGTTCGACAACTTCCGCGCCCTCGCTGAGGTGACCCGCGGATCGGGTCTCGTCGACACACCGATCACGAGCCTCGTGGTAAGCCTTCGCACCGCGTCCGCTGCTGCGGCCATTGCGATCGTTGTCGGAATGGCCGTTGTCGTAGCGGCGACCCGGTCACGTTCCCTCGCCGCACGACGCATCATGCACGCGCTGGGCACCCTGCCGCTCGCCACTTCGGCGGTGGCTCTCGGCCTCGGCGTGCTCCTCGGGTTCTCGTCGGAACCGTTCGCCTGGCGACGTTCGGCGCTCCTTCTGCCATGTGTGCAGGCGGTCGTGTGCCTACCCTTCGTGGTGCGCACGATCCTCCCAGCACTCGCCGGGGTGCCGCCCGCACTCTCGGAGGCTGCGGCGACGCTCGGTGCCTCGCCATGGCGGGCCTGGTGGTCCGTGGACTTCGCGGTTGCCCGCCGCTCGATCGGCGTCGCGATCGGAATCGCGTTCACGGTTGCGTTGGGTGAGTTTGGCGCATCCTCGTTTCTTGCGCGCCCACAGACGCCGACCATGCCGATTGCCATCGCCCGGCTCTCCGGCCGCCCCGGCCAAGTCGTGCAAGGGCAGGCCGCGGCCCTCGCGCTCGTGCTCGGTGTACTTACGATGTTGTGCGTGGGCCTCGCCGAGCGAACCCGACGACCGCGATGAACGCGATGAACGCGCTCTCCGTTCGCGATGTCACCGTCCGCTTCGGCGAACGCACAGTGCTCGACAAGATCTCGCTCGATGTCGAACAGTCCGAGCTGGTCGTCGTCATGGGACCGAGTGGGTGCGGGAAGAGCACCCTGCTCCGGGCGATCGCCGGCCTCGAACCGATCGACAGAGGCAGCATCCTCCTCAACGGCCGTGATGCCACGACGCTCCCGCCGCATCAACGCAACATCGGATTCGTCTTCCAGGACCTCGCCCTGTTCCCCCACCTGGGCGTCGGCGAGAACATCGCGTATGGGCTTCGACGACGGGGAATGAAGGTGCCGGAACGCCGAGCGCGGGTCGCTGAACTGCTCGACCTCGTCGGCCTAGGCGACTCGACCCTGAGGAATGTGCAGACGCTGTCCGGTGGCGAGCAGCAGCGAGTCGCTGTGGCCCGCGCACTTGCGCCATCACCGTCACTCCTCCTGCTCGACGAACCGTTGTCCGCCCTCGATGCTGACCGCAAGCTCGGCATCGCCGACGAGATCATCCGGGTGATCCGGACGACCGGGACGGCCGCGCTGTACGTCACCCACGACGAGGACGAGGCGGAGCGAGTCGGTTCACGGGTGTTGCACCTCGAAGATGGCCGACTCGTCGGCGGCGGCTCCTAGTTCGGTCTGCGCCTCCAGGATGAGCGGCTCCACCGGCGCAGTGCCCCGACGTAGGTCGATCTCCTCAAATCTGATGATTTGCTTCTCCGGGGTGTAATCCCACCGCAGGAGTCGGCATTGGAGATGGACACCCCAACAACGGGGCGTCTTCCTCAGGAGCTACAGCTATGAAGTACAACTTCGCACCCCGCACCGTTCGTCGTTTCCTCACCGCAGCAGCTGTCGTCGCCGTGAGCGCCGGCACCGTGTTGTCCGCCGGCGCGGCACAGGCTGCCACCACGGCGCCGCCGGCCGTGAGCCCGGTCACCTCGCGCCTCATGTTGGCGTGCCGCTTCACCGCCAGCGACCGCACCGTGCTCTGCTACTCGAACACCCCGAAGCCGACCGGCTTCGCATCGTGGGCGATCCTTCGTGGCGACGGCACCCGGAAGGACGCGATCCGTTTCGACCTCGATCACGTGATCCTCACGCCGGACTTCCAGGCCGTTGCCGACAACGGCTTCGGACCGGTCACGGGTTCGAGCTTCCGCACCGTCGTCGACCCGAGCGAGCGTGTTCTCCTCAACCCGCCGAGCGAGACCGGCCTTCTGAACCCGCCGAGCAATCGGACCGCGCACGTGAACCAGTACTACCTCATCGCCCTCGACGTCGCCGGCCGCTCGATTGCGCAGAGCCCGGTCGTCTCCGTGCAGATCCCGGCAGTCTGACCCTTCGCACTTCGCGCACTGCGGGCCGATCACGTGCTCCTTGTCATCGTGATCGGCCCGGCGTCCGACTCCGTCGGCGCAACATGCCGTCATCAAGTCGATCGACCATCCTCCTTTTGGCATCGGCCAGCCGATAGAGACGCCGGCTGATGCCATCCGCGGCGGACGCCTCCGTTTCCGCAACCCGACGCGACGAGTCCGACGACGCCCTCGACAGAGCGCTCGTCGAGCGGAGCCAGTCCGGTGAGCGCGAGGCGTTCTCCGAGTTGTACCGCCGCCACGTCCGCGGAGTCCACGCATTCGCGTACCGGTCCTCCGGGTCGAAGGACATCGCCGACGAAGTCACGTCGGCCACGTTCGAGCGGGCGCTGCGATCGTTGCATACATTCACCTGGAAGGGTGGAGGCATCCACCCGTGGCCGTTGCGGATTGCCGCCACCGAAACGTCGGCGTGGTACCGCCGAGAGCAGAAGGCATCGAAACCACGTGCACAGATGATCCTTCGAGAGCTCGCAGAACGGTCAGCCGATCAAGAAGACGAGCCGACCCGTGATGTGGACCCGATGGCGATGCGCGCTGCGCTCGGGACGCTCCACCCCAGCTATCAGGAGGCCATCAGCCTCCGCTATTTCGCGGCGTGCTCGCTCGATGAGATCGCAACCGCCATGGGCTGCAGCAAGGCCACCTTGTCGGTGACCTTGCACCGTGCCGTGAGCGCGCTACGGAGATCACTCGCTGCGACCAGCAACGAGGTGCTCCCGTGATCCGGTTCAACAAGAAGGGCGAACGAATCTCGCGTCTCGACGTGGAGAAGGGTTTGCAGGCGCTCTCGGCGGAAACTCCTCCCCGTCCCGACGAAGACTTCCTCCACGGGCTGGATCAGCGCTTGCGCACGTTGGATCTCGACGCAGCTGTTCCTCAGCCCGCAGTTCGCCGCTCGATCAGCGGTCGCCTGGCCGTCCTCGCTGGAACGGTCGCAGTCGGCGCGGTAGCGGCCGTCGCCGCAATCACGTCAGGCGCCGTACCCGGGATCCTCAACGCCGACGAGCCATCGACCACGACCACGACCACCGAGCTATCGGAGACGACCACCGCCACGACAATCGCATTGACGGCGCCGCCGATGCCGATCGCGGCGACGGTCATCCCTCCCGCCGGCGACGACCTCGTCTTTGATGTGCCGTTCCAGGACACGGTGCCACCGACGAACCCGGCAAACACTGCCGCGACGGTCGTTGCGTCGACGTCAACACCCATCGGGCCGATCGTGACCACGCCCGTGAGCGCGATGCCGACGACAACTGTTTCGCGCATCGCGACGTCGACGACTCGAGCGGCAACCGCCGTGACAAGTGGCGCACCAACAACGGCCGCCCCTCCACCGACCACTGTGTTCAAACCATCAACCACGACGGCAGCGACCACAACGGCGAGCCCGGTGACGACGACTGCTCCTCCGCCTGCGGCGACCTCGACCACGTCTGCATCGACGGCCACGACAACAAGACCCGCCACGACGACCACGTCAGCCACCACGACCACCAACACGACCAGCTTCACTTCCACGACCACGATCGCTCCGACGACCACAACCGCACCGGTCCAAGGGCCGATTCCGACGGCGATGACGATGAGCTGCACGCGTGCCAACCCGACCACGATCTCGTGCATGTGGTCAGCCGATCCGACCCCTGGCGTGACGTACCGACTCGGACGGTTCAGGACCGGCGATGCGCAGAGCCAGGTCTTCGCGCAATCGTTGAGTGTCCTGACGTTCACCGATGCCAACCTGCTGGCCGGCCAGGGGGCGAGCTATCGGGTTCAGGCGGTGCGGCCCGACGGGATCATCGTGAACCAAAGCCCAACGGTGACGGTGCCGTAGGCGTTCCGTCGCTAGGAAGGCTCCATTCACCACAGCCGACCGCCCAACCTCACCCCGCCTCGTGTGGCTGTGCACGTACCCCCGGTGTGATTCGATGGTGGCAGTGACATCGACGATGCCCAATCGCCGCAGCACGGCTCCGGTCGATCCCGGGCCTTGCGTCTGGGACTTCCCCGACCCCCGCGCGGCAGACGATGACGGGCTCGTGGCCATCGGTGCGGACCTCGCACCGGCAACGCTCGTGCACGCCTATCGCCATGGGGTGTTTCCATGGCCGCACGGCAAGCGGAACCTCCCGTGGTTCTCGCCGAACCCGCGAGGCGTGCTACCCCTCGACGACATCTCCATGAGCAAGACGCTCCGCCAGACGATGCGGCGAAGCGGTTGGACGGCGACCGTCGATGCGGCGTTCGGCGACGTCATCGACGCCTGCTCGGTCCGTCAACGGGAAGGAACGTGGATCACCCCGAAGATGCGCGCTGCCTACATGGAGCTCCACGACATGGGCTGGACGCACAGCGCGGAGATCTGGGACGGGGAGGATCTCGTTGGCGGCTGCTATGGCGTGCTCGTCGGCGGCATGTTCATCGGCGAATCGATGTTCCACCGCGTCACCGACGCCTCGAAGGTCGCGCTCGTCGAGCTGGGGTCGCGCCTGCACGAGGGCGGAGCGGGACTCATCGACGTCCAGCTCGTTACCGACCACCTCGCATCGATGGGCGCTCGGCCCATCCCCCGACAGCTGTACCTGGAGCTCCTCGTCGAGCTACGCGACGATTCCGTTCGTCTGCTTTGCGATCGGCTGCCGGTGAGCCGGCATCTGGAACGCCCTCAGAACAAGGAGTGCTGAGCGGGCGTCTCCGCGTCGGCGGCATCGTCGGCCGGTCCGGTCAGCACCGCGAGGCGACTCGGCAGCAGCGCGTTCGCGGCTATCACCTTGCACGCCGCCACAGCGAGGCGATCGACGAGGTCGTTCATCGGGTTTCCGCTGTGTCCCTTCACCCAGACGAACTCGATACGGGAGATCTCCGGCTTCACGATCTCGACCAGCGGCTTCCACAGATCCTGATTCGCCACCGGTTGCTTCTGCGAGTTCTTCCACCCGTTGCGTTCCCAGTTGGCCCACCACCGCTGCTTGAAGCAGTTGACGACGTAGGTCGAGTCACTCACGATACGAACGACGCCGGTCGTCTGCGACAGCAGGGTGCGGAGCGCTTCGAGCACGGCGTTGACCTCCATGCGCTGATTGGTCGAAACCGGTTCACCGCCACTCGCCGATGCGCCACCGTCGATCGCCCAGGCCCACCCACCTGGACCGGGGTTCCCTGCGCATGCCCCATCCGTATAGGCGATGAGCATCTGGTCCGAATCGGCAGCCATGGTGTCCAAGCCTGGCCGAGTTCACCGGTCGCCGGGGTGACGGTGGCTACGTGACCGTGGAGTCGAGAGACGGGTCCGTCCCCGCCCTCGGCAGCTCGATGCGCACCCGAGCACCTCCGCCCGACTTCGTCATCATGGTGAACCGCCCGCCGGATGACTCCGTGAGCCGTCGGGCGATGTCGAGGCCGAGCCCGGTGGATCCAGCTGGGCTATCGCCCCGCAAGGGGTCGAATCCGTGGGGAAAGCCCGGCCCATCGTCCTCGACCAGCAGGGCGACTCGCAGCCCGCTGCCGAGGACGCGGACCGAGAGTCCGATTCCCTCAGCGGTGTGGGAGAAGACATTGTCGACGAGGACATCGACGATCGTCGTGACGTCCGTCGACACCATCGCGACCGGGACGGGTTCGTCCGGAACCTCAACGACGAATAGACGATGCTCGTCCTCGGCAAGAACCAGCCAGAATGATGTGCGCATACGAACGACCGCGGCGAGATCAGTCGAGATCCCGATGCCGTGACGCGTCGGTGTCGCCGCTTCCCTGATGATCCGGTCGAGCGTGCTCGTGAGCTCTTCCAGTCCGAGCTCGATGCGAAGCAGTCCTTGCCGATCATCAACCGTGGCGAGTTCGGCGCGCAGCGCTGTCACCGGGGTGCGCAATTGGTGCTGCAGGTCGGCGAGCGCGGATCGTTCCGTCCCCAGAAGCTCGTCGATACGGTCGGCCAACCGGTTGAGCGCCGTCCCGACGGCCCGGACCTCAGGCGGGCCGGCCGGTTCGGCGCGAGCTCCGATGTCACCGCTCCCCAGACGGTTGGCGACATCGGCCAACCGGTCAACGCTGCGGACGACGGACCGACCGAGGCGGTCGTTCAGGAACACCGCGAGCCCGATGAGACCGACGCCGAGCAGGGTGAGGATGGCCCAAGCACGTTTGACGCCGCGTTCGAGGAGGGAGTCCGGCACGAGCACCCGAATGACCGCGATCGAACCGTTCGAGCGAAGCACCGGCTGATAGATCACCTTGCCGCCTGAGTTGCGATGGACGAATGATTCCCCGGAGCGAGCTCGTTGGAGCGATGAGGGGTCGGCGATGGGATCACGATCAAGCACCGCTCCGAGACCGAGGACCGAGCCGTCGGGGAACACGACGCTCACCTCGCGTGGACGCGCCCGTTGACCGACGGTAACAATCGCGCCGGTTACCCGCGGGTCGCCGGCCAGCGACAGGATCGGCGAAAGGGCGAGCGCGTCGGAGCGCCCTTGAGTGATAGCGCGTTCATCGGCGGTGCGCGCAATGAGGACCGCTAGCGGAATGATGAAGACCGAGACGATGACGACGCTGACGAGCAGCGAACGGATGAAGAGCGAACGGCGCACAAAGAACTCCGACGGCAGGTGCGCCGTCAGCCGTCGGTAGGCGTGACGACACGAATTCCGACGCCCCGCACCGAATGCAGGTACCGCGGCCGATCCGCTGTCTCGCCGAGCTTGCGCCGCAACCACGAGACATGCACATCAACGGTCTTGTCGGTCGTGAAGAACGGCTGATGCCACACCTCGGCCAGCAGCACCTTCTTGGAAATGACCTGCCCCTCGTGCCGAGCGAGGTAGTGAAGGAGGTCGAACTCCTTCCGTGCGAGCTCGAGCGGACGGCCGTCGAGCGACGCCTCGCGGGTGCGGGCATTGATCCGGAGACCACCGACCACGACGTCACGGGTTCGCTCGGCGGTGCCGCCGAGGCGGCGAAGCGCCGCCCGGATGCGGGCGTCGAGCTGATCCGGGGAGAATGGCTTCGTCACGTAGTCATCCGCTCCCGCATCGAGCGTGCGGACGATCTCCTCTTCCGAGACGCGTGCGGTGGCGACGATGACCACCGCGTCAGACACCGGACGGAGCATTCGCAACAGCTCCGTTCCGTCGAGATCGGGAAGGCCGAGATCGAGCACGATCACTTCGGGCTTGTGCGCCACGACGAGCTGCAGCCCAGCCATCGCCGAGTCCGCCTGCATGACGACGTGGCCGCGTTGCTCGAGCGCTTTCGTGAGCGCGGTACGGACTCGGAGGTCATCTTCGATGATGACGAGGCTGGCCACTGCCGAGCGAGCGTACCGGGCACGGCCCAGCGGCGCACCGGCCGCGTCGGTGGTGCTCCACCCGAGTTGCGCTAAGGGCCGGCTAAGGACCGGACAAGCGTGGCGCAACTTCGCCCGTCCGGTCTTCACTTCCCGTTCATGTTGTGGATGACTCGTGTCGCGCATTGGTGACCGAGGTCACCGTTTGCACGAACCGCACCAACCCGTGGCACCACGTCGGTCAACGGGAAAACACCTCTGGAGGAAACACACATGCGAGCTCGCACCCTTCTCGTGTCGGTGGTCGCACTGACCGCTGTCGTGGGCACCATCGCCCCCGCCACTGCGGCAACGACCAAGAAGAAGACTGTGGTCAAGAAGACGACGGTCAAGAAGACGGTGGCGACCACCGCGGCCCCCGCCACCACCGCGGCTCCGGCAACGACGGCAGCGCCCGCAGCGCCGGCCACCGCCAGCGGCGGCGCCACGCTCGAAGCCATCAAGAAGCGCGGCAAGATCGTCATCGGCACCAAGTGGGACGTCCCGCTCATCGGCCTGAAGAACCCCGTCAGCGGCGATGTGCAGGGCTTCGACGTCGAGATCGGCAAGATCATCGCCAAGGAAATCTTCGGCACCGACAAGGGCAAGGTCGAGTGGGTCGAAGCCATCTCGGCGAACCGCATCCCGTTCATCACCGACGCCAAGGTCGACATCATCCTGTCGACGTTCTCCATCACCGATGCCCGCAAGCAGCAGGTCGACTTCGCCGGTCCGTATTACATCGCCGGCCAGGACCTCCTGATCTACAAGATCGAAGCCGACAGCATCAAGACTGCGGCCGATCTCAACGGCCGTAAGGTATGCGCGCAGACGGGTTCGACCTCGATCGGCAACATCAGGGCCGCGGCGCCGCGCGCCTCGGTTCTCGACCTCCCGACCACGGCGAACTGCGTCGAAGCGCTCAAGGATGGGCGCGTCGACGCGGTCTCGACCGACGACACCCTTCTCGCCGGCTTCGCCGAGAAGTTCACGGCGTTCTCCCTCGCCGGCAAGCAGTTCTCGGTCGAGAAGTACGGCGTCGGCCTGAAGAAGGGCGACACCGACTTCCGCAGCTACTTGAATGACATCATCGAGAAGTCATTCAAGGATGGCTCGTGGAAGAAGGCCGTCGAGTCGACCATCGGTACCGGCGCGCTCAAGACCCCGGAGCCGCCGAAGGTCGAGCGTTACTAAACCATAGGTGCAACGAGGGCCGCGGGTGACCGCGGCCCTCGTTGTGCGAGTTGGTTGATCACCAAAGATCGACCAGAGTTGCGCTGATCCAGTTCGCTTCGGGAAGAGACCTCCTTGCAGATCGTCCTCGACAACCTTCCACGGCTGCTCCGTGGGCTCGGAGTGACCCTCCAGCTGACCATCGGAGGCTTCCTCATGGGCCTCGTCATCGGCACCGTGATCGCCGTGTTCCGGGTGAGCCCGGTAAGGCCGCTTCGCATCGTCGGCGCCGCCTACGTCAGCACGATGGTGAACTCACCGCTCATCTTCCTGGTCTTCCTGGCGTACTACGGCGGACCGAAGCTGGGTGCGCTCCTCACGAACTTCCAATGCGCGCTCGTCGCCGTCGGGCTTTACCTCGGTGGCTACATGTCCGAGGCGCTGCGCTCCGGATTCAACTCCGTGTCGAACGGACAGGCGGAGGCAGCGAGGGCCATCGGGCTCACGTTCAGCCAGACACTCAGGCATGTGATCCTTCCGCAGGCACTGCGTTCGAGCATCGGACCACTCGCCGTTCTCCTCAATGCGAACTACCGCAACGTTGCGGTCGCCGGAATCATCGGAGTTGCCGAAGTCGTGAAGGCCAGCTCCGATCTGTCGGACGAGACCGCGAAGCAGTACCCGTTCTTCGTGTTCTCGTTCCTGGTGTTCATGGTGCTCGGCTTCACGACGGCGGCGCTGGCTGGCTGGCTCGACCAACGTGTCGCGATCAAGCGATAGGGGTCGCTCATGACGTCTCTCTCCTCGTGGTTGCTCGACGTGAAACCGTCGAGACCCGGTGAACTCCAGATCACCGAAGAACTCGGCCCCCGCGGCCGGCGGCGCGCTCTGATCGGAACTGCCGTCGCCACCGCCCTCGTACTCGCGGCGTTCGCGTGGATCATCCGTCGGTTCCAGGTGAAGGGACAGTTCGCCCCCGAGCTCTGGCGTCCATTCCGCCAATGGGCGATCTGGCGATACCTGCTGCTGGGCCTTGGCCAGACACTCAAGGCCGCCGGCGTTGCCCTCGTGTTCGCGCTGACCCTCGGCATCGTTCTCGCCATGTGGCGGGCGAGCTCACCGAAGCGCAAGCGCATCCCGGCCACACTGTTCAGTGAGATCTTCCGAGCCTGTGCACTTGTGCTGCTCATCAAGTTCTCGTTCTTCCAGCTTCCGAAGACGCCGGGCTTTCGCGGCTGGACGCTGGGGACCTACGCCTTCGTCGCCGTCGTCAGCGGACTCACCTTCTACTACTCGACCGTCTTCGCCGAAGTGATCCGGTCGGGCATTCGAAGCCTTCCCAAGGGCCAAAGCGAGGCCGCGCTCGCCATCGGCCTGACCGAGAGCAGGGCGATGCGCTTGGTGATCTTGCCGCAGGCTCTGCGCCGATCCCTTCCGAACATCTTCACGCAGTCGGCATCGCTGCTGAAGGACACCTCCCTCGGGGTCTTCGTTACCTACAGTGAGCTGCTCTCACGGGCCAAGATCGTCGGCGAGTTCGGAAGCAACTTCCTGCAGTCCTTCGTCGTCGCCGGCTTCATGTACATCACCGTCGTGGCGATCCTCACCTCATCGGCGAACCGACTGCAGAGCCGCCAGGCGCGAAGCTCCCGATGACCACACCCTCCCAAGGAAACCCGATGACCGACACCGCCAGCACACCGCTCATCGTCGTCGACAAGCTCGACAAGTGGTTCGGCGATCACCACGTGCTCAACGACATCAACCTCGAGGTCGCCCGCGGTGAGGTCGTCGTCGTGATCGGGCCGTCAGGATCGGGTAAGTCCACGCTGTGCCGCTGCATCAACCGCCTCGAGCGGTTCCAGAAGGGTTCGATCACCATCGACGGCGCCACCCTGCCCGAAGAGGGCAAGGAACTCGCGGCGCTGCGTGCCGATGTCGGCATGGTCTTCCAGTCGTTCAACCTGTTCGCCCACAAGACGATCGTGGAGAACGTGATGCTCGGCCCGGTGAAGGTCCGCGGCATGGACAAGGCCGCCGCCAGGGTCAAGGCGATGGGGCTTCTGGAGCGAGTCGGCATCGGCGACAAGGCGAACCGTCATCCGGCGGAGCTCTCCGGCGGACAGCAGCAGCGGGCCGCCATCGCACGCGCCCTCGCGATGGACCCGAAGGTCATGCTGTTCGACGAACCGACCAGCGCACTCGACCCGGAGATGGTGAACGAAGTCCTCGACGTCATGCTCGAGCTGGCGTCGCAGGGCATGACCATGGTTGTCGTCACGCATGAGATGGGCTTCGCCCGGTCCGCGGCCAAGCGCGTCGTGTTCATGGACGACGGACGCCTCGTCGAGATCGCCACGCCGAACGAGTTCTTCGACAACCCGAAGAGCGATCGCGCCCGCGACTTCCTCTCGAAGATCCTGTAGAGCTCCGACAATCCGGTGGAAGCTCGTGGCCGCGGAGCGTGTCAAGGACTGGCGCTCTCGCGTGCCTTGGTCGTCTGACATGAGATCCGTCTGCCCTCGTCGAGCAGTCCGACTCGCCATCGCGGTCGGAGTCGCGCTTACAACGTCTGTGCTCGGATCATGCTCGAGCTCCGCGAAGCCGTCGGCGAACACCCTCGCCCTTCCGGTGCCGACACCGGTCGAGCGGGTGAGCCGCCTCGACGCGATCCGGGCCAACAAGTCGATCACCGTCGGCGTGAAGGAAGACGTCCCGCTCTTCGGGCTCAAGGACCCGAAGACCGGCGAGCTCAGCGGATTCGACATCGAGATCGCGAAGGGCATCGCGGCGCGGCTTCTACCGGACGAGGACCCGTCCACGCGCGTTCGCTTCGTCGAAGCGCTGTCGAAGGACCGGGAGACGATGCTCCAGCGCGGCGCCGCGGATCTCGTCATCTCCACCTACGCCATCACGGATGCGCGCAAGCAGCTGGTCGACTTCGCCGGGCCGTATTACATCGCCGGCCAGGACGTCCTCACCCGCCGAGAGCTCATTGACAACGGGACGATCCGCGGAATCGACGACGTGAATGGCCGCAAGGTCTGCTCGGTCAACGGGTCGACGTCCCTCATCAACCTCCAGACCGCCGCGCCGAAGGCCGACATCTCGATCACGCGCGACAAGTACTCGGAGTGCTTCGACGAGCTCCGGCGGGGACAGGTCGATGCGATGACGACCGACGACGTGATCCTGCTGGGACTCGCCCTGCAGGACAAGCGCTTCGGGCTCACCGGCAACCCGTTCCGCACCGAGCCGTACGGGATCGGCGTGCCGAAGGGCGACACCGAGCTGCGCACGTTCGTCAACGACGCGCTCGAGGACATGATCCGCACGGGCGAGTGGGCCGAGGCGTTCCGGTCCACCGTGGGCACCGCCGGCGTCCTCGTCCCCGCCCCACCCGCCATCGACCGCTACGAGTAACGCAATGGGAGACAGGTTGCCCCTCTTCCCTTCGGCGCTGCGCCGCTCGCTCCGCTCGACTGCTGGCAACCCAAATGACCCCACTGACTGGGAGAGAGGTTGCCCCTATTCGTGGGGGCTAAACACCTCCCAGCGTCGTTGGGAGGTGTTCTGCCCCCATAGGTGGGGGCAACCTCTCTCCCAACGTGCAGCACGGGAAGCGTTCCCTCATCGGTCCTGACGATGGAAGACTGTTCGGCGTGATCTTCGATGGCTTTGCCCGACAGCTTCCCGACGTCGACCCCACGGAAACGCAGGAATGGCTCGACTCGCTCGATGCCATCGTTTCCACACATGGCAAGGCCCGCGCCCAGGTCCTGATGAACCGGCTGCTCGGCCGCGCCCGCGAACTGCAGGTCGGGCTTCCGTCACTGGTGTCGAGCCCGTACATCAACACCATCTCGGCCGACCAGGAGCCGTGGTTCCCCGGCGACGAGGACCTCGAGCGCCGTATCCGCGCCGTCATCCGGTGGAACGCCATGGCCATGGTCGTGCGCGCCAACCACCGCTCCGAAGGCATCGGCGGTCACCTCGCCACCTACGCCTCGTCGGCCTCGCTCATCGAGATCGGCTTCAACCACTTCTTCCGGGGCAAGGACGACGGCAGCTCCGGCGACCAGATCTACTTCCAGGGCCACGCCGCCCCGGGCGTGTACTCACGGGCCTTCCTCGAAGGTCGTCTGACGGATCAGCACCTCGACAACTTCCGCACCGAGATCAACGGCACCGGCCTGTCGAGCTATCCGCACCCTCGCCTCATGCCCGACTTCTGGGAGTTCCCGACCGTGTCGATGGGCCTCGGCCCGATCAACGCGATCTACCAGGCCCGGTTCAACCGCTATCTCCTCAACCGTCGCGTCGCCGACACCAGCAACTCCAAGGTGTGGGCGTTCCTCGGCGACGGCGAGACCGATGAGCCCGAGTCACTTGGTGCGCTCTCGCTCGCCGGCCGCGAAGGTCTCGACAACCTGATCTTCGTCGTCAACTGCAACCTGCAGCGCCTCGACGGTCCGGTGCGCGGCAACGGCAAGATCATCCAGGAACTCGAAACCGTGTTCCGCGGCGCCGGCTGGAACGTCATCAAGCTCATCTGGGGCTCCAAGTGGGACGAGCTGATCGCCAAGGACAAAGACGGTGTCCTGCTCAACAAGATGAACTCCACCGTCGACGGTGAGTTCCAGAAGTTCTCCGTCGAGTCGGGCAACTACATCAGGGAGAACTTCTTCGGCCCCGATCCCCGTCTGCGCAAGATGGTCGAGCACCTCTCCGACGAAGACCTCCGCAACCTGCCCCGCGGCGGGCACGACTACCGCAAGCTCTACGCCGCCTACAAGGCCGCCACCGAGCACAAGGGCCAGCCAACGGTCATTCTGGCGAAGACGATCAAGGGCTGGACCCTCGGCGCCGACGTCGAGGGTCGCAACTCCACCCACCAGATCAAGAAGCTCGACACGGAGAACTTGTTCGAGGTCCGCGGACGTCTCCACCTCGAAGACCTCATCTCGGATTCCGACATCGCCGACGGCGAGCCGCCGTACGTGCGCTTCGCCGACGACTCGGCGGAGCTCGAATACTTGATGCTGCGCCGTCGTACCCTCGGCGGGTCCGTCCCGAAGCGGATCGTGCGCGCCAAACCGCTCGACACGCCGCCCGTCGACGGACCGGTGTTCAACGAGTTCGACGGCGGGTCCGGCAAAGTGGCCGTGTCGACCACGATGGTGTTCACCCGCATGCTCCGCTCGATGCTGCGCGACGCGAACATCGGCAAGCAGGTGGTGCCGATCATCCCTGACGAAGCCCGCACCTTCGGTATGGACGGCCTGTTCAAGGAAGTCGGCATCTACGCCGCCTTCGGTCAGAAGTACGACCCGGTCGACTCGAGCATGGCGCTGTCGTACCGCGAGATCCAGTCGGGCCAGATCCTGGAGGAAGGCATCACGGAGTCCGGCGCTATGGCGTCGTTCACCGCGGCCGGCACCGCGTATTCCACGCACGGCCAGCCGATGATCCCGTTCTACATCTTCTATTCGATGTTCGGCTTCCAGCGCACCGGCGACCTCGCGTGGGCCTTCGGCGATGCGCGTGGCCGCGGCTTCATGCTCGGCGCGACCGCCGGCCGCACGACGCTGAACGGCGAAGGGCTGCAGCATGAGGACGGACACTCGCTGATTCTCGCGTCGACCATCCCGAACGTCGTCACCTACGACCCCGCGTTCGCCTACGAACTCGCCGCCATCATCGCCGACGGCCTCCGCCGTATGTACGGGGCGGACCCCGAAGACGTGTTCTATTACGTGACGCTCTACAACGAGAACATGGTGATGCCGGCCCGACCGGCCGACGTGTCGAGTGCCGACATCACCCGTGGCCTCTATCGTTTCCGGCCCGCGCCCGCCGAGCGTACCGGCGACCAGCCGACCGCCACCATCATCTTCAGTGGAACGGCGTACCTCGCCGCCGCCGAGGCGGCCGAGATCCTGGCAAACGACTACGGCGTGGCGACCGAGTTGTGGAGTGCCACGTCGTACAAGACCTTGCGTGAGGACGGACTCGAAGCCGAACGGTGGAACCGTCTGCACCCCACCGAGGCTCCGCGCACGGGGGTCGTCGCGTCGCTGCTCGGCGACGCGCCGGGACCCATCCTGGCCGTGAGCGACTTCATGAAGTCCCTGCCCGACCAGATCTCACGCTTCGTCCCCGGAGGGTCGTCACGCTTCCACGTGCTCGGCACAGACGGCTACGGACGCTCCGACACCCGGGCGGCGCTGCGTCGCCACTTCGAGACCGACGCTGCCCACATCGTCGTCGGCGTGCTCCATGCGCTTGCGCTCGACGGGCGCATCGGGACGGAGAGCGTGGCCAAGGCGATCGCCGCAGCCGGCATCAACACCGAGGCGCCGGACCCTCGCTCGCTCTGAGCACCCGCTGACCGACGAGCGGGCGGTCGATCCACCCCGACGACGGAATTGACCGGACGATCAGTTCTGCGTTCGACTGTCGACGCGGTCGGCTTCGGCCGCGGTTTCGCTCGACTGCGAGGGCAGCATGGACGACACATGGATCACCGACTGGCCGGTGAGCACAAGGTTCCCGCACTACACGAGGGCCAACGCCGGCGAGGTCCTCGCTGACCCGGTCAGTCCCCTCGGCTGGACCTTCGGCTGGGACGGCGGGTTCCAGCTCCTCGACGGCGAGCTCGACGCGTACGTCGCCGATCCGTCATCGTTCGACGACGTGCTCAGGCCTCGTCACGACGAGTGGCGCTCGCTCTTCGAACTCGAGCCGCCCTTCATCATCGCCAACGGCAACGTGCCGCCACTGGGCCACTGGGCGAAGCGGAACCGCGTCGCGGCCGAAGGGACAACGCTCTCTGAAGGGGACTCGCTCACCGGCGTCGGTGGTTCCCCCGGCACCGCCCGAGGCCTCGCGCGCGTGGTGCTCGACGCCGGCGATCCCCGCGACCTTCAGCCGGGTGACGTCCTCATCGCGCCGAACACCGATCCGAGCTGGACCTCGCTGTTCATGTCGGCATCGGCCGTCGTCGTGGAAGTCGGTAGCCCGCTCAGCCACGCCGTCATCGTCAGCCGCGAGCTCGGCCTCCCGTGTGTGGTCTCGGCGAAAGACGCGACCACGCGCATCGCTGATGGATCCGTCGTCGAGGTCGACGGAACCGCCGGAACCGTCCGAATCATCTCGACAGGAGCAACGCCATGAGTAAACCTTTCACGACCGAGTATCCCCGCCCGGGTGAGCTCTTCTCCCTTTCCGGCGACGTTGCCGTGGTCACCGGCGGCGGACGGGGCATCGGTGAAGGCATCGCCCGCACGCTCGCTGCCGCCGGTGCCAAGGTCGTGGTCGCGGCGCGACGCGAGGAGGAGGTGGAGGCCGTCGCCCGTCAGATCCGCGCCGACGGCGGCGAGGCCATTGCCGTCGTTACCGACGTGACCGACGATGCGGACGTCGATGCGCTCGCCGTTGCGGCGAAGAAGGCGTTCGGTGCACTGACCATCTGGGTGAACAACGCCGGCGGTTCAGCGGCTCGGCTCCCGATGACCGAGCTGAGCCGGGCCGATTGGAACCACTGCATAGCGCTGAACCTCACGGCGGTGTGGGTCGGCATCGTCGCCGCGGCGAAGCACATGGAACGCGGCTCCATCATCAACATCTCCTCGGGGGCCGGCAGTGGGCCGGTGCCGGGAAGCGGCCACTACGGCGCCGCGAAGGCCGGCGTGAACTCGCTCACCCAAACCGCGTCCGCCGAGTTGGCACCACGCATACGGGTGAACGGCATCGCCCCCGGCGTGGTCCCGACAGAGATCTTCCGCAAGGCACTGAGCATCGAGAACGACGACGATCTCGCCCGGGTCGAAGCGCAGTGGAACATCCCCCTCGGCCGACTCGGGACGCCGCTCGACATGGGCTCGGCGGTGTTGTTCCTCTGCTCACCCGGAGCATCGTGGATCAGCGGGGAAACCCTTCGGGTCGGCGGCGGCGCAAAGCCCCGGTGACACCAGACCGGGGCTCAGCACCCTTGACCGTGTTGGACCGCCGCGCCACAGCCGTCGGCTGGCCGCCGTCGAGAGTCTCAGCGCTTCGGCTTGAACGCCTTGTAGTTGCGGTTGCGGGCCTCGGCCAACGAGTCGGGTCCGAACGTCGCGCCCTGCCCGGTTTCGACGATGTCGTCGATCACGTTCTTCGGGGTGGCGGCGTCGTCGAGGTCATAGACGATCTGGGTGCGCTTGTCGCCCAGGTAGCGGAAGTGTTCGAAGCGGGTGGGACGGCCGGACATAAGTCCAGTCTCGCACGGGGCACCGGGACGATCTCGAATCGGCAGTGGGGCGAACGCGAATCGGGAGCGCACCCGAAGGCGCGCTCCCGACCTGAGTACTGCACTGGTAAGACTCACGCGTGAGCCAGCGGCATCGGAGGGGACCAGCATCCGAACAGCGAGCGTGAGGGTGGCCGGCGTTGGATTCGCCAGCGGGTCCAGCTGTGCCGACTAGCGGCCAGCCACCTCCAGGGTCCCAAACAGTTGACTAGCGGAAATTTGGACCACCTCCTTTCTCTGGTGTCGACATACTGCCACCACGCAGGGGCGGACGCCAGGGATTTACGTCTTCGGACCTGCCGCCGGTCCGACCGCGCCGATCGCCACGAGATAGTTCAGTTCGCCGTCGAGCACCGCCTTCACGTGGGCGGGTTCGATGTCACGGCCGAGCGCCAGCATGCGCATCACCAGCGCGTCGACGGAATCCTCGTCGCCAACGACGACCGGTAGTCCGTCGGGTCCGAGCGAGGTGGCGACGCCACGGGAGCCGAGGTCGGTCAGGTGCCAGTCGACGATGTCGCGGACGTCGCCGTAGGTGATCTGCGCGCGTACTGCATCGGGCAGTCGTGCTTCGATCCAGACGACGGCCTCAGTCAGGTCGAAGACCGGCTCCGGGGTGAGGCCGTCCAGGCGACGGGTTTCGCGCCCGACCATCACCGCTGCGGTGATGAAGACGAGGACGGCAGCGAGAACGGCGTAGGGAATCATCTCGGTCGTGCGCGTCGATCAGGGCGTGAAGAGCGCATCGACGTAGTCGTCCGGGTCGAACGGCACGAGGTCGTTGACGCCCTCGCCGAGGCCGACGAGCTTGATGGGAATGCCGAGCTCGGTCTGGATGGCGAAGGCGATGCCGCCCTTCGCCGTGCCATCGAGCTTCGTGAGTACCACACCGGTGATGTCGGCCACGTCGGCGAACTGCTTGGCCTGCACGAGGCCGTTCTGCCCGGTTGTAGCGTCAAGGACGAGAAGGACTTCGGTGACCTTCCCGGGTTCGCGATCCGCGACGCGTCGGATCTTGCGGAGCTCCTCCATCAGATTCGTCTTCGTCTGCAGCCGTCCGGCGGTGTCGCCGAGGACAAGGTCGATGTTGCGGGACGCGGCCTTCTCGACGGCGTCGAAGATCACCGAGCCGGGATCGCCACCTTCAGCTCCGCGGACCAGCGTGGCGCCGCTGCGCTCGGCCCACATGCCGAGTTGTTCGGCGGCCGCGGCACGAAAGGTGTCGCCGGCGGCGACGACAACCGACCGGCCCGCTTCGATCTGCTGCTTGGCGACCTTGCCGATGGTCGTGGTCTTGCCGACGCCGTTCACTCCGACGAAGAGCCACACGTTGGGCCGACCCGGCTCGAAGCGCAAGCTGCGATCGGCCGACACGAGCTGCTTCTTCAGATCCGACTTGAGTGCCTCGATCAACTGTTCCGACGTCGAGATCGACTCCGACTTCACTCGCCGCCGCAGATCGTCGAGAAGGGCCGTCGTGGTGCCGACACCGACGTCGGCGAGCAGCAGTGCCTCCTCGAGGTCGTCGAACGACGCGGCGTCGATCTTCGATCGTCCGAGCACGGAGCCGACCGCTCCTCCCAGCGCCGACCGAGCCCGGCTGAGCCGGTCACGGAAGCTCGGCTTCTCGGCTTCCTCGGGGGCGGCAGAGGCGGGCTCCTCCGGCGTGTCGATGACGTCGACGGGGAGCAGGTCCCCAGCGACATCGATTCTGGCCTCCGGACGCGCCTCCGACGGAACGGGAACCGGTCGGGGAGGTTCGACCCGACGGGGCGGCCCCGCCCGGAGCTCACGAGTGCGGCGGGACCGCACGGCGGCGACACCGGCGACCGCGACCACCAGCACCGCGACAACCAGACCGATCAGAAGCACTTCCACGGCCGACGAGCCTACGGGCCCTCTGGGCGCTTCCCCGCCGCCGACGCGGCGACGTGTGGCTGGTTGGCGCCCCGTTGTCCGGTTACGCGTGTCGCCAACCCGACACTGTGGCGCCAACCGCCCACACAACGGGGGGTTGCGCCTGTCTCCGGTCCCCGCCGATAGCGTGGCCGACGTGAGCATTCCCACCCCCCACCTCGAAGCTGCCGCCGGCGAGATCGCCGAGATCGTGCTGTTGCCGGGCGATCCGCTACGCGCCCAATTCATCGCCGAGAACTTCCTCGACGGCGCCACCTGTTACAACCGGGTCCGCAACATGCTCGGCTTCACCGGCACCTACAAAGGGGTGCGGGTCAGTGTCCAGGGAACCGGCATGGGCATGCCGTCGATTTCCATCTACACGACCGAGCTCATGAGGTTCTACGGCGTGAGGACCGCAATTCGCATCGGGTCATGCGGTGCCATCCTTCCGTCGGTGAAACTGGGGGATGTGATCATCGCCCTAAGTGCACATACGACATCGAACATGAACCGCCGCTATTTCCACGACATCGACTACGCCGCGACCGCGTCCTATGACCTCGTGCGTGCCGCGGCTGACACCGCGGCTGCGGCGGGCATCGCCCACCACGTCGGGCCGATCCTCACCGGCGACGCGTTCTACGACGACGACATCACCACGTTCGAACTCCTCGGCAAGCACGGCACTCTCGCCGTGGAGATGGAGTGCGCGGCGCTCTACACTATTGCCGCGCGCGAAGGCGCACGGGCGCTCGGAATGGCGACGGTGAGCGATCACCTTCTGAACCACGAAGTCATGTCGAGCGAGGAACGGCAGACCGGCCTCGTGTCGATGGTCCGGCTCGCGCTCGATACCGCGATCGTTCCTGCTCGCTGAACGAACAACCGCCGCAGCTCAGGCGCGCGCGCCGATCTTCTCGCTGACCACCTTCGACGATCCGCCCGGCTGCATCGTGACGCCGTAGAGGCAGTCGGCGGCCTCCATGGTGCGCTTCTGATGCGACACCACGAGGAGCTGCGCTTCGCCGCGGAACTCGTCGAGGAGTGCGATGAAGCGGTGGAGGTTCACGTCGTCGAGTGCTGCCTCGACCTCGTCGAGGAGGTAGAACGGCGACGGACGCGACCGGAACACGGCGAACAGGAATGCCATCGCCGTGAGCGAGCGCTCGCCGCCCGAGAGCAGCGAAAGCTTGCGGACGTTCTTGCCGCTCGGACGAGCTTCCACCTCGATGCCCGTTTCCAGAGGATTGTCGGGATCGGTCAGACGAAGGCGACCGTGCCCACCGGGGAACAAGGTCGCGAAGAGCTGCTCGAAATTCGATTCGACATCGGCGTAGGCCGCCGTGAACACCGTGACGATCTCGTCGTCGATGGCCTTGATCACCTTGACGAGATCGCGACGGGTGGCCTTCACGTCGTCAAGCTGGCTCTCGATCAAGGTATGGCGCTCCTGTAGTGCGGTGAACTCCTCGAGCGCCAGCGGGTTGATCGGACCGAGCAGACGAAGGTCGCGTTCGAGGTCGCGGACACGAGTTGTCGGCGAGGTCGCAGCGTCGGGCATGGGCGGGCACGGTGCCGCGACGGCGACATCGGGCTCGACATCGAACTCGCGGCGGATGGAGGCGAGCAGCGTCTCGAGGCGGAGGCGGGTCTCCGCGTCGTCGATCTCCGCCCGCTGCATGCGCTCGCGCAACTGCCCGAGCTCCTGCTCGGCGGCATGTCGTTCCTTTCGCAGGATGTCGAGCTTGCCGGATGCGGCGCGGGCGGCTTCGTTCTGACGGCGACGCGATTCCCGAAGGGCCACGATCCCGACCTCGAGCTGCTCCGCGCGCTCCATCACGATGGCATGCAACGACTCCGTGTGCTCCGCCAGATGATCGAGCTCGCGGCGACGGGCTTCCGCCTGCTCCCGCTCTTCGAGGAAATGCGCCAAACGGGTCTCGATCTCGTCGAGCCGTGAGCCGAGCAGCCGGCGCCGTTCCTCGATGCCGGCCGCCTGCACTTCCAGTTCGCGGCGGAGCGCGGCGACGGCGGCGGTCCGTGCATCGAGACGCTGCGCCGCCTCGCGCCGGGCGGCCTGGCGGGCCGAGATCTCGGCCTCGGCAACGACCAGCGCCGGAAGCGAGGCTTCGAGGCGTTCCGTGCGATCCTCGTCGGCGGCCAGCCGCTCGGTGAGTTCGAGACGCTGAGCGTGCAAGCTCTCCAGCTCTGCGGCGGCTTCGGCCCGATCGGCGATCAGGCGGGGCTGGGCGGTGCGCAACGAGGCAAGCGTGGACACGAGCCGCTGGTGGTCGCTGAGGCGCTCCTGCTCGAGGTCTCGGGCATCGGCCGTCACTCGACGCGCCGCCGCCAGCGCAGCACGGGTCTCGACCAGGGCGGCCGTCGCCGCTGCGGCATCGCGAGCCGCGGAAGACGACTTTGCCGACGCCTCTTCGCGGGCGGCTCCGGTCGCGCCGGACGAGCCGGTTCCGGCGCGCCACCCAGCCACACTGAAGCGGTCGCCCGTGCGGGTCACGACCACCGCAGCCGGGTTCGCGAGCGCCACGTCGAGCGCTTCGGTCCACCCACCGTCGACGACCACTGCGGACCGCAGCAATGCGTCGAGGAGCGGGCCGACCGCCGGGTGCGACGAGCGGACGTGGGAACGGACAGCGGAGCCTCCGATCGCCGACACCGGGCCGACATCGGTCGTGGCGAGAACCGCCCCGAGGGCGAGCACGGCTCCGGTCGTCCTGCCATCGTGGAGTCGGGCGAGTGCAGCGCGGGCCGCCTCGGCGTCGGCGACGACCACCGACGACACGGCTTCGCCGATTGCCGCCTCGAACGCAGACTCCCAGCCAGCATCGATGTCCACGAGATCGAGCAGGGTGCCGACGATCCCGTCGAGACCGGCGAGTCGTTTTGCGCCGGCCCGGGCACGGGCTTCGTCCAGCGCGGCGGTGAGGGCATCGAGTCGGGCCTGCCACGCCCGCCGCTCACCCTCGGCCTGACGCAGCGACTCCTCCGCTGTCGTGGCCGAGGCTTCGATGTTGGCCATCGCCGTTTCGGCCTCGACGCGCGCCGACGTGGCCGAAGAGACGACGGGAGCATCTCCCGGGGACTCTCCCCCGGCTTCGCCGACAGCGGAGACCAACTCCTGCAGATCGGCCTCGAGTTTGGCGGCCTGTTCGTCGAGCCGGCTGACCCGGTCGCTCAGCACGACGTGGCGGCCATCGATCCGAGAACGCTCAGCGCGCGTACGATCTGCCGCTGACCGGGCGCCGTTCAGTTCGCCGCGGACCTGTGCCGCGGTCGGCCCGTCCCGGTCCCCGTCGTCGGTGTCGGCGCCCCACTGCTCCAAGAAGTGACTACGCGCTGTGGAAAGCGCGACCTCCTGATCATCGAGCTCGTCGAAACGGGGAGGGAGATCCGAGGCAACGCGTTCGACCTCGTCGAGCTCAACGGTGAGTCGTGCCGCCTCCGAGGACAGCGTTTCCACCACGCCCTGGTCGAGGAAAGCGTTCCGGTCGCGCTCGATCGAACGGCGGCGCTCCCCGAGGAACGCCAGCTGGCCACGGGCTTTCTGGTAGAGCGATTCGGCACGGGTGAGCGCGTCGTTGATGTCCTCACCCGCGAACGGGTCGTCAACGTCCTCGGACCTGGTTCCCCCGCCCTGACCGAACACCGACAAATCGGCTTCTGCCAAGGCGACGTCGGCGTCGAGCCGCGAAAGGGCGGTTCGTAGTGCGGCCTCTCGCGTCGTGAACTCGGCCCTCTCACGGGCTGCGGTCTCGGCGCGGACCCGAAGCCCGGCGAACTCGCGTCCGGCGACATGCAGACGGATCGCCGACAGCTCATGGCTCATCAGCTCGTGACGACGCGCCGACTCGGCCTGACGTTCGAGCGGTCGAAGCGTGCGTCGGATCTCCCGCAAGACGTCGTTGAGGCGTACGACGTTTGCCTCGGTTGCTTCGAGGCGTCGCTGGGCTCGTTCACGGCGCTTGCGGTACTTGAGGATGCCCGCCGCCTCTTCGACGACCGATCGGCGATCCTCGGGGCGCGAATCGAGGATGGCCGCGAGCTGACCCTGGCTGACGATGACGTGCTGTTGACGACCGACTCCGGAATCGGAGAGCAGCTCTTGGATGTCGAGGAGTCGACACGGCACGTTGTTGAGCGCATAGTCGCTCTCACCGGTACGGAACAGCGTGCGAGTGATCGTGACTTCGGGGAGATCGACGGGGATGCGACCGGAGTGATTGTCGATCGTCAGGGTCACTTCGGCCCGACCGAGCGCAGCCTTCTTCGAGGTTCCGGCGAAGATGACGTCTTCCATCTTGTTCGACCGGATCGTGCGAGCGCCCTGGGCACCGAGCACCCAGGCGACAGCGTCGACGATGTTCGACTTCCCGGACCCGTTCGGGCCGACGACGACCGTAAGCCCGGGTTCGAGCTCGATCTGCGTCGTTTCCGCGAAGGATTTGAAGCCCTTCAGAGTCAGGGATTTGAGGAACATTCAGCGGGAGAGCCTTCCACAACCCAACATGTTGACCATCCTGGGGATGACGGGGGCAGACCTGTGGAAAACGCCGCGAACGTCGTGGTGCGGCCTGTGGATCACCCTCCGCGACCGCCGCACATCAGCCCGTTTCTGCCGCACATCACCCACGCTCCGCCGCACATCACGCACTTCGGCGTCGAAAAGCCCCCTTTTTCCCTGATCTGCGGCAGAAAGGCCCTGATCTGCGGCAGAAAGGCCCTGATGTGCGGCAGAGAAGGGCCGGTGCGTGAGCGCCGGATTAGCCTTCAGCGCTGGCATTTCGGGCAGAAGACGGCGGAGCGCCCGGCCACGATGACGCGCCGGAGAAGTGCTCCACACCGTGGACAGCCGTGGCCCGCTCGGGCGTGGACCCGATGAGCGCCGCCGTAGATGCCCGGCTGGCCCCAGAGGTCGACGTACTGGCCATCGCCGAGGGTCGAGCCTCGCGCCTCGATTCCCTCCTCGAGCACCTGGAGGAGCGCGACCCGAAGGCGTTCGACCGCCGGCCGGGTGAGAGCCATCGCGCGCTTCGTCGGACGAACACCAGCAACGAAGCACGCCTCGTCGGCGTAGATGCTCCCGACCCCGGCAAGCGTTGTCTGGTCAAGAAGTGCGCCCTTCACCGCAGTTCGACGGCCGCGGAGAGACGCTCGAAAGCCCGGTCCGTCCAAAAGGGCGACGAGGGCGTCGGGGCCGAGGTGGGCGAGTTCGGGGACATCGTCGGTGGTCACCCACATCTCGCCAAACGTCCGCGGATCGATGAACCGCAGTTCGCGACCGTCCTCAAGGCCGAACCGCACGTGGGTGTGCGGAGCCAACCGCTCATCGGACGACTCGGCGAGGCGCATCTGCCCACTCATCCGAAGGTGGACCACCAGCGTTCTGCCCGTCGATAGGTGTGCATACAGATACTTCCCAAGTCGTCCGAACGCAACGAACCGAGCACCTTCGGTTTCGCGGACGAATCCTTGCGGGTCGTCGTAGCGACGGACGGAACGCAACCGTCCGAGGGTGGTGTTCACGATGGCGGCGCCACGAACGGATCGTTCGAGATCTCGTCGGAGCGTCTCGACTTCTGGCAGTTCAGGCATCGGGCAGTTCAGGCTTCGGGCGATCAGGCTTCGGGCGATCAGGCATCGGGCAGTTCAGGCATCTGGCGATCAAGGGTCGGCGGACGTTGACGGATCGACGGGCGGCGAGCGACGGAGCCTCAGACCGTGGCCTCGCCGGACTCGAAGGCATGCCAGGCAACGCTCGCCGCAGCCTGCTCGGCCTGCTTCTTCGAGCGCCCTTCGCCGGTCCCCCGGAGCACGCCGGCGACGAAGACCTCGGCCACGAACGACTTCGCATGATCGGGCCCGTCACCGCGGACGCGGTAGTTCGGCAACTGCTCGAAGCGTCGGGCGACAAGTTCCTGGAGCCGGGTCTTGTAGTCGCCCCCGCCCGGACCGGAGGAATCATCGTGGATCCGGTCACCAAGGAGGCGGAGGACGAGTTGCTCGGCCGGTTCCCAGCCGCCGTCGAGGTAGACCGCGCCCATCACCGCTTCGAGCGCGTCGGACAGGATCGACGGTTTCGTCCGGCCTCCCGTCGCGTCTTCGCCCTTGCCGAGCAGCAACCGGTCGCCGAGTCCGAGGTCATCGCCGACCTCGGCGAGGCTCTGCGCGTTCACGACCGCCGCCCGCAGTTTGGCCAGGTCGCCCTCGGGAAGGCCCGGATACTTCCTGTAGATGTGGTTGGTGACCGCCAGTCCGAGCACTGCGTCGCCGAGGAACTCGAGACGCTCGTTGCTCTCTTCGCCGTTCTCCGCGCACCAGGAACGATGCGCCAGAGCCCGCCGCAGAAGGGTCTGGTCCGTGAAGTCATATCCCAGGTTGGCGGCGAACTCCTGCGGTGACGTCGGGCGGGTCAGGGTCACGAGGGAAGGGCTGACTTCTTCAGAGCTTGGCGACGACGTAGTCCACCGCGTCGCGAACGGTCTTGAGGTCCTGGAGGTCTTCGTCGTCGATGTGGAAGCCCGGCTTCGTGCGCCCGATCTCTTCTTCGAGCGCCTCGACCAACTCGATCAGCGCCAGCGAGTCGGCGTCGAGGTCGTCGACGAATGACGCGCCTTCTGCGATCGCCGTGGGCTCGATTTCGAGGATGTCGGCGAGACGATCACGGACGATGGTCAACACGGCAGGACGGTCGAGGGTACTCACGGCCGGACACGTTAGTTCGTGACGCGGATTCTCTCCGGACCTGACGCCCGTTCGGGCAAGCGCTCTATGCCGGACGGACCGCCGTGCGCAGCGCCTCGACCAACCCGCCATTGACTCTGCCTAGGCCGGACGGACCGCCGTGCGCAGCGCCTCGACCAGGCCGCCGTTGACCATGTCGCGGGCCACCTTGCAGGCGTTGAGCACGGCGAGGGCATTCGACGAGCCGTGGCTGATGATGGCCACGCCGTCGATGCCGAGGAGCATGGCGCCACCGTAGGTGTTGGGATCGAGTGCTTCGGTGAGGGGCAGTAGCGCGGGCAGGAGCACCTTGGCCGCGGTCTTGGTCTCCTCGTTGGCGAGAAAGGCCTCGAAGATCTTTCCGGCGAAGAACTTCATTCCGCCTTCGAGGGTCTTCAGCACGACGTTGCCGGTGAAGCCGTCGGTGACGATGACATCGACCTCGGTCGACATCACGTCGCGGCCCTCGACGTTGCCGATGAAGTTGACCCAGTCGCCGGCGGCGCCGGCGCGCAGCATCGCATTGGCTTCCTTGGCCAACGGATTGCCCTTGCCGTCTTCCTCACCGATCGACAGCAAACCAACACGGGGACGCTCGATGCCGTAGCGCTGACGTGCGTAGACCGATCCCATCTGGGCGAACTGCACCAGGAACTCGGCGGTGCACTCCGCGTTGGCGCCGGCGTCGAGCAACACCGTCGGGGTCGAACCGATCACCGGGATCGGCGTGGCGATGGCCGGCCTGGCCACACCCTTGATGCGGCCAATACGCAACAGAGCACTGGCCATCGTGGCGCCGGTGTTGCCGGCCGAGAGGAATGCACTTGCCTTGCCGTCTCGCACGAGCTCGGCGGCACGGACCAACGATGAGTCCTTCATCGTGCGCACGGACTTCGCCGGGTCGTCGTCCATGGCGATCACCTGGGACGCCTCGAAGAGCGGAAGGCCGTGCGTGTCGCCGACGTCGGCCGCACGCCCGACGAGGATCACCGGGATGCCGGCCGCGACGGCCTGACGCGCACCTTCGAGGATCATCGACGGCGCGTTGTCGCCGCCCATCACATCGAGGGCGACCGGAAGTTGGAGATCAGCCATAGGTGCGCTCTAGGGACGAACGGACCGGAGGGGCGACAGGATCAGGCGACGTCGATGGCCTGGCGGCCTTTGTACCAGCCGCAGTCCTTGCAGACTACGTGTGGCAGCTTGGCCACGCCGCAGTTGGGGCAGTTACTCCGGGCCGGGGCCGCGAGCTTCCAGTTCGCGGCGCGACGCATACGAACTTTGGATTGCGATTTGCGCTTCTTGGGGACGGCCATGACCGGAGTTTCCTTGTCTGTTGCTGTTCACTCAGCCGACGACGCGTCGGTGAGTGTGGTGTTCAACCCGTCGAGGGCTGACCACCGCTGATCCGCAGCGGGCGGCGTGCAGGCACACGACGTTTCGTTACGGTCCACCCCACAGGTGGGGCAGAGCCCGAGGCACTCATCTCCGCAGAGCGGCGCCAAAGGCAGGTCGAGAAGGATAGCCTCCCGGGCGACCAGTTCGAGATCGACGCTGTCGTGGCGGAGCGGATAGGTCTCCCCTTCGACCGGATGCGCGCTGTACAACTCCCGGAAGGATGAGCTCGTCAGGCCGGTGATCGGCGTGAGGCACCGCCGGCAATTGGCCTCCCATTCCACGTGGGTCTCGCCCGTTGCGAGCACACCATCGGAGACCGCCTCGAGGACGGCATCGATCTTGAGG
>JANOJN010000229.1:0-14176 GCA_031418775.1 Acidimicrobiia bacterium
CAGCCGTGTCGGGTCCGCCGACGTCCCGTGCATCACCGGCAACGGACGGACGGCTGGTCACGGCACCAACCTACCCCCCGTCGGGCAGAAATCCCGGGTCGCATCGCGACAACGGTGCCTTTCTTCGTCCGGAGCGGGAGCAGTGTGGGTGTCAGTCGAAGACGTAAACGGGTGTTCCGTTCTTCACGTCTGCGAACATCCAGTCGGCCGTGCGATTCGTAATGCGCACACAGCCGTGCGAGGCCGCGTACGCGGGAATGCTCGGCGAGCCGTGGATCGCGTAGCCGCCCGTGAAGTACATCGGGTTATACAGCACACCGAGATCACTCTCCCGCTTTCCCTTGATGCGCCGCTCGACGCGGTAATTCCCACGGGGCGTGCGGGCGTCGCCACAATTCTCCTTACCCGACTTCTTGGAGATCTCGCAGTATTTCCTGTTTGATCCAGACGAAACCGCGACCACCCGATTGAGACCGAACTCGTCGAAGTACATGAGGATCTGGCGCGAGATGTCGACCTCCACGCGGGGCAGGCCACCGTTGGGGATCAGACCGCCGGGCACGCTGGCAAGGGCGAGTTCGCGCTGGGTGTCGGCGTCGAACTTGCCGGTCCGCTTCAGTCCGTGGAGCTTCTGGAAGGCCATCAGACCCTGCCACGTCTGGCCGTCGAAGCGACCGTCGACCAACCCGACGTCATAACGCAGCAGGCCGAGCTTGCGCTCCATGGCCTCGACTTCGGGACCCTTGGACCCCTGGCGCAGGACCTTGCCGGCTAAGAACGGCGTGGTGGTGGCGACCTGGGCGGCGCTGGTGGTCGTCGGGGCAGCGGAGGACGTCGTGGGCGCGGTGCTGGTCGGCCCGGCTGTGGTCGCTGACGCCGGAGTCGTCGACGACGACAGTTGCGGGGCAGTTGTGACCGTCGGCGCGATGGTCGTGGGAACGACAGACGAGACGCCGGGCGGAGCCGTCGTCGACGACTCCGATTGCGCACTCGACGAAAGCGTTGAGCCCAGTACGGATGCGGAGGTCACGGCCAAGGTGACGAGGAAGGCAGCGGTGACTCGCCGGCTCGCAAACCGGTGGTTCATCGGAGACATCGGGAGACTCGTTTCGAAGTGCGTTGAGCGGTCAAGGAGAGGCCCGTCGAATTGGCCGTGATCCATTCTTGTTCACCCGGTGCGATTGGCATGGCATCTCCGGCGCCGAACCGCAGGTTTCTTGCGTTCACCTTGTGCGGCCGATGTTCTGTTCGTCTTCTCGGTGAATTCCTTCCTTCGGTCGCGAAGCGTCAGTAGTGCGGCGATAGGGTCGGTACCGCCGCCGCCTTGTCAACCTGCGGCCTCGCATCTTTTCGGTACCGCCGACGTTTACGCCCAGGAGAATCATGACCACGACGACCACCGATCAGGCACGCGCGGCGCTCGGCGTCAACGTCATTCGCGCGCTCGCCATGGACTCGGTGCAGAACGCCGGCAACGGCCACCCGGGAACGGCGATGGCGCTCGCCCCGCTGGCCCATGTGCTGTGGACCCGGGTGATGAGCTACGACGCCGCCCGGCCCGACTGGCCCGACCGCGACCGCTTCGTGCTCTCACCGGGACACGCATCGATCCTGCTCTATTCGATGCTGCACCTCACCGGCTTCGGCCTTGAGCTCGACGACCTCAAAGCGTTCCGCACGTACGGGTCGAAGACGCCCGGCCACCCTGAGCGGGGCCACACCGTCGGCGTCGAGGTCACTACCGGTCCCCTCGGACAGGGCATCGGCAACGCCGTCGGCATGGCGGTCACCGAGGCGAACCTGCGCGCCCGTTTCGGACAGGACCTCTGCTCGCACTACACCTATGTCATCGTCGGCGACGGCGACCTGATGGAGGGCGTGAGCCACGAGGCGGCCTCGCTGGCGGGTCACCTCGGGCTCGGTCGTCTCATCTGCATCTACGACGACAACCACATCACCATCGACGGTCCCACGGAGCTCGCCCTGAACGACGACGCCGGGATGCGCTTCCGGGCCTACGGCTGGCATGTGGAAGAGGTCGGAGAGATCGCCAACGATCTCGACGCTCTCCAAGCGGCGATCGAGCGGGCAAAGGCGGTGACCGACCGTCCATCGTTCATTCGGCTGCGCAGCCACATCGCCTACCCGGCGCCGACCAAGATGGACACATCGAGCGCCCACGGGTCGCCCCTCGGCGCCGACGAGGTGGCCAAGACGAAAGAGATCCTCGGGTTGCCGGCCACCGACTTCTACGTCCCCGACGAGGTGCTGGCCATGTACCGGGCTGCCGGGTCGGCCGGACGGGCCTCCGCGGAGGCGTGGGACGGGCGCGTTGCCGCCCACCCGGGCGGTGAGGACTACCTCGCCCTGGTCGAGGGTCGCCTCACGCCGACGTGGGCCGACGCATTGCCGACCTATGCGGCGGGCACCAAAGTCGCCACCCGGGTCGCCAGCGCCGACTGCGCCAACGCGCTGCTCTCCGCTGTCCCTTCGTTGATCGGCGGGGGCGCCGACCTCACCGGCAACACCGGCACGATGCTGAAGAACGTCGGCGTGTTCTCGGCGGCGACGCCTGCGGGCCGCCTCGTCCACTTCGGTGTGCGTGAGCACGGCATGGGCACGGTCATGAACGGGATGGCGGCCCACGGTGGCGCGTTGCCGGTCGGCGGCACCTTCTTCGTCTTCAGCGACTACATGCGCGGCGCCGTTCGAGTCGCCGCGGTCAGCGGTCTGCACGTCATCTACTCCTGGACACACGACTCCCTGGGCGTCGGGGAGGACGGCCCGACCCACCAGCCGATCGAGCATTTGGCCTCGCTTCGGGCGATGCCCGGTCTGCGGCTCATCCGCCCGGCCGACGGAAACGAAACGGCGGCAGCGTGGCGCGTTGCCGTGACCGCGGCCGGGCCCACGGCACTGGTCCTGTCCCGCCAGGACCTGCCGGTGCTCGTCGGCTCGGCCGAGCTCGCCGAGCGGGGAGTAGCGCGTGGAGCCTACGTGCTCAGCACCACGGCCGCGGCCGATGAGCTGCCCGATGTCGTGCTCGTTGGCACCGGCTCCGAGGTTCAGCACTGTGTCGCCGCGGCCACCGCACTCCAGGCGGAGGGCTACACCGCGCAGGTGGTGTTGATGCCATCGTGGGATCTCTTCGACGAACAGGACGAGGACTACCTCGACGAGGTGTTCCCCGACGGAGTGCCGGTCGTCGCCTGCGAAGCCGGGTCGTCGCTCGGGTGGGAGCGCTGGGCCGATCTGTCGATCACCGTCGACACATGGGGCGCGTCGGGCGCAGCGACGAAGCTGATGGAGGAATACGGCTTCACCTCCGACGCCGTCACCGAGGCGGCCCTGCTGTTGATCGAGGGGGTCGGCGAATGATCTGTCCTTCCAAAGTGTTGTCCGAGTCAAGTCCGTCGTTTCCAGGAGCGTGCCATGAGTGATCGTCTTGTTTCGTTGTCGACCGAGTTCGGCCAGAGTCCCTGGGTCGACAACCTCAAGCGCGCATATCTTCGCGATGGAACGTTGAGCCGACTCGTCGAGCGCGGCGTCCGCGGCGTCACCAGCAACCCCACCATCTTCCAGAAGGCCATCGCCGGCTCGGCCGACTACGACGAGCAACTCGGTGTGGTGTTCGGCCAGGGCATGTCACCTGGCGCAGCGTTCTGGGCGCTGGCCGACGACGACGTAAGCGACGCGTGCGACGTGTTGGCCGGGGTGCACGGTTCGAGCCGCGGGGTCGACGGCTACGTCTCGCTCGAGGTCTCCCCCGAGCTCGCCCATGACGGGCCGGGCACCACCGCCGCAGCGCGCGACATCCATGAACGGGTCGCCAAGGCGAACCTGATGGTGAAGATCCCGGCCACGTCGGCGTGCGTCTCGTCGATCCAGGCGATGATCTCCGAAGCGCGCAACATCAACGTCACGCTCATCTTCAGCCTCGCCCGCTACGACGCCGTCATCGAGGCCTACATCAGCGGTCTCGAGGCCCTCGCCGACGCCGGCTCCGATGATCTTTCCGGCGTGGCCTCCGTCGCGTCGTTCTTCATCTCGCGGGTCGACTCCGAGGTCGACAAGCGGCTCGACGCCATCGGTACCGACGCCGCCCTCGCCCTTCGCGGGCGCGCCGCCATTGCCCAGGGCGTGCTGGCCTACCAGTTGGCCCGGCGACGCTTCAGCGGGCCACGCTGGAACCGGCTCGCTGCGCTCGGTGCCCGCGTGCAGCGCCCGCTGTGGGCCAGCACGTCCACCAAGAATCCCGCCTACCCCGACACGCTCTACGTCGACACCCTGATCGGCCCCGACACTGTCAACACGCTTCCCGAGCCCACGCTCGAGGCGTTTGCCGATCACGGAACCCTCGCCCGTACGGTGGACACGGTGGAGGCGATCTCCGACGCCCATCACGTGTGGACCGCACTGGCCGCGGTCGGCGTCGACATGGACGATGTTGCCGACGTCCTCGAGCGTGAGGGCGTGGCGTCGTTTGCGAAGAGCTTCGACGACCTCCTCGCCACCCTGGCGGCGCGGGTCGGGGATTTCGCCAACGAATGAGCGCCCCGGCCCCCGTCATCGTCGAACCAACCGTTCTCGTCATCTTCGGCGCGTCTGGCGATCTCACGTCGCGCAAGCTCATGCCGGCGCTCGCCGATCTCGAGAAGCAGGGCTTTCTCGACAACCGCTTCGCGGTGGTCGGCGTTGCCCGCACGGAGATGAGCGATGAGGACTTCCGCGACCGGATGGCCACCGCCGTCTCCGACGCAGCGGGTCCATGGCGTGACCGAACGTCGCACTTCCGCTACGTGCAGGGGGAATACGGCGATCCGGCGCTCTTCGCCCGATTGCGCACGGTGCTGGCCGATGTCGACGAAGGATTCGGGATTCCGTCGGGAACGGGAAACCGGCTCTTTTACTTCTCCGCACCGCCGAGCACGTTCCCGCTCCTCGTGCAGGGGCTCACCGCGTCGGGCTTGAATCACCCGGGAAGCCCCACATCATATGCGCGCATTATTGTCGAGAAGCCGTTCGGGCGCGACGGCGCCTCGGCGAAGACCCTCGACGAGACCATTCACGCCGGCTTCGACGAGTCACAGGTGTTCCGAATCGACCACTACCTGGGCAAGGAGACGGTCCAGAACCTCCTCGCGTTGCGGTTCTCGAACACGATCTTCGAGCCGCTATGGAACCGCACCTACGTCGACTACCTCGAGGTCACGGTGGCCGAGTCGATCGGCGTCGGCCATCGCGGCGGGTTCTACGAGGAGGCCGGAGCGATGCGCGACATCGTCCAGAACCACGTGATGCAGGTGCTCTCACTGATCCTGATGGAACCGCCCGTCCGCATCGACGCCACCTCGATTCGCGATGAGAAGGTCAAGGCCCTGCAGGCCATCAAGACCTTCAACGTGTCCCAGGTCGTCCGTCAGGTCGTCCGTGGTCAGTACACCTCGGGAGTCGTCGACGGCGCTCCTGCGGTCGGCTACCGCGGCGAGGAGGGCGTGAGTCCGACCAGCACAACCGAAACGTTCATCGCCATGCGCCTCGCTTGCGAAAACTGGCGATGGGCCGGAGTGCCGATCTTCGTCCGCACCGGCAAGTGCATGCCCAAGCGCATCACCGAGGTGACGGCGCATTTCCGGGAGGCTCCGCTGCAGCCGTTCGCCGAAGCGATGGGCTCACGTCACGAACCGAATTCGCTGACGGTCCGCATCCAGCCGATGCCGGGCATCTCCCTTCGGTTCGGGGCGAAGGTCCCCGGGCAATCGTTCCGTGTCCGAACCGCGCACATGGACTTCGATTACGACGACCAGTTCCCCGAAGAAGACCTCGACGGCTACGAGCGACTGCTCCTCGACGCCATGCTCGGCGACGCCACCCTGTTCATCCGCAGCGACGAGGTCCGCACTGCCTGGGAGATCGTCGATCCGATCCTGCAGGGCTTCGCCGCGGAGGACGTTCCTGTCTCGATGTACCCGGCCGGCTCCTGGGGTCCGCCCGAGGCCGACGTGTTGATGGACCTCGAAGGCCACCGCTGGCGCACGCCGTAGCGCCACGGCAGTCGGCCCCCTTCGCGTCAGCGGTTGGCCCCGCTGCCCGCCTGCCCGCTACACCCAAATCCCCGTGGGCCAGCTCACTCGCTTGGGCCAGCAAAGAAGGGGAATTGCGACGCCCGCTGGCCCAAAGCGAGCCTGCTGGCCCACGGGATCGTTCGGGCGCACGCCGACCTGACGGCTGCCCAGACCCGGGCGATGCGGGCCTGGCGCATCGTGGGTGAGGGTGTCGGCCCTTCAGTGGAATGGCGGGTCCGCCGATCGAGAGGCGGAACGCTTTACGATCCGCCTACCTCGTTTCCCTTACCCCTTGGACCGCCTGTGCTCTCGCTCCCCGGACCCGTCGTCTCCGCAGAATGGCTCGCCGACCATCTCGACGACCCCACACTCGTCATCGCCGACGTGCGCTGGTACATCGACGGACGATCGGGTGAGGCGGCCTACGACGCCGGCCATCTGCCCGGTTCCGTGTGGGTGGACCTCGACCGTGATCTCGCCGGCCCCGCGGGCGCCGGCCCGGGCCGGCATCCGCTGCCCTCCCCCGAACACTTCGCCGCCGCGATGAACCGGTTGGCCATCGGCGATGGCGACGTCGTGGTCGCCTATGACGGCGCCGGCGGATCGATCGCCGCGCGTCTGTGGTGGATGCTGACGGCGCTGGGCCACGATGCCGCGGTGCTCGACGGTGGTATCTCCGCCTGGACCGGCGAGCTGAGCAACGACCTCCCTTCGGAGCGTCCGGATTCCCTCTTCACCCTGAAGCCGTGGCCGCTCGGGTCGACCGTCGACGTGGTCGCCGTCGACACGCTTCGCCGTGGCGATGACGCGGTCATCCTCGATGCCCGGAGCGCCGACCGCTACCGCGGCGAACCGAATCCGATCGACAAGCGGCTCGGCCACATTCCGGGGGCGGTTTCCGCGCCCTGGAACGAGAACCTCGACGAGGACACCGGTCGCTTCCGGCCGGTGAACGAACTCCGGGAGCGCTTCACGTCCCTGGGTGTCCGCCACGATCGGCCTGCGGTCTGCCACTGCGGCTCGGGCATCACCGCGTGCCACAACCTTCTCGCCCTTCGGCTCGCCCATCTTCCGACCGGGCGGCTCTATCCCGGATCGTGGTCCGACTGGGCAGCCGATCCGGGCCGGCCGGTCCGCGTCGGGGATGAACCGTAGGCATCACACCTCGCTCTCCGGCGACCCACTCGGCTCGAACGCGAAAGCGCAAGGGGGTGTGAGCCGACGGAATACCCGCACCCCCTTGCGCCGATAACGCTAGATCAAGGCGAGTGGTTCCACAACAACTCCGCTGGAGCGACCGCTTTTCGGGGCCGCGGCAGGCGCTACGCGTGACCCGACAGGAGCCTCAGGTCGCGGATCGGCCGACGCGCCGAATCGGCGCCAGCATCGTCTTCCTTGCTTTGCGCCAGACGCTCGGCGTCGATGCGCGCCAGGTAGTGGTCGGTCTGTCGGGCAACGGTTGCCTCGTCCCAACCGAGCACCTTTCCCATCGCCTTGGCCACCACCGGCGCGGCGGCGACACCGCGGTCGTCGACCTCGATCGAAAGGCGCGTGCGCCGAGTCAGCACGTCGTCGACGTGACGGGCCCCTTCGTGGGTGGTCGCGTGGACGGCCTCCGCGAGGAGGTACCGACCCCCGGTCGTGAGCGCCCGGTGTCCGGTGTCGAACTCGTCGGCGTCGGGCTTCTGTTGCGGTTCGGCGCCGCGATCAGCTCCGGGAAGCGGCGCGGCGAGAGAGGGATCGTCGGCGATCACGTCAAGCACTTCTGACGCGGTCGACCCGTAGCGGGCGACGAGATGGGCGAGCACATCAGGGGCGATGAACGGGGCACCGCGGTGCTTGGCCAGCGTGGCCAGAGCTGTGTCATGGCCGGCCGCGCCGAGGAGGCCGATCTCGTGGGTCGGACTCGGCGGCAGGGTCTGGCCGAGCTCGACAGCGGCGGCGTCGACGGCGTCGCGGGCCATGAGTCGGTACGTCGTGTACTTACCGCCGGCGATGCTGACGAGCCCGGGCATGGCGTGGTTGATGGCGTGCTCCCGGCTCAGCTGGGTGGTGGCTGATTCACCGCCGGAGATCAGCGGACGCAGGCCGGCGTAGACCCCGACGACGTCAGCGTCGGTGAGCGGCTCCTTCAACACCGAGTTCGCCCACCTGAGGACGTATCGGACGTCGCTGGCGCTGGCCGACGGATGGTCGAGGTCGTAGTTCCAGTCGGTGTCGGTCGTGCCGATGATCCACCGGTCCCCCCAGGGAATGAGGAACAAAACCGACTTCTCGGTGCGCAAGATCATCGCCGTTCCGGACCGCACGCGGTCGCGTGGCACGAGGACGTGGATGCCCTTCGATGCCCGCACGTTGAGCGGCTTGGTCACGCCGGCGGAACGCTCGAGATCCGACGTCCACACCCCTGTCGCGTTCACGATGCAACGGCCTCTGACGACGAAGGAATCGTCCGCCTCGGTCTCCCGGTCGGTCACGAGCACGCCGACCGCACGGCCGTTCTCGACGACGATCTTCTCCACAGCGAGGCCGGCGAGGCACACTGCCCCGTATGAGGCGGCGGTGCGGGCAACGACGACGGTGTGTCGGGCGTCGTCGATCTGGGCGTCGTAGTAGCTGATCCCGCCGACCAGTGCGGTCGGGTCGAGCGACGGCACCAGTTCGAGACAGGCGCGATGCGACAGGTGTCGGTGATGCGGGACGGCGGCCTTGCGTCCGGCCAGGATGTCGTAGAGGAGCACACCGGCGCCGATGTAGGGACGTTCGTAGTGCTTGCGCAACGGAAGGAGGAAGGGCGCCGGCCGGACGAGATGCGGCGCCACCGTCTCGATGAGGGTTCGACGCTCGCGTAGCGCTTCGCGGACGAGCGCGAAGTTGAACTGCTCGAGATAGCGGAGTCCCCCGTGGACCAACTTCGAGGAGCGGCTCGACGTTCCCGAGGCGAAGTCGCGCTTCTCGACAAGGCAGACGCTGAGTCCACGCGACGCGGCGTCGAGGGCGACCCCGGCGCCGGTGACACCGCCGCCGATCACGACGATGTCGAAGGTCTCCTCCTGGGCCCGGCGCAGCCCGGCCTCCCGTTGGTCGGGACCGAGACGTCCGGAAGTGTTAGTCACGGCAACGAGCGTAGGGCCGCCGGGGCAGTGTCACTGTGCCGATTCCGCGTCCGCTGACACCGGTGGGCGTTCAGCCCTTGACGGCGCCGCTGGTCAGCCCGGCCACGAACCAACGCTGCAGGAACACATAGGCGGCGACCATCGGCGCACTGGCGATGACCACGCCCGCAAACAGAGCCGAGTAGTCGGTGCTGAACTCACCGCGCAGCGAGGCCAGCGTGCGGGGAATCGTCCACTTGCTCTCGTCGGTGATGAAGAGCAGCGGATAGTACAGGTCGTTCCAGTGCGCGACGAGGAGGAAGATCGCCACGGCGGCCAACGACGGGGTGGACAGCGGAATGACCACTCGTCGATAGAGCTTCCATGGGCCAGCACCGTCGACCACCGCCGCTTCGAAGAGTTCCCGCGGAAGTGTGCGCATGAAGCCGGTGAGGATGAACACGGCCACCGGCATCGTGACCGCCATGTTCACCATGACCAGTCCGTGGAGTGAATTGGTGAGACCGAGTTGCTTGAAGAGCGCATATTGCTGGACGCCGTTCACCTGGGCGGGAACGGCCATGCCGACGGTGAAGAACCCGAACAGCACCTTGGCCCGCCAACCACCGAGACGGGTGATCGCAAACGCCGTCCACGAAGCGAAGAGAAGCGTGAGCGAAACGGAGGAGCCGACGACCACGGCGCTGTTGCGCATCGAGCGCAGGATGTTGATGTCGAGAACCTCGCGGTACCCGTTCACGTTCGGTCGGCCTGGGGGTCCGATCGGGTTGGTGATGATCTGACGCTGCGTCTTGAACGACCCGAACACCACCACGGCGATGGGTATGGACACGAGCAACGCATAGAAGACGAGCAGCATGCGGCTGCCGATGCGACGACCGGTGATCGGGTTCATGAGTGATCCGCCCGCACGTCGGCATTGGTGAGTCGCAACGCGCGGCGCAGGAAGAACGTCACGCTCAGGATCAGCGCCATGAAGAGCACCGACTCCGTCGCCGCCTCGCCGAAGCTGAACGCCTCGAACGCGGTGCGGTAGATGTGGAAGCCGAGCACTCGGGTCGAGTTCAACGGGCCACCTTCAGTCATCACGTAGACCAGGTCGAACACGCGAAACGATTGCAGGGTGGTGTACGCCACGACGATGCCGGTCGCTGGCGCCAGAAGAGGCCAGGTCACCTTGCGAAAGGTTTGTCCACGAGTGGCTCCGTCGATCGACGCAGCTTCCAAGTAATCGCGGGGAATCTGCTGGAGGCCGGCAACGAAGACGACCATCATCTGGCCGGCGTGGAACCAGATTTGCACGAGCGCGAGGAAGAAGATCGCCGTTTTTGGGCTCCCCAGGAGCGCCGGCCGATAGTCGGTGCCAAGGGCCTTGAGCACCGTGGTGACGAGACCACCGGACGGGTCGTAGACGAAGTTCCAGATGAATCCGACGGCCGCCGACGCGATGATCGTGGGAAGGAAGTAGAGCGCTCGGAGGAACACCGTGGTGCGGTTGTTCCGGACGAGCATCACGGAGTAGCCGAGCCCGATGAGCGTCTGGAAGATGACGACGATCATCATGAACTTGAGACTGACCCACACGCTGTTGTGGAACGTGGTGTCGTCAAAGAACTTCGTCTTGTAGTTCTCGAGGCCGACGTAGGCCGGAGAGGTGCCCGGGCCTTCCCAATTGAAGAACGAGTAGTACAGCGCCTGCACCGTCGGCCACGCAAAGAACAGCCCGTACATCCCCACGGAGGGAACCGCGAACAGATAGAGCGGTTTGCGAGCGATCAACGGGCGCCGCCGCGCCCGAGTGATCGTCTGCATTCCTACGATGTCCTTTCGGACCGTCGCCGTCTAGTTACTTGCCGAGCTTCTGGTCGATGACTGCCTGGGCGGCTTCAGCGGCCGCCTTGGCGTCCTTACCGCCGACGACAGCGAAGAAGGCGTCCTCAACGGCATTGCGAACATCAAGGTTCAGGTACTGGAACCGCGGTGCGAGGAAGACCCGCTTGTCGGCCCACACGCCGGTGTCCTTCAGTTCGGTCGTCGTGTAGGGAACACCGACGACGGTCGAGTGCTGCGAGGTGCCGTTGGCGTACTTCGCGGCGTTCTCCTTCTGACTCAAAAAGTCGACGAACTTGATCGCCGCAGCCTGCTTCTTGGCGTCCTTCTGGCGGGCATTCACTCCGACGATGAACGTGGCGTTGTAGATGCCTTCCCACTTCGGGGTCTGGCCGACCGGCGTGGTGATCGGCACGTAGAGGCCGAACTTCAGCGCCGGGTTGAGCCTGAGCGCCGGGCCCATCGAGAAGGTTCCGGTGGCGAGCATGAGCGCTTTGCCGGTGGCGAAGTCGGCGAGCGCACCATTGTCATTCACCGCGAGCGGGTTGTCCCCGAAGCAGTCGGCGGCGAGATCTTTGAAGTCCTGAAGGGCTTTGACCATCCAGAAGTCGGTCACTTTGGCGGCACCCGTGTCGATCTTGGCGAACGCGTCATCGGTCGGGAAGGCGTTCATCACGAGGCCGTTCATCGACAACTGCCCGGCGTTGCCGCGCGACGCTCCCGGCCAGGCGATCGGGGTGACGCCCTTGGCCTTGACCGTCTGGCAGAAGCGCTGGAGGTCGTTGATGTTGCCGGGGAGGGTGAGGTTCAGCGACTTCAGCAGGTCCATGTTGACGACCGGCATGTTGAACACGAGCTGATACGGAAGTCCGAGCTGCTTGCCTTCGAACTGTCCGGGGAGGATCAGGTTCTTGTTGTAGTTCTTCACGAACGGCTGGTTGCTCAGGTCGAGCCAGACGCTCCCGCCGTTGGCCTTCGCCATGTTGAAGAACTGTGCTCCACGGAAGGCGGTGAACACGTCGGCCGGCTTACCGTCGAGGATGTCCTGCAACGCCTGGGACTGGTAATCGTTCGAGGGTTTGATCGACTGCTCGACCTCGATGCCCGTCTTGGCAGTGAAATCCTTGATGATGGCGGTGAGCACGTCCTTGTCCTCGGCGCGCCAGTGGAAGAACGTGATCTTGGTGCCCTTCAGGTCGTCGGCCACAGCGCCTTCGTTCGAGGCGCCGGAGGCGGCGACAGGGGCGACGGTCACTGCGGTGACTTCCACGGCACGGTAGACGTACTTGCCCCCTTCCTTCTTGCACACGAGGGTGCCCACGGTCTTGTTGACCTGCTTGCGGGCGCATGCGCTGCCCACCTTCGGTGCCGATGCGGCGTTGGCGAACGGCACGGCGAGCGATGCGCTCAGCACGGTGCCGGCCGCGAGAGCGGTCCAAATGCGCTTCATGGTGGTTCCCCCTGTATGGATGCTGGCTCTGGTCCGAATGCGTCCGAGCGGGGCAAGAGTATTGCAGACATCTCCTGTTTTCGCGCTGGACAGCCACGATTTGCCTCTTGCGCGCACGGAACGGTGTCGTACCCTGGCGGTCCGCTCGCCTGACCGGAGGATGCTGCGATGACGCTCTGGACGACCCCGCATGCCCTTCTCCGCGAGGAGGTGGTCCAACGACGTGACGAAGGTGTCGAGGTCCCTCAGGCCTTGCGTTCCAGCATCGACGCGCTCGACCCGGCGGCCGATGCCTGGAACGAAACCGTCGTCTGGGGGCTCTATGACGAGCTCGCGGCGCTTCCCGCAGATGGGACCTTGGCCGCCCGGGAGCCTGATGATCTCGACGCAATCCGCCGGCTGCGCCCGCCCGGGCCCCGCGACCTCGGATGGGTGCCTGGCGAAGGCGAACTCGTCGACCGTCTCCATGGAGCAATCACCGGGCGCGCCACCGGCTGTGCGCTGGGCAAACCCGTGGAGTTCCTCGGATTCGGCGTTGCCGATGGGCACCTGACCGGGCGAGGCGACATCAAGCGATACCTCCAGGCCCGAGGCGATTGGCCGCTGCGCGATTACTTCTCGTCGGCCGACGTCAACGACGGGATCACCCTCCGCTGTCCGCGGTCCAGGAGGGAGGACATCGCCTTCATGGAGGCCGATGACGACATCCACTACACGCTGGCAGGCCTCGCCATCGTCGAGGAGCACGGCCCGGAGTTCACCTGGGAGCACGTGGCCCAATGGTGGGCGGAGCACATCCCGGTGTCCGACATCTGCACGGCCGAGCTGCAGGCGTTCAACAACTGGACATCGCGCACGGCCCGGGCCTGGTTTGCTCCGGGCGCCCGTTCGGTGGCGACCCCCGAGTTCTGCCGCGCCCACCGCAACCCCTACCGCGAATGGATCGGCGCCCAGATCCGGGCCGACGGTTGGGCGTGGGTGTGCGCCGGGAAGCCCGAGTTGGCGGCCGAGTTCGCCTACCGAGATGCCTGCTGGACGCACACGCGCAACGGTATCTACGGCGAGATGTTCTTCGCCGCGATCCAAGCGGCGGCCTTTGTCGAGCACGATGCCCGGACGCTCGTCGACATCGGTCTCTCCGAGATCCCCGCCGACTGCCGGCTCGCTCGCGCCGTGAGGTCGACGCTCGAGATATGCGCTCGAGCGCACGACTGGGAGTCGGCAATGGGCGAGATCGAATCTTTGACGAACGCGATGTCACCGCCGGTGATGAACGCGATCCACACCATCAACAATGCCGCCCTCTGCGTGATGGCTCTGGTGTTCGGACGCATGGACAGCGTCGACGCCATCACCACGGCGGTGATGGGCGGACTCGACACGGATTGCAACGGCGCGACCGTCGGGTCGATCGTCGGCGCTGCCTCCGGACGCTCGGCGCTGCGAGGTGACCTCGCGGGGCGGCTCAACGACACCATCCGACCGAACCTCATCGGTTTCCCCGAGGTTTCGATGGCCGACATTGCCGTACGGGCGGCGGCCCAGTGGCATCGGGTCGACGACTACGCCCGTCGCGTACGACTACCGCGACCCTGACTCGGCGGGCACCCTCCGAGGAATGCGCGGTGGTCGACGGTCGCGCGGCGGGAGGAATGCGCGGTGGTCGACGGTCGCGCGGCGGGAGGAATGCGCGGTGGTCGACGGTCGCGCGGCGG
>JANOJN010000230.1:0-4792 GCA_031418775.1 Acidimicrobiia bacterium
ACGGGGTGGAGACGATGGGAGTCGAACCCACGACCTCTTCATTGCGAACGAAGCGCTCTGCCAACTGAGCTACGTCCCCGAGGGTGCCCATCATAGGCAGGCACCATGGCACGCCGTACCGTCGCTCCCGGCCCAGGCAACGCGCCGGTCCGTCGCACGTGGTTCTCCGACGCCGCCCGGTCGACGCTGAGCGTCGGGGTAGCGTCACCGCGGTGGGCACAGGCGAGTCGCGAGAACCGGAACCGATCCTCGTCGAGGTGACACGCAGCGGATTCGTGGAGAGTGTCCATCGGAGTTCCTGCGTGGTCATCGCGCCCGACGGGTCGGTACACGCTACGCACGGCGACCCGGCGCGCGCCACGTTCCCGCGTTCGGCGAACAAGGCGATGCAGGCGGTCGCCATGGTCGGCGCCGGTCTCGACCTTTCACCGTCGCTCCTGGCGCTCGCCGCGGCCAGCCACTCCGGAGAGGCGATGCATCTTGACGGAGTTCGAGCCATCCTGTCGTCGTGCGGGCTACGCGAGGACGCGCTCGGCAACGCCAACGGCCTGCCACTCGGCCGGGATGCTCTGCGCGCTTGGTACCGCGAAGGGAGGCGCTCCGAGCGGATCGCCCACAACTGTTCGGGAAAGCACTCGGCGATGCTCGCTGCGTGCATCGCCGCGGGTTGGCCGATCGATGGCTACCTCGCCGCCGACCATCCGCTTCAGGCCTCGATCACCAAGGTCATCGAGGAGTTGGCCGAGGAGCGGTGCGACGGTATCGCTGTTGACGGATGCGGTGCGCCCACCCATCACCTTTCGCTCATCGGCCTCGCCCGTGCGTACCGCACGATCGCTCTTGCCGACGAGCGCGCCCCGGCAGGCCGCGTCCGATCGGCCATGCTCACCTACCCGGAGATGGTGGGCGGCACAGATCGAGACGTCTCGTTACTCATGCGTGCGATGCCGGGCATGCTGGCCAAAGACGGGGCAGAGGGAGTGATCGTCGGTGCGACGACCACGGGATGGGCGTGCGCGGTGAAGTTGGCCGACGGGGCCACTCGCGGCCGAGTCCCCGTGCTCCTTGCGCTCCTCGCAGCAGCGGGCGTGGGCAGATGCCATCGGGCTTGACCGAGAACCCGTCCTTGGCGGGTCAGACGTCGTGGGCCACGTCCGGTCGGCACTCACTTAGTATGCGCACGTAGGAATGGAGTTGCGTCGGGATCACCGGTGAGCTTGTATAAGGCCATGACCGCCCAAGTGCGAACGAAGCTGATCGAACGGCGGCTTTCCCCCCGCATCGGTTCGGAGATCCACGGAGTCGACCTCCGCGACGATCTGCCTGATGAGACGATCGCCGAGATCAGGCACATCCTCCTCGAACGAAAGGTCGTCTTCTTCCGCGACCAGGAGATCACCCGGGCCCAGCACATCGCGTTCGCTCGCCGCTTCGGTGAGCTCGAGATCCATCCGGCCACCCCGAAAGACCAGTCCGACCCCGAAGTGCTTCGCATTACCCATGGGCCTGACTCCCGCGGCCGCGAGAACAACTGGCACTCCGACGTCACGTGGCGCGCCGAACCGTCACTCGGGTCGATCCTCCGGGCGATCACCGTTCCGGAGTATGGCGGCGACACCCTGTTCGCCAACATGGAAGCGGCGTACGACGGACTTTCGCCGGCGATGCAGGCATGGGTGTGCACCCTGATCGCGGTGCATGACATTGCCCGGGTCTTCGGAAAGCGGCTCGGCAAGACGCCGGACGAACTGCACGCCCAGTTCCCAATGCAACAGCACCCCGTTGTCCGAACCCATCCCGAGACGGGGCGCCGGTCGCTGTACGTGAACACCGGCTTCACCAGCCACATCGTCGGACTCTCCCCCAAGGAGAGCACCTGGCTGCTCGACCACCTGTACTCCCAGGCGATGCTGCCTGAATACCAGTGCCGGTTCTCGTGGCGTCCCCACTCGATCGCATTCTGGGACAACTGCGGGAGTCAGCACTACGCCGCGTCGGACTACTTCCCTGAAGTGCGTGAAATGGAGCGGGTTACCATCGCCGGCGATCGCCCCTACTTCGACCCGCAGGTCTGAGTTTCTCGACACCGAGCGTGGCCGAAAACGGCGAACGGTGCGGAAGCCAACCAGCGGCGGGACCGGAGTGGCTACTCTCCGGACGCCCGGTGGTACGCGTATTCGTAGCGAACCGGCCGCACGCCGATGACCCCGGCGGCAGGCTGACCGGCCTTCAGGCGAAGAAGCGCTACGACGTAGACCGCGAGCATGGCGCTGGAAACGGCCGACAGCACGAGCAACATGCGAAGGCCGGGCACCAGCCCGAGAAGCAATGAGCCGAACGCAACACCGGACAACGTCGCCAACAGTTCACGGCGGCGCTTGCGGGTACGTCGAGCAGCGGGGCTCAAGCGAACTCGTGGGGCCGAGACGGCAGGGCGGCGACGGACAGATCGAACCCGCGCAAAGGCCGACACCAAACCCGAACCGGGGACGGACGCGCGAGAACCACGTCGCGCCGAACGGCTGCGGGGAGAACGAACCGTGAGACCACGCTGGGCGAGGCTCCTCACGAGGCCGGGGCCGAGTGCGCACACCCAGGCAACTCCCAGCACGATAAACATCACATTCCTCACCGCGTGCCGAACGTCCTTTCGTATCGTGGCGAACCCATGCAGGGCCGCTCGCCTTCTCAGGTGTCGTGCGTTGAAGCGCCAAGATCCTAGGAGATCCGCTGGTCGACAGCAAGCGGAGCGCTAACTCTTGCAAGCATTTGCTTGCTGACTTTCGTCACACCGGTCCCTGGACGAACCCCTTACGGAGAGTTCGGCAGGCTCGGATCGACAGTTTTGACGCCGGAGGACGCGGCCCGAGCCAGGAGTGCGGGTCACTCGACGGGAGCGGTCGGCGGCCGCCGGTAGACGCCCGAGCGCCCGCCCGTCTTCTCCCACAAGGTGAGCTCACCAATGACCATCGAGCGGTCGACCGACTTGCACATGTCGTAGATCGTGAGACCGGCGACAGCACAGGCAGTCATTGCCTCCATCTCCACACCGGTGCGGTCAAACGTATCGACGTGGGCTTCGATCTCCACGAAATCCTCGCCCAACTCGAAGTTCACCAGCACAGATCCGACCAGCAGGGGATGGCACAGCGGGATCAGGTGCGCCGTCTGCTTCGCCGCTTGGATACCGGCGATCCGGGCAACAGCGAGCACATCACCTTTGCTCATCGCATTCGAAACGATCTTGTTCACCGTTTCCGCCTCCATCGAGACCTTGCACTTCGCGACGGCGCGCCGGTGGGTCGGATCCTTCGGCGTCACGTCGACCATCCGCGCACGGCCAAGAGGATCGATGTGCGTCAGGTTGCGGTTCGGCATGAGCCGATCCTACGGCCGCGATCCGGGCTTGCCCGGGAATCCGGTTGGAACGAGGTCCTCAGCCGCCGATCTGGCTCATCGACCGCTTCGGTCGGATGAAGTTCACGTTGCCGATCAGATGACCGGCCCACTTGGCGCCCACGGCGCGCTGGATCTCCGCCGCAAGATCGTCGTCCGAACCGCCATTGCGCATGATCGCTCGGAGATCGAACTCATCGGTGGCGAACAGGCACGTGCGGAACTGGCCTTCAGCGGTGATCCGCACCCGGTCGCAGTCGCCACAGAACGGCTCCGTCACGCTGGCGATCACACCTACGTCGCCGATTCCGTCGACATAGTTCCACCGGGCAGCGGGCTCCGAACCGTGGTTCGCCCGGACGAGGGGAAACACTTCGTTGATCCGCTCGATGACCTCGGAGCTCGGCACGACCTTGTCACGCGACCACTGGTCGTCGGCGTCGAGCGGCATGAACTCGATGAAGCGGACCCCGACGCCCTGCTCCCGTCCGAAGCGGGCGAAGTCGACGATTTCGTCGTCGTTCTCGCCCCGCATCGTCACCACATTGATCTTGATGGGGTCGAATCCGGCGTCCTTCGCCGCCTGGATTCCATCGAGCACCTTCGGCAGTTCATCTCGACGGGTCATCAGGAAGAAACGGTCGCGGTCGAGCGAGTCACAGCTGATGTTCACCCGGCGCAGACCGGCCGCCTTGAGGTCATCGGCGACCAATCGGAGCGTGGCGCCGTTGGTAGTCATTGCCAGGTCGACACCGAGCTGGGCGAGGCGCTGGACGAGGACCGGCAGGTGGGCACGGACCGTCGGCTCACCACCCGTCAGCCGGATACCGCGAACGCCGAAGCGTTTCACGAAGACGCTGGCCACGCGCTCGATCTCTTCGAAGGTGAGCACTTCGCTCCGAGGCAGCCACGTCATCCCTTCAGCGGGCATGCAATAGGTACAGCGGAAGTTGCACCGATCCGTGACGGAGATGCGGAGGTCGGCCACGCGTCGGCCGAAACTGTCGACGAGCGGGGTCGGCTCGGATACCGGTCGCATGCTCACCGCTCCAACGTACCCGCACCCGGATGGTAGCGCCACCTATCCGTCCAAAAGATGGACCCATAGCGAAGGTCGGCCCAGTGCGGCTGAACACCTCCCAGCGGCGTTCGGAGGTGTTTTGCCCCCACATATGGGGGCAACCTCTCTCCCAGTGGACGGGTCACTCGTATTGCGAGCAGTCGAGCGGAGCGAGCGGCGCAGTGCCGGGCATGGAGAGGGGCAACCTCTCTCCCAGCGTTACAGCAGGAGGATTTCGACGGTGGCACCTTCGGGGATGGTGGGGCCGTTGGGGAGGATGGCGAGGGCGTTGGCATCGGCCATTGCCCGCAGCAGGTTGCTGGCCTGTCCGCCGGA
>JANOJN010000231.1:0-12297 GCA_031418775.1 Acidimicrobiia bacterium
GGGCCAGAGCCGTCGTAACTTGTCGTCCATGCGTCAACTCAAACTTGGACTCGGCACCGGCTACTGGAGCTCGGGCCCGCCCGCGGGCATCGAAGAGCAGATCCGCACTGCCGAGGAGCTCGGCTTCGAATCGATGTGGACGGCCGAGGCCTACGGCTCCGACGCCCTCACGCCCCTCGCGTGGTGGGGAGCGGCGACCAAGACTCTGAAACTCGGCACGAGCATCATCCAGATGTCGGCCCGTACCCCCACGGCCGCGGCAATGGCGGCGCTCACCCTCGATCACCTGAGCGGTGGACGGGTGATCCTCGGCATCGGCGCCAGTGGCCCCCAGGTCGTCGAGGGCTGGTACGGACAGCCGTACCCGCGCCCGTTGGAGCGAACCCGCGAGTACGTCGACGTGCTCCGCCAGGTTTGGGCCCGCGAGGCGCCGGTGGCCATCGACGGCAAGCATTACCAGCTCCCCTACCAAGGCGGCGCCGGTCTCGGCAAGGCCCTCAAGCCCACCGTGCATCCTCTACGCTCCGACATCCCGATCTATCTTGGCGCCGAAGGCCCGAAGAACATCGCTCTCGCCGCCGAGATCTGCGATGGGTGGCTGCCACTGTTCTACGCGCCCTCCCACGACGAGTGGTACCGAAAGGCCCTCGCCGAAGGCTTCGGTCGACCCGGCGCCCGCCAAACGGCGGAATCGTTCGAGGCAGCAGCCGTTGTGACGACGATCATCGATGACGACGTGGAGCGGGCCGCCGACCAGATCCGCCCCTTCCTCGCTCTCTACATGGGCGGCATGGGGGCACGAGGACAGAACTTCCACTTCGATGTGTTCGCCCGCATGGGCTACGAAGACGTCGCCGTGAAGGTGCAGGACCTCTACCTCGCCGGTGATAAGCGCGCTGCTATTGCGTCCGTTCCCACCTCGCTGTGCGAGCAGGTCGCGCTGATCGGCCCGGCCGACAAGATCCGCGACGACCTCGGCGCGTGGGAGGAATCATGCATCACCACGCTTCTGCTGTCGGGCCCGCCGAAGCTGCTCCGGGCGATGGCCGACATCGTGCGCCGCTGATCGCGCCCACGCCATGTCTCCCGAACCCTTCCGCATCGACGTCGCCGACGACGTGCTCGTCGATCTGCGCGATCGACTCGCCCGCACCCGCTGGCCCGACGCAGCGCCGCACAACATCGCCGACTACGGGATAGAGCTTCAGGCGGTGCAGCGCCTCTGCACCTACTGGCGCGACGAGTTCGACTGGCGGGCGGCCGAGGCGCGCCTCAATGCGTTCGGCCACGTGCGCACCACCATCGACGGAACCGGCGTTCACGCGCTCCACGCGAGGTCGCCGCACGAGTCGGCCACCCCGCTGTGTCTTATCCACGGCTGGCCCGGTTCGTTCGCCGAGTTCGAACACATCGTAGGTCCGCTTACGAATCCGACGGCACATGGCGGCAGCGCGGACGACGCCTTCCACGTGGTCTGCCCCTCCATTCCCGGCTACGGGTTCTCCGGACCAACGAGCGACCCGGGCTGGAACACCAAGCGCGCCGGCGACGCGATCCACACCCTCATGGGCGAACTTGGCTACGAACGCTACGGGCTGCAGGGAGGCGACTGGGGTGCAATCATCGCGTCGCAGATTGCCGCGAACCATGGTGACGCCATCATCGGCCTGCACCTCAACATGGTCGTCGCCGGACCGCCGAAGGGGGTTGACGCCATGGCCGGCCTGACCGACCATGAACTCGCCGCCGTCGCCGACATGGCGAACTTCCGGACCCACGAGACTGGCTACCAGCAGATCCAGGGCACACGGCCCCAGACCCTTGCCTATGGCCTCACCGACTCCCCCGTCGGCCTGGCCGGCTGGATCCTCGAGAAGTTCCGCCAGTGGGCCGACTGCGAGGGCGATCCGTTCTCGGTGCTCACCATGGATCAGCTCTGCACCAATCTCACCATCTACTGGGTGACCAACACGATCAATTCGTCGATGCGGCTGTACTACGAGTCGATGGGTCCGGGTCGTGGTGCCGGGCAGCCCGCGTCCTCCGTGCCGACCGGGTGCGCAATCTTTCCCAAGGAGATCTACCGGGCACCGCGGTCATGGGCCGCAGCCCGCTACGACATCCGCCACTGGAGCGTCTTCGAGATCGGGGGCCACTTCGCCGCGATGGAGCGGCCCGACGATCTGCTCGGCGACATCCGGACATTCTTCGCCACGGTTCGATCCGCATGAGCGCACCAACCGCCCAGGAGTTCCGCTCCTCCATCGCCCTTGACGCAGAGCGAATCGCCACCCTGGCTGAGGCGGACCCGAATGCCGCCGTACCTTCGTGCCCCGGCTGGGACGTGGCCCGACTCGCCGGCCACGTTGGACGTGTGCATCGGATGACGATAGGCGTGCTTATGAATCCGGTCGACGGCTTCCCGGACCCGTCCACGATGGAGAAGCCGCCGACGGATCCTGTTCTGAGCGCGGGGTTTGTCCGCGCCGGAGCAGCAGCACTCGACGGTCTGCTGGCGGATCGCGACATCGACTCACCGTGCTGGAACTTCCTCAACGAGCCGTCGTTCGCCCGCTTTTGGTTTCGCCGACAGTGTCACGAAACCGCGGTGCACCGCCATGACGCCGAGTTGGCATTCGACACCGCTGCGTCACCAACGACTCCGCCAATTCTCGCCGTCGACGGAATCGATGAATACTTCGTCTTCGTCCGTGAACGACTTCTCGGTGCTCGCGGGCTTGCGTCGCTCGGTGGGTCACTGCACCTGCACGCGACCGACACCCCCGGCGAGTGGATGATCACCGTCGACAACGGCGTGATCGCCCTCTCCCACGGTCACGGCAAGGGCGATGCCGCCATCAGGGGCACGGCCAGCGACCTGTTCCTCGGACTGTGGGGCCGGCTCGATCTGGTCCACGACGCTCGATTCGAACGCTTCGGTTCAGCCGACGTCATCGCCGCGCTCGGTTCCCTCGGCGGCACCTGACTTCCGTCGAGGAGGTTGTCACGCGCAGCTCCCGGCGATCTGACGCGCACTTCGCTCAGAACGTGGCGCATGCGACCCGAAATCCGCTGATCTGCACGTGCATTCGCCCGAGGTGCGCGTGGGGCGAACGTGCCCCGAACCACCAACCTCACGTGCCGGAGGGGATGGGGACGTCAGTCGCGCCCGTCGAGGAGCGAGACGGCCTTCTCGACCGAGCGACGGGCGCGGGTCAGCCGCTTCTCCTTGGCCCGCAGCTCGGTTATCTCGTCCTGATCACGCGACCGCATCGCCGCCCGCAGCGTGTCCATGGCAGCGTCGGCAAGCCCGTCGGCTGCCTTCCGCAGTTGTGCTCGCACGTCGTCCAGATCAACCATGGCCACCAGTGTTGCCGCTCTGTGCGTCGTCAGTGTCGCAAGTTCGGGGTATTCGTTGCTCCCACAGCAACCGCGGCTGCGAACTCGGTGGGGAACTCAGCCGTGGATGAGCCGCACTGGCAGGTGGCCGACGCCCCGGAGCGTCATGCGGTGGCTCCATGCCGGAACTTCGTACGCAGGAGCCATCCGAGGGAACCGTCGAGCGAGCCGCGGAATGGCGATCTGCGCTTCCAGGCGAGCGAGCGCCGCGCCGAGGCAATAGTGGGCCCCGCCGCCGAAGGATTGGTGTTCGTTGGCGCCTGCCCGATACAGGTCGATCTGGTCTGCTGTCGGCCCCCACTTCCGAGGATCGTGGTTCGCCGAGCCGAGACCGAGAAACACGACGCTGCCGGCGGGAATCTCTGTATCACCGACGACGAAGCTCTCCGCCGCGATGCGACGGGTGAACTGCACCGGTGAATCGAACCGCAACAATTCTTCGATGGCGTTGGCGTCATTGCTCGGATCGGCACGGAGAAGATCGAGCTGTTTCGGTGACTCGAACAGGTGCGTGAAGCTGTTTCCGATGAGGTTCAACGTCGTCTCGTGACCGGCGATGTAGAGCGTCGGCACCTGCACGATCAGCTCGCCGGTGTTCAGCGACTGGTTCTCGTCCTTCGCGTTGATAAGCGCAGTGAGGATGTCGTCGCCGGGGTTGATCCGCTTGTGGTCGATGACTTCTTTGATGAAGCCACCCATCGAGCGTCCGGCGTCGGTCGCCGCTTGCTGCTCCTCCGGCGTGTTGATGGGATCGAGGGTCTTGCTCAGGGCATTCGACCACCGACGAAGATCCGGGATGTCCTTCGACGGCATACCGAGCATCTCCGAGATGATCTGCGCCGGAAGAATCAAGGCGTAGTCGTCGATGAGGTCGAGCTCGTCGCGTTCCGTCGCACCCGCGAGCAGTCCTTCGACAATCGTGTCGGCACGGTCCCTCCACGATGCGATCGCCTTCGGCGTGAACACCCGGGTGACCAGGCGCCGCAACCGGTTGTGATCGTCGCCGTCGAGCTGGAGGATCGTGGGTGGACTGCGGAGTTCCTGGAGCCGGGAGCGCTCTGCATCGATCATCGGCGTCGAGGTGGCGAAGTCGATGTTGACCATCAACGTGCGATCGCGGGTCAGTCGATGCACGTCTTCGTAGCGCGTGATGAAGAAGGCGCCGACCGATTCGGAGTAGTGAACGGGGTCGGTGTCTCGAAGCGCCCGATAGGTCGCGTATGGGTCGGCGAAGTACCCGGGGAGCGACGGATCGATCGTCGGGGCTTCGTCGTCAGAAGTCGAGGCATTCGACGCGGTCCGCTCAGCGACTGTTGCCGACGAAGTGACTGCAGCGACATCCGCGACCGCACCGGCGAGCGCCGATGTCGTGTTCCCGGCGAGACGATCGTTCGACTGGCGCATGCGACCGGCAAGCTGACGAAGTAGAGCGATCGAAAGACCCGGGTGTTCGTGCAGCACCTGGAGAAACGATGTGCCGTCCACGACATGGAGAACCATGTCGGTTCCGGCGACCACGGTCGCATTTCTCCGCTCACCGTCGAGGAGCGCGAGTTCGCCGATGGTTTCGCCCGAACCGATCGTCGACAGGTAGCGACCCCGAGTCGTGACATCGGCAAGACCCTCGGCCACGATCCACCACTGCGAGGCGGTCTCGCCCTCGCGACAGATCACCGTGCCTTCGGGCAGGGTGACCGTTTGTGTCACGGCGGCGGCCACGGCAGCGAGATCGGCGGGGTGGCAGCGGGAAAACAACGAGAGCGAGCGGAGCTCGCGCGAATCGAGCACAGATGTCGTCATGTTCGTCTATCAATCCTTGTTGGTGTGGGTTCTTCACGAGCGTGACGGACGAACTGCGTTCGGTCTGTGATCCAGATCACGCAAGCCGAACCGACCGAGCGCCAGAGGTTCGCCGTCGCATCGATCTCGGCGTCGACCTTGGCATCAAACACCGCACCTTTGATGCGTGATCAGATAGCCTGACGGCACGGCCCGCACCACGATCGACATCGACGACAAGACGCTCGCCCTCGCCGCCAAAGAGCTCGGAACATCCACCAAGATCGACACCGTCAATGCTGCGCTTGCGTTCGTAGCCAACCGTCGTCGGCTGGCCGCAGCATTTGCCGATCCGTTGATCTGGGGTAGTCCCGAGCTTGCGGACCCGAAGGTGCGGTCCGGGGCTCGGCGTTGATACCGCCATGCCTATTTCTCGCCGACACCAGTGCCATCGCCCGGGTTTCTTCTCCGGGCGTCCTCGACGAACTCGTCCGCCTTGGCCGCCTCGGTCTAATCGCCACCTGCGCCACCGTTGACCTCGAAGTCCTGTACTCGGCACGGACACCGTCGGAGTGTCGATCGATCGCCGCTCGACGCGAAGAAGGGTTCACCGACCTGCCACTCACACCAGAGATCGGCGACAGGGCTCGAGCGGTTCAGCTCCAACTCTCGAAGACCAGCCAACATCGCGCCGCTGGTGTCATCGATCTCCTCACCGCGGCGACGGCCGAGCTCTACGGCGCCACGGTGCTGCACTACGACGCCGACTTCGACCACATCGCCCACGTCACCCGCCAGCCGGCGCGTTGGGTTATTCCGCGACCACCGGCGAACTGAGCACCTCGAACGGTCGTTCAGCGCACGGAGTAGAGGTGAAACCTTCCGGGGACACCCTTCAGCTCGTGCTCACCGTGGTCGGCGAACTCGATGTCTCCGCCGACGACGAGGTCGGTCACCGTCCGCGACACCAGCACCTGTCGACCCTTCGCCATACCGGCGATCCGGGCTGCGATGTGCACGGCGATGCCCCCGACATCGGTACCGCGGACCTCACATTCTCCGGTGTGGATTCCGGCACGGACCTCGAGACCGAGAGCGTGGGTGCTCTGGTCGATGGCGCGGGCGGCGGCAATTGCGCGACCGGGACTGTTGAACGTGGCGAGGGCACCGTCACCGGTGGTCTTGACGAGCCGACCATCGAACCTGGCGACAGCAGCGGCGACGGCATGGTCGTGGGCATCGAGGAGCTCGTGCCATCGTCGATCACCAACGCGTGCCGCCGTCGGGGTCGAATCGACGATGTCGGTGAAGAGCATCGTCGCCAGGATGCGGTCGATGATCGGCGCGGCTCGCACCCCGGTGAGAAATCCGCGGATCTCATCAAGGATCGCGTCGGAGTTGCCCATGAACGGAAGATGCTCCTTGCCGGGGACCTCGACGTAGGTCGACCCACGGATCTGCTCGGCCAGGAAGCGACCGTGACCGACCGCTGCGGTTCTGTTCTCGGCCCGGTGGATGATCAGCGTTGGTGCCGAGATCAGCGGGAGCACCGGCCGGACGTCGGTCCGCCATTCGCGGTCGAGGTAGCGAAGGGCGGCGCCAGGGCTGGCGACCTGCCGCTCGTAGCGACCGAGGGCGACGAGTTCGGATGGTTCTTTGATGTTGCTCATCAAACCGAACACCCGGCCCGTCCCCCAGTTCGTGCGCCAGAACTCGAGGTACCGATCCCATTGCTCCTGCGTCAGACCCAGCGGGAAGTCGTCCGCATACTGGAGGCGGGCGAACGTGTTGACGAGCACGAGCGACGAAACCCGCTCGGGATACTGCGCAGCGAACAGCATGGCCATTTCACCGGCCGAGTCGAAGCTGTGGATCGCCGCACTCTCGATGCCGACCGCATCCATCACCACCTTGACGTCGTTTGCCCACGAGTCGAGCGAATGAGCGAGTTCGGGGAGCGGGTCGGAGAGCCCCGTGCCGATCGCATCGAACAACACGAGACGACCCATCTCCGACAAGCGCCGCAGGTACTGCGCCATCGGCGGTTGGTCCCACACCGCTTCGATGTTCGTGTAGAGCGGAGCGACGAACACGATGTCGGGTGAACCGGACCCGAGCGTCTGGTACGCCACATGAAGGTCACCGTGACGGGCGTAGAGCGTCGTTGGCTGCTCCATCGTCGAGTCGACCTTTTCGTTGAGGGAGATCGGAGCGTACTGCCCGTGTGTAGGGGCAATCGTCGAAGCCAGACGGCAGACGCTCGCGCGAAAGAGCTCGCCGCCCAACTGCGCACTCTTAACAGGGTGTGCATGCGTACTAAGGTATGGGTATGCAGATCTCATTGACGGAACTCCGACGGACGCCAGCGGCCGCCCTTGCCCAGGTTCGCCAAGGCGAAGAGGTCGTCGTGACCGAGGCCGGCGTTCCCCTTTGTCGACTCGTTCCCGTGGGCCGCCCGGCCCGCTACGCCGAGTTGGTCGCCGACGGAGTGATACGACTGCCCGAGGCGCCACGTGACCCGGCCGTCATTCGAGCGCACAGTCTGGCTACCTGGGGACCGAACAACGAAGCGATCGACGGACCGGCCGCATGACCGTTGGCTATATCGACGGTACGGCGTTGGCAGCATCTCTGGCGCCCGGACCGGTCGGTGATCGAGTGGCCGCCGTGTGGTCATCGTTCGATGCCACGTGCACTTCGTATTTCACGGAAGTCGAAGTGCCCTCACTCATCGGTCGGCAGCTCGACCGGGTCGCATGGGTATGGGCCGTCAACGCTCTGTCGATCGTGACCCTCAACGACGACGTTCAGCGCGCCGCCGTCGACCTCGCATGGTTGGGCGCACCACCGAGCATTGCCTTCCATGTTGCTGCCGCTGCAACAACGGAGGTGGATCACTTCCTGACGGTCAACGACACCTCGGCTTCGTGGGCGGAGGTGCGCGGCCTCAATGTGATCAAGGTCTGACTGGTAGCCGAGTCGCTTCCGGGGGGACCGAGATGCCAACAACGCGTCGCCCCGAGCACTCCGGCCATGATGGGAGGGTGGACGGCGACGGCACAGCACGCGAGGTAGGCACCGTCACGGTGATGTTCACCGATCTGGCGGGGAGCACCGCCATGCGGGCGCGCCTCGGCGAGGAGGGCGCCGACCGGCTGCAGGGCGTGCACGACGCGCTCCTGACCGACGCCATCACGACCAACGGCGGGCGCGTGGTGAAGCATCTCGGCGACGGGTTCATGGCGGCGTTCCCGAGCGCCGCCGGAGCGGTTGGGGCGGCAGTGGCGTTGCAGCAGGAGATCGACCGGGCCAACCGTCGAGGCGTGACCGAGCCCATGCGGGTGCGGGTCGGCATCTCCACCGGAGACGTGACCTTCGAAGGCGGTGACTGCTTCGGGCTCCCCGTGGTGGAGGCGCAACGACTCGAAGCGTCGGCCGAGCCGGGCACGATCCGATGCGCCGAAATGGTTCGCTTGCTGGCCCGTGGGCGCGGTGGGCACGAGTTCGTCTCGCTCGGCGAGCTGGAGCTCAAGGGTCTGGCCGAGCCGCTGCCCGCGTGCGTGGTGCGGTGGACCCCGCTCGACGAAGAGGTTGCATCGGCGAACGTCGAGCTCGGACTGCCTCCCGTGTTTGCTCATGCCGGGGGTCTGCCGTTCTCCGGACGGGACGAGGTGTTCGAACAACTCGCCGATGCGTGGAAGCGTTGTATCGCGGGCGGGTTTGAGACGGTGTTGCTCGCCGGTGAACCCGGCATCGGCAAGACGCGCCTCGCTCAGGAATTGGCGGCCCGTGTTCATGGCGGTGCCGGTCTCGTGCTGGCCGGGCGATGCGACGAGGACGTCACCGTACCGTTCCAGGCGTTCGGCGCTGCACTCGATTGGCTGATGAAGCAGACCGCGGCTGATGCTCGCCTCGATGCCCTCGGTGAACATGCGGGTGATCTCGTTCGTCTTGTGCCCGATCTCTTCAGCCGGGTCGTCGGGCTTCCGTCCGCACTCAAGGATGATGCCGACACCGAGCGCTACCGGCTCTTCCAAGCCGTCGAGTCGTGGCTGTCGGTCGGCGGAGTCGAACGACCACGGTTGTTGGTCATCGACGATCTGCATTGGGCCGACAAGCCGACGCTGCTCCTCCTCAAGCACCTGATCACCAACCCGGTCACCGGCCTGATGGTGCTCTGCACGTACCGCGACACCGACGTCGACCGCTCCCATCCCCTGTCGTCGATGTTGGCCGACTTCCGCCGCATGCCCGCCGTGACCCGCATTGCCGTGAGCGGTTTGGCCGACGATGGTGTGCGCGATCTGCTCGTACGCATGGGCGGCCACGATCTCGACTCGGCCGGCCTGGAGTTCGCCGCACTCGTGCACCGCGAAACGTCGGGCAATCCGTTCTTCGTCGGCGAGGTGTTACGGCATCTCGCCGAGACCGGAGCGCTCGTCGAGCGGGGCGGTCGGTGGACCAGCGACGTGCGTCCCGAGGACGCGGGCATCCCCGAGGGAATCCGTGAGGTGGTGGGTCGACGCCTCAGCCGACTCGGCGAAGATGTCGAGCGGGTGCTCCGTGCCGCAGCAGTGATCGGCTACGAGTTCGACGTCGACCTCCTCGCCGACGTCGTCGGACGAAATGCCGACGACGTGCTCGACGCCCTCGACACGGCACGTGCCGCGAGTCTGGTCATCGAGGTCGGGGTCGACCGCCACCGCTTCGCCCACGCGCTCGTACGCGAGACGTTGCACGGTGAGCTGTCGGCCAGCCGACGCGCCCGTCAGCACCGCAAGGTCGCCGAAGCGCTCGAAGCCCGCCATGCCGGTGATCTCGACGCGATCGTCGCCGACCTCGCCACGCATTGGGCCGAAGCATCGGCGGGCGGCGACCCTCGGCGGGCCATAGAGCTCGCTCGTCGGGCTGGCACGCAGGCCAACGAGCGCGGCGCGTGGGAGAACGCCATCCGTTGGTACCAGAGCGCACTCGATCTCATAGAAGATGAGCGCGCATACGATGTCGAGCGTCGCCACACGCTGGTCACTCTTGCCGGCACGCAGGCGGACTCCGGCGCCGTCGCCGACGCCCGCCGCACCGCCGTCGAAGCCGCCCGCGCCGCCCTTGTTGCCGGCGACATCGACACCGCTTGCGCAGCGCTGACCGTATCGACACGGGCGAGTTTCGGTGCGTTCGACCCTCCCGACCCGGAGAAGGTGGCGTTGCTCAAGGAGGCGCTGGCCACGCCATCGCTGGCTAAGGTTCGACGGGCTGACCTGTTGTCGGAGTTGGCCACCGAGTTGATCTTCGAGAACGACATCCCCGGCCGCCGAGAGGCCCTCACCGAGTTCTGGGAATCCCTGCCGTCGTTGTCTGCCGCGGACTGCGCTCGGCTGCTCCAGAACAGCGGGACGCTTGGCTTTGTTGCGTCTCGGCGGCATTTCGAGTTCATGGGGGCCCAGGTGGATCGCGCGATTGAGGTCGCCCGGCCCGACCAAGCCCGTCTCCTCCACTTCAACCGATGCATGCGCCATGTGTTGTGCGGCGAACGCGACCTTGCCGATGACGCACTCCACGCCGCTCAGCGATTGATGGCCCGCGCACCGAGCCGGGCGCAATGGATGCCGTTCATGATTTCGGCGATCCTCTCCGTTGTTGATGGCGATCTCGCCGCCGCTGCCGAGGCCGACCAGGAAGCGCTGCGCCTCTTGGAGTTCTGGGCCGTTCCGGAAGCGGTGAACTACCGGACGACCATGACGATCATGATCGGTCGCGAACGGCGATCCCTCGGCACCCTCTTCCGTCTCGCCGAGGCGATGGAAGGCATGGGGCCGTCCTCGGGTCCGACCCGTGCGCTTGCCGCTTTCATCCGGTTCTCGACTGGTGATCAGGAATCCCCTCGTCGCGCCCTCGACCTCGTCCGAGTCGACGAGCTCGCCGACGACGCCGGTCATTCCGTCGTTGTCGCGCTCTGGAGTGAGATGGCCGCCGTCCTCGGCACCGATGAGCAACGGCGATCCTTCCACGCCGTTCTGGAGCTGCAAGCCGGCGTTCATCTGCTCGCAGGCGGGATCTACTTCGGTGCCGCTGACCGCCTTCGCGCGCTTCTGCTCGATCGGCTCGGCGAGCACGAGCAAGCCGACACGCTGTTCGCTGAGGCGGTGCGCCAGCACGAGGACTTCCGGACGCCCACGTGGGTCGCCCGCACCCAGCTCGACTGGGCCGAGTCGCTGCTGCGCCGGGGGTCGCCTGACGCGGCTCGCTCCCACCTCGACGCTGCGGCCACCGCCCTCGGCGACCTCGACCTCCCCGACAACCAACTCCGCCTCACCGAACTCCGCACCCGACTCGCCGCCGTCAGCTGATCGCGCTCACCGGTGCCGATGGTTGTGCACCCAGTCGCTCCCGGAGCGACTGCGGTACCAACCTCGGCACGGTACGCGTCCGAACGCTCAGCCGTTGACCGGATGGCGAACCCGTCGGTATTCGTCGTGGGCGGCAGCGATGACGGGCTCCACGTCACGGGGCAGCAGTACTCCCGCCTTCTCTGCGGCGCGGGCGGCCGCGGTGAAGCGCTCGATGTACGCCGACTCGTCGTCGTAGAGCGCGTCGAGCGTTGCTGCGTCGAAGGAAACGCTCGAACCGCGAAGCAGCAGCAGGGTGCCGGGACCGAGCGGGATCGCGCTGTTCTGCGCTAACGGCACCTCGGCCTGCGGGTACCGGATCCCACCTGTGGCGATGCCACGTTGGTCGCGCACAATCTCGGGCGGGTCACCGGCGAAATCGATGAGCGGCTGCGACGGCGGCGGATCCCCACCGTCGACCCACCGGTTGAGATGGTGCAGCGCGGCGTCGTACAACGGCGTCAGGGGGATGCGGTTCATCCTCTCGAGCACCGGAGCCGGAAGTCCGAAATCACGCTCGTACTTCATGGCACGAGGTGCTGCAGCCTGGAATGACCCGTGCGACGTTGCGGCGCACTCCCAGTAACGGAACCGGTCGGTGTCAGCCTGGCGGACACCGACACACGAGATGGCCTCGAGCTCGGAGTTGACGACCATCACCGGAACGTCGAGATCCTCGCGGATGATGTTCGTGCCACCGAGGCCGGCCCGTGGCGTGGGCGCACCCGGCTTC
>JANOJN010000232.1:0-12802 GCA_031418775.1 Acidimicrobiia bacterium
AGCGGCTTCTACGCCAGCCTCCTCCCCGATCAGTCCGTGGCCCGAGCGCTGTTCGCAAGCCCGGATCTGCTCACCGCGGGGTGGCTCTCGCCGGCCGGACGCGCCGAGATCGTCGACGGCGGTTTCCGAGTGACCGGACGATGGTCCTTCGGCAGCGGAGTGCTCCATGCCGATCACGTGGTCGGTGGTTGTCTGGGCACGGTCAACGGTGAGATGCAGTTCGTCGACGGCAAGCCGCACTACCTCGCCGTGATCCTGCCGACGGCCGACACCGTCATCCACGACGTGTGGCACACCACGGGGCTCCGCGGGACGAGCAGCAACGACTACTCGGTTACCGATGCCTTCGTGCCGTCCGCCCACGCGTTCAATCCGTTCGAGGTCCCCGCCGGCAACCCGCCGCTGCACTCGTATCGCGGTTTGATCTGGGGGAAGCTCACCGGCGTGCCGACCGGTCTGCTGCGGCGGGCCATCGACGAGTTCGAAACACTGTGCACCTCGAAGATGTCGGCGACGATGACGAAGCTCAAGGACGAACCGCGGGCCCAGGTTGCCATCGCTGCCGTGAAAGCCGATCTCGACGCGTGTTATGGCCTGATCGACCGCACGCTCGGTTCGGTCTGGTCCACGTTGGAAACCGGTGAGCAGCCGTCCGTCGACCAGCGGGCGGCCCTCGCCCGGACGGTGGTGTGGGTCGCTCAGACGGCGCGGGCGGCGATCGAACGACTGGCCGAGGAGGCGGGCACAGCAGCGATCATGGAAACGCAAGTATTCGAGCGCATCCGGCGCGACGCCACGATGATCACCCACCATGTGGTCGGTCAGCGCAAGTCGTTCGCGCTGTCGGGGCAGATGACGTTCGGCATCGACCAGCCCTTCGCCATCTTCTGAGGAGGCGCAGACCGTGTGACGTGTGGCACGATACCCCGGCCCACAACGCGCCTGGAGTGTCGATGGAAGAACAGCTCGTCAGTTTCCTGCAACGTGTGATGCCGGATGCCGATTCCGTCAGCATCTCCGGTTTCGCCCCCATTCCGGGCGGCTTCTCGCGCGAGACGTTCCGCTTCGACGCCGTCGTCGTGCGCAACGGGGCAGAGGAGACCCTCGCCTGCATCCTCCGCAAGAACCCGCCCGCAGTCGTGGCGCTGCTCGAAACGAGCCGCGACGTCGAGCACCAGCTGATCGAGGCAGTACGCGCGCATACAGCGATCCCCGTGAGCCGGAGCTACGGCGCGGAGATGGACGTCAACGTGTTCGGCGAGGCGGCCATGCTCATCGAGCGGATGCACGGCAGCGGGAAGACGAGCGACCTGTTCAACGAGGGCCCCGACGCCCACCAAGCCGACGATGTGATGCGTCATCTCTGCGAGGTGCTCGTCGAACTGCACACCACCGAGCTGGCCAAGCTCAACGTCGGCGGGTTGCTCAGCGATCCCCGCGGCGTCGGGATCGACACCTCGTCGTGGGATGCGTACATGGACACAACGTTCCAGTACTACGTCGACTCGTATCCCTCGCTTGCCTACGACCCGGCAGCGATGGTGCTCCTCGACGCCGCGCTCACGCTTCGACGCAACAAACCGCGTCCGCTGCCGCTCGTCCTCGTCCACGGTGACTTCAATCCCGCCAACTTCCTGTATGAGAACGGCAGGGTCACCGCGCTGATCGACTGGGAGAACTCTCGAGTCGGCGATCCCCGCGAGGACCTCGGCTGGATGGTGGCCATGGACGGCATGAGCAACACCTCCGTCATGGCGCACCCGAGAGACGAAAGTGGCTTCCTCGCCTATTACAACAAGCTCACCGGCTGGGACATCACGCCGGAAGAGCTCGGCTACTTCATGATGTTCGGCACCATGAACATCGCCGTACCCGTCACCAACGCCGTGAAACGACGGGTGGCGAAGGAGAACGAGGTCTTCTTGAACCTCTACATGATTCAGCCGAGCATGCCCACGCTCGTTGCCTTCACCCAACTTCTCGGCTACCCAGGAGCGCCCGCATGAACACCAACCCCGGCATGGACGGGATGCTGGAAGGCGTGATCGTCGGCATCACCAACGAGCTGATCCCGTTCCTCTCGAACGAGAAGGCAGTGGCCACGGCGATGATGATGCAGTCGCTCCTCCAGGGTGTACGCCAGACCCTCCCGGTCTACGACTCGTATCTCGTGCTCGAGCACAACGACATGACCGCCACGCTCCGAACGGCGGCCTCGGCGCTCGAAGGCGTCGCCGGCGAGGAGGCCGCCCGCATACGTGAGCGGGGGGCGACCCTCGGAGCATTGGCCGATCTGCCGGCGCCGCCCGATTCGACCGAGGTGGCGCGTGCCTACAACGAACTTGGCCGCGCCCTCGAAGCGACCATCGCCGACCTCGACGTGATCCAGCGTGGCGGCGGCGCCGACGCCGCGGCCGCGGACACCGCCCTCAACGCTGTCCGCACCCACCTCGCTCCCCGCTATCTCCGAGACGTCACGACGTTCACGATCGCCGGCGGCTTCGTCGGCCGCGGCTGACCCCTTTCGGCGAGGCTCGACCTACGAGACACGTGTGTCGAGTTGGCGCCGAGTTGTCGTCGAAACGACGTCGCGAACCCGACAACTCGGCGCCAACCAACCACGCATGCGGTTCGTCGGCCGCGGCCGAGCGCGGAAGCGGTCAGTAGCCGAGGCGGTCGAGGGCCTTCGGGCGGCGCTGCCAGTCTTTGTCGACGCGAACGAACAGGTCGAGGTACGCACCTTCGGGGAGCTGGGCGCGCACCGCGGTGCCGACGGCCTTCACCACCGATCCGTTCTTGCCGATGACGATCGGCTTCTGGGAGTCTCGCTCTACGATCACTTCTACGCGCACATACGGTCCTTTGCCTTCACGCTCCTCCCAGTCGGTCACCCGGCAGGCAATCGAGTGCGGAAGCTCCTCGGAGGTGTGATGGAGGAGTTGCTCCCGCACGAGCTCGGCGACCCAGAACGTCTCCGACATGTCGGCGAACACGTCGGTCGGATAGAATGCCGGGCCGAACGGCATCCGGCCAATGATCGCCTCGGTGAGTACGTCGACGCCTTCGCCCGTTGCCGCGGACACCGGGAAGTACTCAGCGAACTCGAAATCGCCCGACGTCCGCAGCATGGCGAGCACCTCGTCGCGGCTCGCTGCGTCGAGCTTGTTCACGATGAGGAACGCCGACTTCGGCGCACGCGCCGCGACGAACCGGTCACCCTTGCCGAGGGGCATCGTCGCGTCGAGCACGACACAGACGAGGTCGACGTCGCCGATCGATGACGTCGCCGCGTCGTTCGTCCGCTCGCCGAGCAGCGTCCGCGGCCGCATCATGCCCGGCGTGTCGACGAAGATCACCTGAGCGTCGGGCCGGTTGAGGATTCCGCGGATCTGAGTGCGGGTGGTCTGCACCTTGTCCGACACGATCGACACCTTCGTGCCGATGATGGCGTTGACCAGCGTGGACTTCCCGACATTCGGACGTCCGACGAACGACACGAACCCGGAACGGAACGAACTCCCCCGCGCACCGGCCGCCTCGGGGTCACTGAGTCGGGCGTCGTCACGTGTCGGCGCCGCCGGATCGGGCCGATCGGGCACCTCGGAGCCGGCCATCGTCCTACTGCTCGGTGTCGAACGCGGCGGAGTCGTCGTGGCCGACCCCGACGTGGGTGATGCGAACCCGGCCGATACGACGTCCCTTGACGCGCTCGGCACGAAGAAGATGATGCTCGTAACTGACGGTTTCTCCCTCATGGGCGACATGGCCGAGCTGGTTGAACAGCAGACCTCCGACGGAGTCCCAGTCTTCCGACGGCCATTCGACGCCGAGCAGTTCGTTGAGCTCGTCGATGAGCATCGTGGCGGTGACGATGTGGTCACCGTTCGGGAGCTTGAGGACCTGTGCCTCCTCCACGTCGTATTCGTCGACGATTTCACCGACGAGTTCCTCGATGAGGTCCTCCAGGGTGACGAGGCCGGCGGTGCCGCCGTATTCGTCGAGGACGACGCACATGTGGAACTTCTGGCTCTGCATCTCGCGCATCAGCTCGCTCACCCGCTTGGATTCCGGGCAGAAGCGGGCGGGACGCACGATCGACACGACCGGAGCATCCGGTTTGCCGTCGCGCAGCGCACGCATCAGGTCCTTGGCATAGACCACGCCGGCGATGTCGTCCTTCGACTCGCGGATCACCGGGATTCGGGAGTATCCGGCGCTGATGGCGACGTCCATCACGTCTTCGATCGACTTGTCGGCCGACACCGTGATCATGTCGGTGCGCGGCTTCATGACCTCGCGCACGATGGTGTCACCGAACTCGACAACCGAGTGGATCATCTCGCGCTCGCCGTGCTCGATCACGTCGTCGTCAAGTGCAGCGTCGGCGAACGCCAGAAGCTCGTGCTCGGAGGTCATCGGCGCGTCATTGATGCGCCCCGGCAGGATGATGTTGCCGATCCCGACGAGACCTTTCGTCAGCAACCGGACCGGAGGAAAGCCGGTGAGGCGCAGCACGAACGGAGCGACGGCGAGCGACACCTTGTCGGTGTTCTTCAATGCGTAGTTCTTGGGACCGAGCTCGCTGAAGATGAAGATGACGGCGAGTTCGAGGGTGATCGCAACGATGACGCCCCAAGCACCGAAGACCGGTTCGACGAGCAAACCGACGATCGTGGACATCGTGAGGTGCGAAAACAGCACGATGAGCAGCAACGGGCTGATGAACTTTTCGGGTGCCTCGACGATGCGCACGACGGCCTTCGCGCCACGCCGCCCGTCTTCAAGAAGGCTCGACGCACGCATCCTCGTCATCCTTGTCAGCGCGGTCTCCGATGCGGCAAGCAACCCCGAGAACACGACGAGGAACAGGACGAACAGGATCTGGACGATCTGGCCGGTACCGAACGATGCCGAGCCCTCGGACGCACCGGCCGCGGCGAGCCACGTGATCATGACCGCACCGAGTTGGACGATCGATGGAACTGGCTGAGCAGCTCCTGCTCGCGGGCTTCCATCAACTCGGCCTCTGTGTCGTCCATGTGATCCATCCCGAGCAGGTGGAGGATGCCGTGCACGACGAGCAACGCGATCTCATCGTCGAGGGTGCCGTCGTGATGGTCGGAAGCATGCTCGGGGGCGTTCGTGGCAGCGTAGGACGGGCACACGACGACGTCGCCGAGCAGGAGCGGAAGCTCCTCGTCGTCTTCGTCGTCACCTCGGGCAGGGAGCGGCATGCCCACTGGCGCGGCGATGGCGAGCGGCGGAATATGGCGGGGCGAGGCCTCCTCGTCGATGGGGAAGGAGAGCACGTCGGTCGGGCCGGTCTTTCCCATGAACTGGAGGTTGAGCTCGGCGATCGACGGTTCGTCGACGAACAGCAGCGACATCTCGACGCCCTCGTTGTTGCGGTCGACACCCTCAGCGGCGAGAACTTGGACCGCGAGGCGCAGCCAGCGGTCGGTGTCGATCGGGTGATCGACCTGCTCGTCGGCCACAAACACTTCGATGTTCATGACTGCCTGTCGGGGTTGAAAAAGCGGTGATGGTCACCGCGTTGATGAGAGCCGTTCATGGTTGGTGCTCCAAACGGAGGGGTCGACGTCGGCCGGCGCTTGCGCGTCGTTCGATCGTGATGAGGCTTTCGTCGGGGGATGCTCCGTGCATGCATTCGTCGCCGATCAGGACACTGTGGTCGATCATGGCGAGGCTTTCGTCCGCGCGCTTTGCAGTTCATCATTGCGTTCGTAGGCATCAACGATGTCGGCGACGATCCGATGGCGCACAACGTCCGACTTTGTTAAGTACACGAACGAAAGACCCTCGATGGTGCCGAGGATCTTCTCGAGACCGGCCAATCCGGATCGCTCGCCGCGAAGGTCGACCTGGGTGACGTCGCCGGTGATCACGACCTTCGAGCCGAACCCGATGCGGGTGAGGAACATCTTCATCTGCTCGGGCGTCGTGTTCTGGGCCTCGTCGAGGATGATGAAGCTGTTGTTCAGGGTGCGGCCACGCATGAACGCGAGAGGGGCGACCTCGATGACGCTCTTCTCGATCAGCTTCGCCGCGCCCTCGGGATCGAGCATGTCGTAGAGCGCGTCGTAGAGCGGACGGAGGTAGGGGTCGATCTTGGCCATGAGATCGCCCGGCAGGAAGCCGAGCTTCTCCCCCGCTTCCACGGCAGGCCGGGTCAGGATGATGCGGGCGACCTGCTTGGTGACGAGCGCATGCACCGCCAGGGCGACGGCGAGATAGCTCTTGCCGGAACCGGCCGGTCCGATGCCCACGGTGATGATGCTCTCGTTGATGGCGTCGACGTAGCGCTTCTGCCCGCTCGTCTTGGCCTTGATCGACTTGCCCTTGGAGGAACGCATCGCCTCGGTCGACAGGACCTTGCTGGGGCGCTCGTCGGCGCGGACCATATCGATGCTGCGGCCGAGGCCGGCATCGTCGAGGGTGATGCCCGCTTCGAGCAACACGATGAGCTCTTCGAAGAGCTTCGTGGCCTGATCGGCGGACGGACCGTCGAGGGTGATCTCGTTGCCGCGCACATGTATGCGGGTGTCGGGAAACGACGCCTCGATTCGGCGGAGGTGCTCGTCACGCGAACCGGCGAGGCGGGCCATCAGGTGGTTGTTCGGAACGAAGACCTTGCGGGTGCCGGTGCTACGCGTCCCGGTCGTTGCGGTTCCGGTGGTGTTGGTTGTGGTCATGGTGTGGAAAGGGCGGCGAGTCGCGCCCGGCGGGATCGATCGGACATGGATGTCATGCCCGGAAGGGGGGCCACCCCATCGGACGACCGCCAATCACGTGCATGTGGAGGTGGGGGACGCTGTTGCCCGAGTCGTCACCGACGTTGAACACCACGCGGTAGCCGGTGGCGTCGATGCCGTCGATGCGGGCGACCTCCTGGGCGGTGGTGAACAGGTCGGCCACGTCGGCGGCATGGTCGGCGGTGAGCACGCCGGCGTGTTCGACATGGCGCTTCGGAACCACCAGCACATGCGTCGGTGCCGTGGGTGCGAGATCGCGGAACGCCAGGGAGAGATCGGTTTCCGCCACCTTCGTCGCCGCGATTTCACCGGTCACAATCCGGCAGAACAAACAATCCATGGCCACACCAGGGTACTCGTTGTGGTTCCTGGTCTCGGTGAAACCCCTTCGAGACCTCCGACGGCGCCGGAGCGGGTCGTCTACGGCCGCGGACGGGCGTCAACGTAACCGTCGGCGTTCCCTACGCTCGGAGACCGATTCACCGCCGCCAACGTTCCACTGACAGGTTCCCCGATGCCCGAAGGCCACACGATTCACCGCCTCGCCCGGGACCACACCCGTGATTTCGCCAAGCAACGGGTCACCGTGACCTCGCCACAAGGGCGGATGGCCGACGGGGCCGCAGTCGTGGACGGTCAGGTCCTTCGGGCCATCGACCCCTATGGCAAGCACCTCTTCTACCGCTTTGCCCCTCTCGGCACCCGGACCCGCAAAGCGGCCGGTGCCGATCCCCGGGTGACCACGATTCACGTGCACCTCGGCCTGTTCGGCAAGTTCAAACGCAGCGCAGCCCCGGGCGATGCGCCCCGAGACACCGTTCGAATGCGCATCGTCGGGGACAAATGGGCGGTCGACCTGACCGGCCCGACCGATTGCCGGATCATCGAGCCCGACGAGGAAGCGGTGATCCGAGCCCGTCTCGGCCCCGATCCGATCCGCGACGACGCCGATCCGGAGCTCGCCTGGGCGCGGATCGTCAAGCGCAAGTCGACGATCGGCGAGGCGCTCATGGACCAGAAGGTGATGGCGGGCGTCGGCAACGTCTACCGGGCCGAGTCGCTGTTCGTGCACGGCATCCACCCCAAACGCGCCGCCAACGCCGTCACCCGGTGGGAGTTCGACGCGCTGTGGTCGACGATCGTGCGGATGCTGCGCCAAGGGGTGGAGGACGCGCGGATCATCACGGTGGGAGACGACGAGTTGGCCGTCGACGGGGTACCGCGGCGACGAATCCGCAGCAAGGAAGCGGTCTACGTCTACAAGAAGGACCACTGTCGCCGCTGCGGCACCCCCATCCAGCGGTGGGACCTCTCCGGCCGCTGGGCCTACGCCTGCCCCACCTGCCAGCCCGGCTGACCCGTTCGAGGCCGCCACGCCTGGGTCAGCTCACGTTCACCGGGTCGGCTGACGTTCACCGGGTCGGCTCACGTTCACCGGCTCAGGTTCACCGGGTCGGCCTCAGCGTCTTCTGGCGCGAGAGCCGACCCAGTGCGCGAGAGCCGACCCAGGAAGGTCACGACCGCCGCGATCGTTCGGAGTGATCGGGTCGGCGGACGCATGATTGTTTGTGAACGGCGGCGCAGAGGTGAACGTCGGTTCATCACACTCAGTGACCATGGCGGCGTCGGAAACCGGTGCGACAGGTCTCGCCCGGTCGGTGACCCGGGCCGCTCGGGCCGCGTCGGACGGTCAACCTCTGCAGTCACTCCTCGACGATGAGCGGGCCGATGCCTCGGCGGAGCAGCGCAGCGCGCTGTTCTGGCGGGAGCGGGTCGACCAGGAATCGATGACGCTCCGTGGCGCGCTTCGTGCCGCCGCCGAATCCGGCGCATCGGCGCGTTGCGTCATGTCGAGCGGATCGGTTCGCCACGGGGTGATCGGCGCAGTCGGCCTCGACGTGGTCGAGTTGCAGGCCCGCGGTGGCCAACGCGTGCTGCTCCCACTTGACAGGCTCCGCTCCGTCCGATTCCCCGGCACCCGCCTTCTCGCCTCCGACGCCGAAGCGTCGGCATGGACGCTTCGCTCGTGCCTCGGTGCCCTCGCTGAAGAACGAGCCGATGTGCGGCTCGTACTCGACGGAGGATCCGACGAGCAGGGCACGCTCGTGACGTGTGGCGTCGACGTGGTGGTGCTGCAGACCTTCGAGCGCGACCTCGCGTACGTGCCGCTCAGCGCCATCGGCGAAGTCGTGGTGATCGCCCGATGAGCTATTGCGACTGCGAGCGGTCAGTAGCCGTCAGCCCCGGCGCCCTTGGCTTCGGGGTAGAGGTGGTCGAGCGTGCCGGGGGCGATCCGCGACGCCTCGATGAACGCGTCGATCTCGTGTTCGCGCAGACGAATGACCCGGCCGAACTTGTACGCCGGCACCAACCCTTCATCGACGAACTTGTACAGGGTGCGGAGGGAGACGCCGAGGCGTTCCGCCGCTTGATTGGAACTCAACCACTTCGGTTCCTGGGCCATCTCCCTAGCGTACACAGGGGATTTGAATCCCTTACATGTAATTTGACGAACCTCCTTGTCTTTCTAGTAATGAAGATGTAGACCCGTGCCATGGTGGATGTTTCCCTACGGAACGGCGATGGGCAGTCGAGGTCGGCGTCGACCCGCCCGACGGCCGCACGCCGCCACCGCATCGGTGGCGGACCCAGTGCCCTCCCCAACGCGCGGGCGATCGTCGGGGCGCTGCTCTGCGTGAGTGCCGCGTTGGTGGCCTGGTACGCCTCGGCTGGTCGCGCCGACGTCCCGATGCGGCCCCTGGTCGTCGCCTCACGGGACATCTCGGCCGGGATGCTCGTGTCCGCCGAGGATCTACGCGTCGACGACGTGGTGATCACGCCCGAGCTCCGCGTGCGGACCTTCGGCGATCCGACCCAGGTGGTCGGCCGGGTTGCGCTCGGACCGATTGCCTCCGGTGACCCGATCCTGCAAAGCGCGACCGATGGCGGTGACACTCTCGCGCCGAAGCGTCAGTTCTCCCTGAGCCTTCCGGTGGCCGCGGCGGTCGGTGGTTCGCTCCGCAGCGGCGACACCGTCGATGTGCTGGCCACCGTCGAGCGCGACGGAACCGACGTCACCGAGACCCTCGCCCGCAGCATCCTTGTATCCCGGGTGACCGGAAGTGACGCCAACGTCATGAGCCCGACCGGTGACCGCCTCATCACGTTCTCGGTCCCCGCTGATCTCGACGTCGAAGCGCTCGTGAACGCCGCGACCACCGGCAAGGTGCACCTCGTCCGCACGACGGGAACGGCGAGCGCGACGTCTTTTCCTTCGACCGAAGCCGCGCAGGCGGGCGCGGAAGGTCCGAGCTGATGACCGGCCGCTACCTTCTCGTCACTCTGGCGCGGCCGCGGGCACCGTGGCTCGACCGGGTGGTACAGCTTGCGAACAGCGGCGCCATCGCGGCGGAGGTCCACCAGTGCGTGGGCCTCGTCGATCTCCTTGCCCAGGTCGGACCGAGCCGTCGGGTGTCGGCGGTCCTGCTCGACGGCGGCGCTCACGGCGTCGACCGCGACCTCGTCCATGGCCTTCGAGCGTCGTCGATCGCCGTCCTCGTCATTGCCGATCCGCAGGCATCCCACGACTGGAATCTGCTCGGTGCCGACGCCGTCGTGGCACGAGATTTCGCGCCGCACGACATGCTCGACTCCCTCGTCCGATGCGCGCGCCCGGTGCCGAATGCCGACTTTGCCGACTACGAAGCGGCAGGGGTTCCCACACCGGGGTCGTCACCCTGGGATGGGGCGCTGGTCGCCGTGATCGGTCCCGGAGGGACAGGTGTTTCGACCGTTGCGATCGCTGCCGCTCAGGGACTTGCGCGGGCCGGCCGGGGACCCGATCACTCCACTGCGCTGATCGACCTGCGACGGTGCGCAGAACAGGCGATGCTCCACGACATCGATCCGACCTCGCCCGGTCTGCTCGAGCTTGTTGACCTCTGCCGTCTCGGTAGCCCTGACGACGACGCCGTGCGCGCCCAGTTCTCCGGAATCGCCAACGGCGGCTACGACCTCCTGCCCGGACTTCGCCGCAGCCGTCTGTGGACTCAGTTGCGGCCGGCGTCGTCCCAGCAGGCGCTGAACGCGGTCGCGCGGACCTACGCGCATGTGGTTGCCGACCTCGATGGCGAGGTCGAAGGCGAAAGCGACAACGGGTCGATCGACCTGGACGAACGACACCAGCTCACGCGCCTCGCCCTGCAGCAGGCGGCGGTCGTGCTCGTCGTCGGACACTCGTCCATGAAGGGGATGCATTCGGTCGCCCGGCTGATACGCGACGTTGTCGAGTTCGGTGTCCACCCGAACCTGCTGCAGCCGGTGTTCAACCACGCCGCCAACGGATCACGGGCGCGTGCCGGATATTCCGCGGCGCTCGCCGAGCTGACCACGGGTCTCGGACTCGCCGCATCGCCGGTGTTCCTTCCGACCCGTGACATCGACGACCGGCTCCGAGCGCTGGTGCCGTTCCCGAACGCGATCGTCGCTCCGATCCAAGGTGCGATCGAGGCCCATTTCCGGCTCACCGATCGGCCCGGCGCGTCGGCCAATGCCTCCCGTTTGCCGCACGACGCCCAGCGCGTTGATCGCGGGTTTCTGGGGCGATGGAAGACGGCGTCATGAGCATCACCGACTACTCGCCCGCGGCCGAAGTCGGAGCGGGTACACGGACCTCCGACGAGTTGTTCCACCGCCCGCCTCTGCTCGCCATCGAGGAACGCGTGCGGGAGCGCTCCAAGGCCGAGCGACTCGACATGTCGCAACCCGGCGCGCTCGGTCGGCTGCGGTCCCTCATCGTCGAAGAGGCCACCACGTGGCGCATGCTCCACGAGCGCGGCGTCGTCGGCTTCGACGTGGCCGACATCGACGCGCTCACGACGAGAGCGCTGCGCAACATCGCCGGCTACGGCCCCCTCGAGGAACTGTTGGATGATGACTCGGTCTTCGAGATCATGGTGAACGGTCCGTACGCGATCTTCGTCAAACGCCATGACGGAACTGCCGGCTTCCATCACGAGGTCTTCCACGACGACGACCACGTGCTTCGGACCGTGACGAAGCTCCTCGACGACAACGCGTCGGGATCGCACCGCAAACTCGACCCGTCCGAAGGGCTGCAGGATGCGCAGCTCGAAAACGGCGCGCGGCTGCACCTCGTCCACGGCGACATCGCCAGGGACGGGCATCTGCTCCTCAACATCCGCAAGCACCGAGGTCTGGCGTTTCGCACTCTCGACGAACTCGTCCGTCGACGCATGTTCGACCACTCCTCGGCCGACCTCGTCAAGGCATTCGTCGCCGCGCGAGCGACGGTCATCGTCTCAGGAGCTCCAGGGTCGGGGAAGACGACGCTGCTCTCGTGCTGCCTCGCCGAGCTCGACCCGACGCTGCGGGTCGTCACCGCGGAGGAGGTCTTCGAAATAGATGTTCCTCTGCCGAACGTAGCGGCAATGCAGACACGGCCGCCGCGTGTCGACCGCGGTGAAGTGGACCTTCGACGGCTCGTCGCCGGGTTCCTCCGCATGGCCCCCGACATCGCCGTTGTCGGGGAGGTACGCGACCGCGAGGCGCTGGCCTTTCTCCTCACCCTGTCGTCCGGTGTCAAGGGCTACACCACGCTCCACGCGGGATCGGCCCGACAGGCATTGAGCAGACTGCGGTTCGTCGCCCAACTCGCCGACGTCGGCAGCGAGATCCCACTCAGCGCTCTGCAGGGACTGATCAGCGAGTCCGTCGACGTCGTCATCCAGTGCGAGCGCACCGCGTCCGGGCCGCGAGTTACCGAAGTGATCGCCGTCGAGGAATTGCAGGGCGCGTCGGACGGCACTGCGTTCACCACGACCGAACTGCTCCGCCGACCGCACCCCGAAGCAGAACTCCACTGGACGGGACAGGTACCGGTACGGCTCGCCCGCCTCTTCGAGTCGCGCGGTCTCGACCTGATCGCACTTCTCCACCGCTGCAACCGGGTGGAGGAGACAGAACAGTGAACGCGACGCGCGACACGGTTGCGTTCGCCGCGGCACTTC
>JANOJN010000233.1:0-12250 GCA_031418775.1 Acidimicrobiia bacterium
TCGTGTGGCTCGACGGGCGCGGAAAGCGCTACACCTCCGCGTTGTCGTCGGGAGCATCGTCCGTCACGGGAGCGGCTGCGGCCGATGGTGGCGTGTCGGCACGGGCTCACTGGGCCGACGTGCACGGTCTGTATCCGAGCACCGCGCTCGCCCATCTTCTCCACGTACAGCACGACCAGCCGGAGATGCACGCCCGCACCGCGGCATATCTCGAGCCGATGGACTATCTCAACGCGAGGTTCTGCGGACGTCTTGCGGCAACGGGGAACAGTGCGATGCCGCTTGCCCTCACCGACAACCGCGTCGTCGGCACGTCCTCGTGGTCGGATGACCTGATCGCCCGGGCAGGAATCGATCGTTCGAAACTGCCGGAACTGGTGGCGTCGCTCTCGGTCCTCGGCACCATCCTCCGTACTGTCGCCGACGACCTCGGAGTTCGTCACGACGTGGTCGTGGTCGCCGGTGCCAACGACAGCGTGGCCGCAGCTCTTGGCACAGGTGCCCTCGAACCGGGGCAGGGGACGGTGGTGATGGGAACCACCGGTGTGCTGACCGCACACCACCCGACCCGCGTGGTCGAGCCGTCCAAGTTCATCGCCACCATGCCCAGCGCGCTGCACGACCGGTACTACGTCATGGCGGAAGCCGGGTTGGGCGGCAAGGTCCTGGAGACGATCCTCAACGAGATCGTCCGGCCCGACGACGGTTTGGTCGACTGGGTCGACACCGGACCGGAGGATCTGTTCGATCGGGTATCCAAGGCGGTGGAAGGAGTGGCGCCGGGAGCCGAGGGGCTCATGTTCCTCCCGTGGCTCCATGGATCGGCATCGCCGAAGGCAGACGGACGACACCGGGGCGCGTTCATCGGGTACTCGATGGGTACGACGCGCTTGCACATGCTGCGGGCCGTGTTCGAGGGTGTTGCCCTGCAGATGCGCTGGCTGGCCGACGAAGTCGAGACAACGCTCGGCGTGTCGTTCCCGATGTTGCGCTTTGCCGGTGGAGGGGCACAGTCCGACACTTGGGCGCAGACGATGGCCGACGTGCTCGGCCGTGTCGTCGAGCAGGTCGAAGGTCCACGCCACGCCAACGCCCGCGGCGCCGGGCTGCTCGGCTTTCTCTCGATCGACCGGATCGGTATCGGCGACCTCGAAGCCCTTGTCCCGATCCGTCGGCAATACGAACCGACGGCCGCGTCGGCACTCTTCGACGAGCGGACCCTCGTGTTCCGCGACCTTCACGACCGGTTGGCCGAGCCGATGGCCCGCCTCCACCCGCACGACTAGCCCTCTCACCCACCTCTCGAACGGAGTCATCATGAAGAAGAACCCGCAGTATCCCTACGCCGATCGCTACACGGTCGTGCGCGGACTTCCGTCGGAAGGCCGTGACCACGAGGCGATCCTCCACGAGCTTCGCGAGATGGCAAGCGAAGAGGACGGCTCCTGGGAGCCCGGGAAGGCATCAGGGTCGTTCTACTGCGGTGACAAGGAGCACTACGCCTTCATGGCGAAAGCCTTCGGCATGTACGGCCACGTGAATGCCCTCCAGCGCGACATCGCCCCGAGCGCCACACGCTTCGAAGGCGAGATCATCGCCATGGGCCTCGACCTCATGCACGGCTCGGCCGCGGCTGAACGCGGTCACGACCCGGTCGGTCTCGTCACCAGCGGCGGGACCGGAAGCATCGCTCACGCCATGCTTGCCTACCGCGAAGACGCCTATGCGAAGGGCAACCGCATGCCCAACGTGATCAAGCCCGAGACCGGCCATCCGGCGTTCGACAAGGCGTGTCACCTGTTCGGCGTCGAGATGCGCCATGCCCCGATCGACCCGGTCACCACGCAGGTCGACGTCGCCGCGATGGCGGCGATGATCGATGAGCGCACGGTTGCCATCATCGGCTCGGCGTCGAACTACGGCTACGGCACCATCGATCCGATCGCTCAACTTTCGGACCTCGCCATCGAGCGCGGCATCGGCCTCCACGTCGACGGCTGCCTTGGCGGTTTCATTCTCCCCTTCGGTGAGATGCTCGGCTACGACATCGCGCCCTTCGACTTTCGCGTTCCTGGCGTCACGACCATCTCCGCCGACACTCATAAGTACGGATACGGATTCAAGGGCACATCGATCCTGATGTTCCGTGACCGGGCGCTGCGCAACGGGCAGTACTTCTTCATGACCGGATGGTCGGGGGGTAAGTACAGCTCACCCGGTATGGACGGCTCGAGGTCGAGTGGACTTCTCGCGGCCACGTGGGCGTCGATGGTGGCGAATGGGCGGGAGGGCTACCTGGCGAAGGCCAAGAAGATCTTCGAGGCTTCGTTCGCCATGCAAGAAGCCGTGCAGTCACATCCGTCGCTCCGCATGAATGGGAAGCCCACATACTTGTTCTCGTTCACGTCGGACGAGTACGACGTGTACCACGTCAACGATTTCATGCGGACTCGCGGATGGCGTCTGAACGGGCAGCAGTATCCGAATTCGCTGCACATGGCGGTGACGGGACCGCAGACCCAGCCCGGTGTAGCCGAGGCATTTGCGGTGGATCTTGCCGACGCGGTCGCCTATGCCCTCGAGCACAAAGGCGAAGCGGCACGCAGCAGTGCCGTGTACGGCAGTGCTGCCATGTCACGCGAGGAGGCGGCCGTGGCGATCAAGGGAGTCATGACCTCCATGCTCGACCGCTACCAATCACTCCCGCCGGAGGGCTGACCCACGACGGCGGCCGTCGCCGCCTCGATTCAGCGGTTCAGCGTCGTTCAGCGAGCAGGCTCACCAGGTACTGGCCCCCGCCTTCGTCGAGTCGCGTGGTGAACCTCTCATCCGGCACCAATCGAGACAGGCGGTCGAGCAGCCACTTCGACGCGTCGTTGGCGTCCTTCTTCGACGCGCATCGAGTGACAACCTCGCGGCCGCCCTTGGCCATCAACCGCTCGACGGACTGAATGATCGGGGCCGGGTCGAAGACGATGATGTCGTCGGGCCACGCAACAACCGGCTTGGTCGCACCCTTACTGGTGTTGCAGTCGCGGTGGGCTAACCGCTCCGGTGCTGGGGGCTTCTTCTTGCCGAAGGAGCGAACCATCACCTCGCAGCGGTCGATGCTCGGGCCGAGACGGTCGTTCACGGACAAGTCCGGATCAACCGGTAGATCACAGAGCCAGCATCGCCAACCTGCTGCTTCGCCGACTTCGTCCAAAGTGCTCACCCCACCAGTGTCGTGCATCGTGGGCGCACCGCGGTTCTTCGGTACCCGAACGTTTCGTCACCTCGTTCGACGCTCCTGGGAAGCGAGGGCGGCAATGTCGGAGCGACCGCCGCAAGGATCCATTGACGTCGACTGCGACAAAGCGGGTGCCTCGTTCTCGACCGTTGACGACTGCGGCCTGTTGTGGCTACAGTAGTGGTCACATTGAGAAGGAGTCGCACATGCGAGCGATCGGAGTACGTGAGTTCAGGGATCAAGCGACATCGCTCTTGGCCGCCGGCGAGACGTTGGTGATCGAACGGCACGGTGAGGCGATCGGGTTCTATGTGCCGATCCAGGCGAAGGATCGGCGCCGTGGTCGTGAAGCGCTGGGCCGACTTGGCACCGTCGTCGATGACGTGTTGAAGCGCAGTGGGCTCGACGAGGACGAGCTGATCCGAGAGGTTGCTGCGAAGCGACGCTCGCGTTGATGCGGCTGGTTGTCGACACCAGCGTGCTGGTCGGCGAGCTGTTGCGCTCTGCTGGACGCGCTCGTATCGGCGACGAAGGAGTCGCGCTGTTCATGCCTGAGCGCATGGCCGGCGAGTTGTCCGTCGAGCTGCCTCGCAGAATCATCGCGTTCGTTCGCCGCCGCGGGCTGCCGGACGAAGTCGGTGACGAACTCGCGTCTGCCTGCCGGGCAGCGGTTGAGGCAAACATCGTCGTGTTGGACGAAGCGATTTACTCGGCATTCGAGGACGAAGCCCGGGCGCGATCGCAGCGGGACCCGAACGATTGGCCAGTCGTCGCGACTGCCCTTGCGTTGTCCGCTGCCATCTGGACCAACGACAACGACTTCCTGGGCACCGGCGTCGCCACCTGGACCACGACGACGCTCCAAGCCTGGCTCGATCGACAACCACCACACAGCGACTGACCGGACTTGGGTCAACGCGGCGTGAGCTTCTTCGCCACCGAGGAGAACGCCAGGATCGGCTGGTCGTTCTGGTCCAACTGCCCCTGTACGAACACCATCGATTTCGTCGAGCGGACGACGCGCCCTGACGCGTAGATCGGCGCGTCTGCCACGCCTGCTCCCAGGAATTCGCTGTTGAAGGCGACGGTGACCGAAGGGCCGCCGGTTGCGAAGCTGGCGATCGTGCTCGCGGCGGCATCGGCGAAGGTCATGACTGCGCCTCCGTGGAGGATGCCGACGTAATTCGTGTTCTTGTCCTGGGGCAGGAACGCGCCGGTGACGGTTCCGTCCTCGTCGGTACGCCAGTAGAAGGGGCCGATCAGCGTCTCGAAGGGACTGCCGACCCATGTTTGCCAACCGGCGAACTGGCCATCTGCGACCGTGTGAAGCCCGCCTTGCACATCGTCGCTCGAAGCCATCTCGGAACCCTACATGCCGATCGGAACCGGCTCCCCCGACGTCCATGTCTGACATCGAGCGGGGCTGTTCTCGGCCAGCCCCGTTCGTTGGCGGGCGACGCGTGCATCATGTTGCTCCCAGCGCAACAGAACGCCCAAGGAGGGCGGTCGACCCGCCTCAACCGGCGAAGTGCAGCGCCTCATTTGTGTGGCGTCGCAGTTCCGAATCACGCGGTTGCGGACGTCACAACCTTCGGCGCCGTCTACGCGACCGAAGAGGGCCAACGGGTGAGGGCGGGCCAGAGGGCATCGCCGCCACCCGACGCGACCGCGCGACCAAGGATGGCAGCCCACTCGGACTCCGAGCCGAACTCGTCCCGCCATGCCCAGAGCCGCCGGGTGGAGTACTGCAACCGGTGCTCGTCGGTGAAGCCGATGGCGCCATGGATCTGGTGGGCCAGACGGTTCACCGTACTGACCGCCCGTCCGGCATAGGCCTTGGCTGCAGCGATCACCAAGATGTGCTGTTCCGTGTCGGCACTGCTCGATGCCACGTCGAGTGCAGTGTCAAGGGCGCCGCCGGCGGCGGCCGCTTCGCCCGCCATTTCAGCGAGGTAGTGCTGAATGGTTTGGAACTTGCCGATCTGCTTGCCGAACTGCTCACGTTCGTTCGCGTATTGCACGGACAGGTCGACGACGCGCTCGAGTGCGCCGGCCATGAGCATCGCCCGGGCGAACGCACCCGCGCCTTGTGCGAGACGTGGGTCGGCGTCGCTCGGTGTCGCTCCGGCACGGAGTGCGTCCGGTGCAACTTCGATCCACGGCTCACCGGCGTAGTTGTCGCCCCGGGCGCTGACAGGAAGCGCGGACACGGCGTGCAATGCCACGCCGTCATCGCTGACTGCGACCACATGCCCGGCCACACCGCCCCACGGGATGCGAATGACAGGGCGATCGCTGCGGACGACGGCGAGGGCCAACGGCCCTGATGGAATGGCGGCGCCGGTGAGGAACGTTGCGGCCACGAGTGTGTCGCCGATCGGCACCGGTGCGCCATGACGCCCGGCCGCCCGCACAATCGCTCCGAGGTCGTGCAGCGTGCCGCCCATCCCGCCGGCGGACTCGGGAACTCCGACGCTGGTCAGGCCGTTGTCCTCCAGCAAGGTCCAGAGGGACGCATCCATACCGCCTTCAGCCGCATGAATGCGTTCGGGAGTCACTTCCTTCGAGAGCAGGCCCTCGATGGTTTCGACGAGAAGATCATCTGCGCGCATATCAGCGGACTCCAAGCTCTCGGGCGACGATCCCGCGGAGGATCTCGTTCGTTCCTCCACGAAGGGTGAAGCCGGGTGCGGAGAGCACCGCATCGCCGACGAGTTGATCAAAGGCCGGGTTGGCGCCCGGCGGCACGAGTTGTCGGGCAACCTCACCGATCTCGGACTCCAGGCGAGTACCCATGTCCTTGACCAACGCGGCCTCGGTCACCGGAAGACCACCGTTGTCGAGTGACACCGCGACGGAGATGCACAGCCGTCGAAGGGCGGAGAGACGAGCGACGAGCATGCCGATCTGCGCCGCCGCTTCGTCACTCGGGTTCGGGCCGACCGCATCGATCAACGCAGAGAGGAGGGGGAAGGTCGAGAGGTAGCGCTCGGGTCCTGAGCGTTCGAACGCAAGCTCGCCGATGACCTGCGCCCATCCGTTGCCGAGGGTTCCCATCAGGTAGTGCTCGGGAACGAACACGTCGGTCATGACGACTTCGTTGAAGTCGTGGTGGCCGTTGAGGGTACGGATCGGGCGGATATCCACCCCGGGGGATCGGAGGTCCATGACGAACTGGCTCATCCCCGCATGCTTCGCCCCGGCCTCGGCGACGGGTGTGGTGCGCACGAGCACGATGAAGAAGTGATTGTTGTGGGCCTGGCTGGTCCACACCTTTGTCCCGTTGAGCAGCCAACCGCCATCGGTCTTCGTCGCCGTCGAGCGGATGCTGGCAAGGTCCGAGCCGGAGTCGGGCTCGCTCATCCCGATGGAGAAGAAGATCTTCCCGGCGACCATGTCGGGGATCAGCTCTCGTTTCGCTTCCTCGGTGCCGTGCTTGAGGATCGACGGCCCGGACTGGCGGTCGCTCACCCAGTGGGCAGCGATCGGGGCCCCGTGGGCGAGGAGTTCCTCCACGACGACGAAGCGGTCGAGCGCGGTGCGTCCGTGACCGCCGAATTCCTTCGACCAGGGGAGGCCGAGGAAGCCGGCCGCGCCGAGCTTGGCCGAGAACGACGGGTCGTGCTGGGACAGCCACGTGTCGCACCGGGGCACGAATGCCCCGTCGGCGATCTCCTTGGCAAGGAAGTCCCGAACGTCGAGGCGGAGTTGCTCGGTCGATGCCGGCAGGGCAGCGGGAGGAAACGAAAGGCGGGCCACGGATCCCAGTCTGCCGACAACCCACCACTACCTGCGAACTTGGGATCTCGTTGGGAGAGAGGTTGCCCCCATATGTGGGGGCAAAACACCTCCGAACGTCGTTCGGAGGTGTTCTGCCGCAGTCGGGCCGCGAAGCCCGTGACCGCTTCCCGTCAGGCGAGGGCCGTCGCCAACGGAACGTGGGGTTGCCCGAGCGCTTCGGCGACGGCTTCGTTGGTGAGGTGCCCGTCTACGCAGTTGAACCCGTGCGCCAACGCCGGATCGGCGGCGGCCGAGAGCAGCCCATGGGCGACGTCGGCGACAAACGGGAGGGTTGCGTTGGTCAACGCGTAGGTCGAGGTGTACGGCACCGCTCCCGGCATGTTGCCGACGGCGTAGTGGATCACGCCATGGCGTTCGTAGATTGGGTCCGTGTGCGTCGTCTCGTGCGTCGTCGCCACACACCCGCCCTGATCGACGGCCACGTCGACGATCACCGCGCCCTTCTTCATCGTCCGGACCATGGCCTCGCTCACCACGACCGGGGCTCGACCGCCGGCAACAAGCACGGCCCCGATGACCAAGTCGGCGTCGGCCACCGCCCGCTCGACGGCGCCCTGGTTCGATGCCAGCGTGACGACACGACCGCGTTGGATCTGGTCGACGAAGCGCAGTCGATCAAGGTTCTTGTCGAGCAGGAGTACTTCCGCCTCCATGCCCGCGGCGATCCACGCGGCGTTCCACCCGACGTTGCCCGCTCCGAGGACGACGACGCGGGCCGGACGGACACCCGGAGCGCCGCCCATCAGCACGCCTCGCCCGCCGCGGTGACGTTCGAGGAACTGGGCGCCCATCTGTGGGGCGAGCCGTCCCGCCACCTCGCTCATCGGGGCCAGCAACGGCAGCGCGCCATTCGCCGTCTGCACGGTCTCGTAGGCGATCGCCGTGCACTTGGACGCGAGGAGTGCGTCGGCGACCTCGGAGTACGCGGCAAGGTGGAGGTACGTGAACAACGTGAGGTCCGAGCGGAGGTAGCCGAACTCGGACCGCTGGGGCTCCTTCACCTTCACGACGAGATCCATGGACCACGCGTCGTCGGCTGTCGGCACGATTTCGGCGCCGGCCGCGGCGTAGTCGGCGTCAGAGATTCCCGCCCCCTCACCTGCCCCGGCCTGCACGTGCACCTGTGCGCCGGTTCGCTCCAGTTCCCTCACGCCATCGGGTGTGAGCGCGACCCGAGACTCCGAGGTCTTGATCTCGGTGGGGATCCCGACCGTCCGGATAGCGGTTCGTGGTGTCATAGGTCGAGCATGACGGCTTGGTGGCCGCGGAAGTCGGCGAAGATCGGACAGAATTGCCGATATGGCCGACGAATCAAAGGCACTCGATACAGTTGACCTTCGAATCATCGCTGCACTAAGCGAACAGGGAAGGATGTCGTGGCGAGAGCTCGGCGACATCGTCCACCTCTCGGCGACCTCTGTCGGCGAGAGGGTCCGTCGGCTCGAACGGCTCGGCGTGATCACGGGGTATCGCGCCACGGTCGACCCGGAGACGCTCGGCCGGGCGATGCGTGCTGTCGTCGAGGTCCAGTTGCGCCCCGAGGTCGAACCGGACCGCTTCGAAACTTCACTCGCCAGTCGCGGCGAGGTCACCTTCGCGGCGTACGTCACCGGCGCGGCGGACTACGCCGTCCTCGTCGACTGTGCTGGCGCGGAGGGGCTCGACGTCTTCACCCGGTGGTGCAAGGCGAACGGAGCCGCCCACACGGAATCACGGGTCGTGCTTCGGCGCGTCGTCGGCTGAGCTGCCGTCCGGTGGGGCCAAGGCTGCTGCCAAACACCTCCCAACGCACTACGGAGGTGTTTGACCCCCATACATGGGGGCAACCTCTCTCCCAACGGCTCCGCCGACCTTTACACGCTGGGCTGGAAACAACGGTGAGCTGGGGCTCACGTAGGCTTCGCGGCGTGACTGGGGGCCGTGGAGCTGTTCGGATCGAGCGGGTGACGAAGCGATTCGGCTCGATGACCGCCGTCGACGATGTCTCGCTGTCGATCGAGCCCGGCGAGTTCGTCGCCCTGCTCGGCCCATCGGGATGCGGGAAGACGACCTGCCTCCGGATGATCGCGGGGTTCGAGCAGCCCGACGAAGGCGAGGTGTTCATCTCCGGTCAGGCGGTTGCCGGGATGCCCGCGCACAAGCGCGACGTCAACACCGTCTTCCAGAGCTACTCGCTCTTCCCACATATGAGCGTGCTCGACAACGTCGCGTTCGGGCCCCGTTCCCGCGGTGCCGACAAGGCGACTGCCCGCCAGCAGGCCCAGGACATGCTCGACATCGTTCGCCTCGGTGACTTCGGTTCCCGCAAGCCGTCGCAGATGTCGGGCGGCCAGCAGCAGCGGGTCGCCCTCGCCCGTGCGCTCGTCAACCAGCCCAGCGCGCTGCTCCTCGACGAACCGCTCGCCGCGCTCGACCTCAAGCTGCGTCAGGCGATGCAGCTCGAGCTGAAGCGAATCCAACGCGAGGTAGGGATCACCTTCATCTTCGTCACCCACGACCAGGAAGAGGCGCTCACCATGAGCGACCGGATCGCCGTGATGAGCCAAGGCCGGGTCGAGCAGGTCGGTACCCCCGAAGAGATCTACATGCAGCCCTCGACGATCTTCGTCGCCGGCTTCATCGGTTCGGCGAACCTGCTCCCGGCGACCGTTGTCGGCACGAGCGGTGATCGTGTTTCGGCCCGTGTCGGCGGGGGAGCCGTCGTGGAGTCACCACTGCTCGACCGCAGGTTCGCCGCAGGGCAGAAGGTCACCGTCATGCTCCGACCCGAGCGGATCTCGCTCGAAGAGCGCGAGATCGACGGACGGGCCGGAATCTGGTCGACCGTCACGAATCAGGTGTTCCACGGCGCGTCGAGTGATGTCCACGTCGAAACCGAGGACGGCACCGAACTCGTAGCCGATCTCGAAGCCGACGACGGCCTGTCGTGCCGTCCCGGCGAGCGGCTCTGGATCACCTGGAAACCCGGGAGCGCGTTCGTGCTCCCCGAAGTAACCGAATATGCAGGAGCGACTGGCACCGACCTCGAACAGGTCGAGGCGTCGCTCTAGGTCGACGGACCGCATCATCCACAACCACCAACGTTCGTCCAATTCACTTACGGAGTTCCCTTGTCACTCTCCCGTCGCCAGTTCATCGTCCGTGCCGGTCTTCTCGCCGGCTTCGGTCCCGGTCTTCTCGCCGCCTGCGGAGGCGATGACAAGTCATCTTCGGGAACCGAGGCCGCGTCCGATGGTTCCGCCGCCCCGTCGTCCGGTGGCGTCGTCCGCATCGCGGCGTGGCCGTTCTACATCGAGAACGACCAGAACCCGAAGAAGGCGGCCACGATCGCCAACTTCATCAAGAAGACGGGCATCGACGTCGACTACCAACTCGCCATCGATGACAACGTCAGCTTCACGGCGAAGTTCGAGGGCGATCTCAAGGCGGGCAAGGGGATCGGCTTCGACATCGCCCAGCCGACCTCGTGGATGGCGTCGAAGTGGATCGCCAACGGATGGGTCGAGCCGTTCCCGGTCGACAAGATCCCCAACAAGGTGAACGTGATCGATTCACTCGCCAGTCCGCCGTGGGATCCGGACCGCTCGAAGTCGCTGCCGTATTCGCTGATCCAGACCGGCATCGCCTACTACCCCGACAAGATCGACGGCGAGATCACTTCGATCAAGGACCTCTTCAACCCGAAGCTGAAGGGCAAGATCACGATCCTTTCGGAGATGCGCGACTCCGTCGGCTTCATGCTCCTGATGATGGGCGTGAAGCCTGCCGATGCCAAGCTCGACGAGATGCTCAAGGCCTGCGAGGAGCTCAAGAAGCTGCGTGATGCCGGGCAGTTCCGCAAGATCACCGGCAACGGCTACATCGAAGACCTCGGGGCCGGCGACACCGCGGCGGCGATGGCATGGTCGGGCGACGTAGCAGGCATCCAGGTCGACAACCCCGACCTGAAATGGGTGCTGCCGAGCGAGGGCGGCATCTTGTCGAGCGACACGCTCATCATCCCGAAGGGCGGGAATGTTGACACCGCAGCGGCCTGGATCAACTATCTGTACGACCCGACGGTTTCCGGACCCCTGTTCGAAGCGATCAACTACGGCTCACCGGTAAAGGGGGCGGCCGATTCGATGACCGCCGAAGCAAAGGCCAATCCGGTCATCAACCCGGCCGCCGATGCCCCGCTCTACGCCTGGCGTGACCTGACCGACGACGAACAGAACCAGGTCGACGAAGCGTTCGTCGCCGCCACCCAGCAGTAAGCGCACAGAGGACTGCGGATCATGGCACTCCGGGGAGGGGGCGGGGCGAAACCGGCCGGCGACGGTCTACGCCCATCTAACCGTTGGGTGCCGTGGATGCTCCTCGGCCCCGGGCTCGCGTGGTTGTTCGTCTTCTTCGTCATCCCTCTTTTCGAACTGGGCCGAGGCTCACTCGTCCGCGGCGGCCTGTCGAACTACTCGAACGTCTTCTCCGACAACGGCGAGGTGATCTGGCGAACCTTCGTGTACGCGTTCATCGCAACGGTGCTGGCGGTGATCCTCGGCTATCCGCTGGCGTACTTCATCGCCATGAAGGCGGGCCGGTTCAAGACGCTGCTCCTGGCGGCCGTCGTGCTGCCGTTCTTCGTGACTTATCTGATCCGTACGCTGGCGTGGAAGATCCTGCTCTTCGGCGATGGCCCGGTTGTCGGCTTCCTGCACTGGACCGGCCTGCTGTCGAAGAACGGTGAGGTTCTCAATACGCATGCTGCGGTGATCGGCGCGCTGCTCTACAACTTCCTGCCGTTCATGGTGCTGCCGATCTACGTTTCGCTCGACAAGATCGACCGTCGGCTGCTCGAGGCCGCCCCGGACCTGTATGCCGACGGCCGACGGACGTTCTTCAAGGTCACGCTTCCGCTTTCACTTCCCGGTGTGTTCGCCGGGTCGCTGCTCACGTTCATCCCCTCGTGCGGCGACTTCGTGAATGCGGAGTTGCTCGGCGGAGATCGCCAGCGCATGATCGGCAACATCATTGAGAAGAACTTCCTGCGCGAGAACTTCCGTCCGCAGATGAGTGCCTTGTCGTTCGTCTTGATGCTGTTGATCCTCGGGGGCGTGCTGTTGTATGCGCGCGTGCTTGGCACGGAGGAGCTGGCATGAGGTCCTCACTTGCGCGCGGGGAGCGGCTGGCCCGCTGCGGGGTCCTGTCGCGCGGTAGTGCCCGCTGCGGGGTCCTGTCACC
>JANOJN010000234.1:0-34851 GCA_031418775.1 Acidimicrobiia bacterium
ATAGTCATCCCAGATGGTCAATGACGGCATCCCAGACCGCCGAAAAAGTCCCGAAAGAACCGGCAAGAATCGGCGATGTGGGATGCGATCGGACGCCGGATACCCAACGGCGAACTAGTCGCGGATGCGGGCGTCCATCTGGTCGTGGTAGTGAGCGATCTTGCACTCGCGCTCACTGAGGATGTGCTTGGTGTAGCCGCTCGAACGTTTTGTGCGGGCGAGCTGCTGGTAGATCATGATGTCCTCCGACACGACGACCTTGAGCCCTTCCCACAGCGCCATCGTCGTCTTCCAATACTTCTGATATGCCGGGTCGTCATGGTCGCCGGGGTACACGAGCTGCCAGCAGAGGAACTTGGTGCGGTCCACGTCGATCGGGATCGGATTGAACACTTGCAGGTGGCCGGGATTGCAGTTGAACACGGTGTTCGGGAACACGACGTAGTGGCAGATCGCATTCACGTGGTGATCCCACGTGGCGTGCAGCGCCTCGAGCTTGTCGGCGCGGGGCACGAAGCACATGTAGTTCTGCCCGACGATGTGAAACGACGTGCCGCGGAACGCCTTGAGGGCCTCGCCTCCCACGTGGTGCAACTGGGCGACGTGATACACCTCGTTGAACCCGTCGACGATGGCCTTGTAGCTCACCGGCACGTCGAACTCCACGACCTCGTGGAGGACCATTCCCTCCATGTTGAACCGGCCGAGGTCGACGGAGATCTCCTTGCCGATCCAGTCGGCCAGCGACATCGACACCGCATCGGGGCCGGCGAGGTTGATCCAGATCCAGCCGCCCCAATGATCGACCGCAACCGCAGGTGCCCGCACTCCGTCGAGAAGGGCGTCGCTGAAATCCTCCCGCTCGGGCACCCCGACGAGCTTGCCCGTGGTGTCGTAGACCCAGCCGTGGTAGGGGCAGGTGAAGCGCCGGGCGCCGCATCCCTTCAGCTCTCCCACCAACGCCGGTCCGCGGTGCTGGCACACGTTGTGGAACGCCGCCAACGAACCGTCGGGCTGGCGGGTGATCATGACGGTCTCGCCATGGCCTTCGTAGGTGATCCAGTCACCTGCTCCTGGAATCTGCTCCAGCCGGCCCGCCACCAGCCAACTCGTGTTCAGGACCCGCTCGCGCTCGAGCTCGAAGCGCACGGGGTCGGTGTAGACGTCGCGTGACATCGTCGACGAGCCGTAGTCGGGGATCTGCTGCACACCGGGGCCGAGCCGGGCCGGTGCATCGCCGCGTGTCGGAACATGGACCATTGCTGCATTCTCCTCCGTGCGAACCACTGATTCCTACCACCGAAGGCCCGGTCCGACCAAGGCCACTGGAGTTGTCCGGCAGAGTTCGGGCCCGCCTCACGACACCGCAACCTGTTCGGCGAAGGCCAGCCAGCGATCGGCCAGCTGATCGAGCGTGAAACGCTCCTCGACCGTGCGTCGACACGCCCGGCGGTCCAGGGCGCCGACCCGGTTCACCGCAGCAGCCATGGCCTCGATCGACCCGGGCTCGACCAGATAGCCGGTGACCCCGTCGTCGACGATCTCGGTCGGACCACCCAGCGCGTAGCTGATGACCGGTGTGCCGACGGCAAGGGACTCGATCGCCGTGTTGCCGAACGCCTCGACCCACGAATGGGTCATGAGCATGGCCGCAGCTCGCGAGAGCACGTCACTCACCTGCCGCTGGGAGACGAAGCCATGGACGGTGACGTCGACGGCCGGAAAGGTCGCCCGGCACTCACCGAGCAACTCCGGTTCCTGAACGAGACCGCACACGTCGAGGGCGTAACCCGTTCGCTCGCACACCTCGAAGGCGTCACGAAGGCCCTTCTCCCGCGAAACGCGGGCAACCCACGCAAGGCGACGCCGGGAGACTTCGAACGAAGGAGCAGCGCAGCGACTCAGATCGACGCCGCCGAACATCGGCGTCATTACCTCCGCCGCCAGCGAGCCGAAGGTTGCTACTTGGGTGCGGGTCACACCGGCGAAGCGCTTCGGGGAACGTTCGAGCTGATGGCGGAGCTCGACGTCGACACTGTCGATCTGCGATGACAGCGACACGATGTGACCCACCGGGGTGGTGAAGAACGGGGTGAGGTAGTACGACAGCCAGTCGTAAGTCAACGCGATGATCACGTCGAAGTCGTGCTGGTGCGCCCCAGCGACGTCCCACATCCGCTCCAGCAGACCGTTCGGGTCCTGGGTGACGCCGATCGTCCGATCGGCGGTCGTGGCGTAGACCGGCGCTACACCGTCGACCTCGAAGACGGTGACGCGTTCGTCATCGATGGCCGAACCGGCCGGAGCGACGATCGCGCAGCGAATACCTCGATCGATCAGACGGGGTGTGAGGTTGAGCAGGTTCGTCTCCACTCCCCCGCCGGCTCCCGAACCGAGCGGGCCGACCGGAGCGGTGACGAACAGCACCGAAGAGACCCCTGCCGCGCTCGTCGTGCCAGCCACGAGACCCGAGCTTGTCAGAGTCCGCCCGCTACGCCCGGCGTGCGCTCAGGACGCATGCGGGGTGATGAGGTACTTGGTCCCGGTTTCCTTCGCGGCGTATGCGCGGATCGTGTCGGGATCGCAGGCCTGCTCGAGGGAAATCGTCGAGGAGTAGTGCGATGCAAACGTCGTGGTGATCTCGGACACCACGCGGGCCTTCATCGCCTCGAACCGCTCCGGTCCCATCCGACCGATGAACGGGGTGAGAAGCCATCCGGCGACACCCCACGCAAAGCCGGTGGCGCCAAGGTTCATTTCGAGCGGACGGGTGTCGAGCCGGCCGTAGATGAAGACCTGCTTGTGGACCGAAGAGCCGTACCGGTTGTAGGCAGCGCCCGCGTTCGCGCTCCGCTCCATGGCGGCGATGATTCGGGCCGCAAGCGTGCCACCACCGGCTGCGTCGAACGCCAGCGTGGCGCCGGTCGCGGTGAGGGCAGCGACGAGATCGTCGTCGAACGTCGGACTCGACGAATCACAGACATGCTCGGCGCCGATCGAACGGAGGAGCGCTGCCTGCTCTGGGCGTCGAACAATGTTGACAAGACCGACCCCGTCGGCGAGGCAGATCTTCACGAGCATCTGGCCGAGGTTGGAGGCTGCCGCGGTGTGGACGAGAGCAGTGTGCCCATCGAGTCGCATGTTCTCGACCATCGAAAGCGCCGTGAGCGGATTCACGAACGGCGACGCGGCCTGGGCCGGCGTGACACCGTCGGGCATGGCCAGGCACGACTGCGCCGGAACGGCGCGGAACTCGCCGTACATCGCTCCACCGACCGCGCCGACGACGCGTCCAATGAGCGCCTGCGCGGCGGGGGACGAACCCGCGGCAACGACGACGCCTCCGCACTCGTTCCCGACCGGCATCGCTTCGCCAAGGCGAGCCGCCATCCCGGCCATATGAGCCGCCGGTACGTCACCGACGGTGGCATCCCCCTCGCGACGCAGTGTCGAGACGTCAACCGGTCCGAGTAGGAGCCCGAGGTCCGACGGATTGATCGGCGTCGATTCCACCCGGATCAGCACCTCGTGCGCCGCCAATTCCGGTTCGGGCACGTCAGCGATCGTGAGGCGAAGTTGACCGGCGGACGTGATCTGGGAGAGCAGTTGCTTCATGGCCGGAAAGCTAGTCGGCCACCCGCGAACTTGGCGCGGTGGTCCACCTCCTGTCATCGTCGATGCGTGCACCAGTCGCCTGATCGCTCCGTTGAACCGACGGACAAGGACGCGCTCCGAGCCCGCTACCTGGCCGAACGGGACAAACGCCTTCGTCGCGATGGCAATGAGCAGTACATCCAGCTCGTCGATGCCTTCGTCCGCTACCTCGACGACCCCTACGTCGAACCGCTCCCCCGCGAGCCGTTCACCGACGACGTCACCGTTGCCTTCATCGGGGGCGGGTTCGCCGGGCTCGTCACGGGCGCTCGCCTGAAGCAGGCCGGCATCACCGACGTTCGGATCATCGAGAAAGGCGGCGACTTCGGAGGTACTTGGTACTGGAACCGTTACCCCGGAGCGCAGTGCGACACGACCTCGTTCGTGTACATGCCGCTGCTGGAGGAGACCGGCCACATGCCGACGGAGAAGTACGCCCACGCTCCGGAGATCCTCGAGCACTGCCGACGCATCGCCACCCATTTCGATCTCTACACGAACTCGTGCCTGTCGACCGAAGTGACCGGATGCGCATGGGATGCGAACGCGCGCCGGTGGATCATCGAGACGAACCGCGGTGATCGTATGCGCGCGAAGTACATCGCTACGGGTACGGGACCGCTCCATCGTCCGAAGCTCCCAGGAATTCCCGGCATCGAGACCTACCGGGGTCACAGCTTCCACACCAGCCGCTGGGACTACGACTACACCGGAGGCAGTCCGGCCGGAGCGACGATGGAGAAGCTCGCCGACAAGCGGGTGGGCATCATCGGCACAGGTGCCACAGCAGTTCAGTGCATTCCGTATCTCGCCAAATCGTGCCGCGACCTCTTCGTCTTCCAACGCACGCCATCGTCGATCGATGTCCGCAACAACCACGACGTCGACCCTGACTGGTTCGCCACCCTCGGGGCCGGCTGGCAGCAGAAGTGGCTGCGGAACTTTGCGACACTTCAGACCGGCGGACTCGTCGACGAGGACCTCGTGAAGGACGGATGGACCGACATCACGAAACGCATCCGAGCCAAGCTCCTGTCGAGCTCGACGCCCGATCTCAGCCCAGCCGGGCTTGAGCGGGCGTACTTCGAGAGCGACGACGAGAAGATGGCCGAGATCCGCGCCCGCGTCGATGCTGTCGTGCACGACCCGGCAACGGCGTCGTCGCTCAAGCCCTGGTACCGCCAGTTGTGCAAACGCCCGTGCTTCCACGACGAATACCTCGACGCGTACAACCACCCGAACGTGCACCTCATCGACACCGACGGTCGGGGGGTCGAACGGATAGACGAGACAGGAGTGTTCGCGAACGGGGAACACATCGAACTCGACTGCCTGATCTACGCCTCCGGGTTCGAAGTCGGTACCGAATACACACGCCGCGCCGGTTTCGACATGGTCGGACAGGGCGGACGCAAACTGTCCGAACACTGGGTAGAGGGCATGCGCAGCCTGCACGGCATCCACGTTCACGGCTTCCCGAACGTGTTCGTCGTCGGTCCGACGCACGGCGCCAACCTGATCTCGAACGTCCCCCACAACCTCATCGACGCCGCGACCACGATCGCCACGGTCGTCACGCATGCCGAGTCGATCGGCGCGCAAACCGTCGAGATCAGTGCCGAGGTCGAGCAGGCGTGGCTCGATCGGCTCGAATCCGGAGGCCGTCGGTTCGGCAGCCAGCCGGACTGCACCCCCGGCTACTACAACAACGAGGGCATCGACGCCGGCCCGCGCGGGTTGCGGAACAGTCTCGGTTTCCCCGAGGGCGCGCTCGCCTACTTCGACTACATCGACGGATGGAGGAAGAGCGGCGAGTTCGCCGGGCTCACGTTCCACCCGGAGAGTTGACGGCAACACTGCTTCGACGCCGCCGCGGCGCCTATCTCTCGGCAATCGGCCGGCCTGCTTTGGTTGTGCCGCAGCGAGTGGCGGTACGTTCGACGACATGTCGATTGCACTGAACGAGGACCACAAGTTTCTAGCGTCCACCGCGGCGGACTTCCTGGCCAAGCACGGGGCGCGGTCCGCGTCGCGAGCGCTGCTTGAAGCTCCGACCGAGGAACTCCCCACGTTCTGGAGGGACCTCGCCGAACTCGGCTGGCTCGGTTTGCACATCGCGGAGGCCAACGGAGGTTCGGGCTACGGCCTCGAAGAACTCGTCGTCGTCGTCGAGCAGCTCGGCCGCGCCGGCGCTCCCGGACCGTTCGTGCCGACCGTCATTGCCAGCGCCACGATCGCCTCCCGCGCCGACGCTGCTACCCAGGCGGCACTCCTGCCGGGCCTCGCCGACGGAACGCGTACCGGCGCAGCGGCGCTCGAAGGAAGCGTGCAGATCCGCGACGGGCGGGCATACGGTTCCACCGGAGTGGTGCTTGGCGGAAGTCTCGCGGATGTTCTCCTCGTCGGCAATGGCGACGACGTCGCCATCATCGACACCCACGCCGACGGAGTTTCTGTCGACACGCCTCCCAACCTCGACCCGACCAGGCGCTCCAGTCGGATCACGCTTGACGATGTCCCGGCCATCGTGATGATCGGCGCCCGGCAGACCCTTACCGATGTCGCCCGGGTGATCCTTTCCGCCGAGGCAGCGGGCGTCGCCCGCGAGTGCACAGAGCAGGCTGCCGCCTACGCCAAGGTCCGGCTCCAGTTCGGGCGGCCGATCGCCATGTACCAAGCGGTGAAGCACCACTGCGCCAACATGGCCGTCGCCACCGAACTGGCTACCGCCACGGTGTGGGACGCGGCACGGGCGTCGAAGGACGGCAGTGAGCAGTTCACGTACGCTGCCGCCCTCGCGGCGACCCTGGCAGGTCCGGCAGCCGATCTCGCGGCGAATCTCAACACCCAGGTTCACGGTGGCATCGGCATCACTTGGGAACACGATGCTCACCTCGCGATGCGGCGGGCGACCACGCTCAAAGTGCTGCTCGATCACGAAGCAGCGGCCGCTTGCGTGACCGACATGACCCGCGCCGGTGTCCGCCGCATGCGAACCGTCGAGCTGCCGCCCGAAGCCGAGTCGTTCCGCGAGGAGATCAAAGCGTTCGCCGAGAGCATCCGGTCACTCGACGCGAAGGCCCAGCGAGATGCGCTCATCACGACCGGGTACGTTCAGCCGCACTGGCCGAAGCCGTGGGGACGTGACGCCAAGCCGGTCGAACAGCTCGTGATCGAGCAGGAGTTCACGGCCGCCGGAATCAAGAAGCCGGCCTATGGCATCACCGGCTGGGTCATCCTCACGCTGATCCAGTACGGCACCGACGATCAGGTCGCCCGCTGGGTCCCGCCGGCGCTGCGCCAGGAGGTCATCTGGTGTCAGCTCTTCTCCGAGCCCGACGCCGGTTCCGACGCCGCCGGCATCAAGACGAAGGCGACACGGGTAGCCGGAGGCTGGCTCATCAACGGGCAGAAGGTCTGGACCAGCGGCGCCCACTACGCCGGCCGGGGATTCGCCACCGTTCGGACCGATCCGACCGCCCCGAAGCACCAGGGCATCACCATGGTCGTGCTCGACATGAAGGCCGAAGGCGTCGAAGTGCGTCCACTCAAGATGACGAGCGGCAACTCCGAGTTCAACGAGGTCTTCTTCAACGACGTGTTCGTTCCCGATGACGATGTGGTCGGACCCGTCGATGGCGGCTGGACGGTCGCCCGCGCCACCCTCGGAAACGAGAGCGTGAGTATTGGTGGCGGTGGCGGCGGAGGGATGGCACTACCCGGAGAAGCCCTCATCGCCGCCTACGACGCGAACCCGAGTCGTCTCGCCGGCGGTCCTGCTCGGATCGGCCGCTACACCGCGACGCACCAGGCGATGGCCGCGCTCAACATGCGCAGCGTGTTCCGCGCTGTCGCCGGAAGCGGTCCCGGACCGGAGGGCAACATCACCAAACTCGTGCTGTCGGAGATCGGCCACGAAGCAGCCGCGATGTTCGCCGAGGTACAGGGCGCCGAGGCAGCGTTCATGGACGGGCCCCGTGCGCTCGTCGGCGGCATGGTCCTCATGCACCGCGGCATGTCGATTGCCGGCGGCACGTCGGAGATCAAGCGGAACCAGATCGGGGAGCGCATCCTCGGCCTCCCCCGCGACCCGCTCCTGAACTGACACGTCTCCAACACGTACTCCAGACCACAACCGACGCCTCTCCAAGAGACGACAAGGACCACACCATGAAGATCCAAGCCGCCGTGCTGCGCGATGGAGCATCTCCGTACACGATCGAGGACGTCGATCTCGCTGAGCCGCGACACGATGAGGTCCGGGTTCGGATCGTCGGCGCCGGCATGTGCCACACCGACGCGCTGGCTCGGGCCGGTTTCGTCGCTCTCCCCATGATCACCGGCCACGAAGGCTCCGGTGTCGTCGACGCGATCGGTCCCGGAGTCACGACACTCGCCGTGGGCGATCATGTGGTGCTGTCGTTCGACTCCTGCGGTGTCTGCGACAACTGTGCGAAAGGTCAGCGCGCGTACTGTGAGACCTTCCTCCCGCGCAACCTGACCGGACGCGACCTCGACGGCTCCACCACCGTCACCGATGCGGCCGGCCACGAGGTGGCCGCCCGCTGGTTCGGGCAGTCGTCGCTCGCCACCCACTGCATCGCCTCGATCCGCAACACCGTCAAGGTCGACGCCGATTTGCCGATCGAACTGTTCGGACCGCTCGGCTGCGGCATCCAGACCGGGGCCGGTTCGGTTCTGTTGTCGTTGCAGGTGAAGCCGGGCACGAGCCTCGTGGTCTTCGGGTCCGGTGCGGTCGGCCTCGCCGCAATCATGGCCGCAGTCGTCGCCGGCGCCACGACGATCATCGCCGTGGACCTGCACGAGTCACGGCTTGCCCTCGCCCAGGAACTCGGCGCAACGCATGTTCTGCGAGGCGACCGGGATGATCTGGTCACCGAGATCCAGACCATCACCGGTGGCGGTGCGCACTACACGATCGACACCACGGGCATTCCGAGCGTGATGCAGTCGGCCGTGACGTGCCTTCGTATGACGGGAATGTGCGGTTTCGTCGGCGTCCAGATCGGCAACATCGAGTTCGACGGATCCGCGCTGATGGGCAAGACCGTCATCGGCATCCTCGAGGGCAGCGCCGACCCGCACTCGTTCATCCCCCACATGATCCAACTGTGGCGTGCCGGACGATTCCCGTTCGATCGACTCATCACCACGTATCGACTCGATCAGGTGAACGAAGCGGAGCAGTCCTCGCTCAGTGGCGGAGCGATCAAGCCGGTGTTGATCCTCTAGTCCCCCGATTCATAAGTCTGCAGAGGAATTTCTCGGGAAGATTCCGCCGTGACGGCGTCCTCGTCGTTGCGGTTGGTCGAGGCAGGCACTACCTCCTGCGATACCACGACGAAATCTGACCCGCCAATTCCGCGAGCCACTTACGATTCGGGACACTTGACGTCCCGGGGCATTCGCCCTTCGCAGCTCAGGCCGGTCCGACAAGGACGCTCCCTCAGGGCACCGTCGTGGTCGCCGCCGCTGTCGTGGTCGGAGCCAACGTCGTGGTCGGAGCCAACGTCGTCGGCGCGAGCGTCGTCGTCGGCGCGAGCGTCGTCGTCGGCGCGAGCGTCGTGGTCGGCGCCATCGTCGTCGTCGGAGCCATCGTCGTCGTCGGAGCCTTCGTCGTCGTCGGAGCCTTCGTCGTCGTCGGAGCCTTCGTCGTCGTGGTGATCGGCGCCTCCGTCGTGGTAGTCGCCGCCTTCGTGCTCACTGTCGCACTCGTCGTCGGAGTCTCTGCAGGGATCGGGACGGGAACCAGCGCGGCGCCCTTGACGCTGGTCGGCGGCTCGTCCAAGGTCGTCACGGACCGCAACGTCGTTGTCAGGCCCGGTGGCTTCGCCGCCGACCCGACCGCCCCGACGGTCGGGCCCACGGTGCCGGACGTCGGAGGTGCGGTGCCAGTGGGAGGGTTGGAAAGAGTCGTTACTGGCAAAGGAGCCGGCACCGGGCGAAAAGGTTTCGTCGCGGCGGCTCTGGACACCGTTTCGAGGGTCGCCGTCGTGGGAACGAGCCGGAACCAATTCGGAATCCGAATCTTGGCGAGCGGCACTCGAGCGGTGACGGAGGTGCGAGGCAGTGAACCGGTTGGATCGAGCTCTGGCCCCGGCGCCGGCTCGGCCCGAACGGGCGGAGTGAAGACTGTCGCCAAAGTCGTGGAATCGGGAACCGTCGGGCGGTAGAGGGCGTCGGACAAGACGAGCCGCTCCGAGGGTTTCGACCTAGCGACCCCGACAAGCCACACGAGTTCGCCGATCAACAGAACCACGGCGGCAACGAGAAAAATACTTCGTAACGAGAATCGGTCACGCATCGGGCGCTCTCACTTTGGAGCTGGAAAAGGAGCCCGGGGAAGGAGGCCAGAACGATGTTGCGCAGTCGAGGCTCTCGCTTCGGCCGTGCAGCGAACTGCCCACCCACAGTAGCCGAGGCTTTCGCCGGACCCACGAGAGACGAGAGATATTCCCGAAGAAAATCGCCGATTGGCACTCAACGGGTACCCCTTCGATTCGCCCGCAGTCCGAGGCCGACGGGGCCAAACGCTCACAACGGAGCGATGGCATCTCCCGGGAGCGCTCCACCGGCGTAGAGCGCCGACTGGAAGCGGCGCATGCCGGTCAGCCACCGGTCGATGTCGGTGGCCTTGCGCTGCACGTAGGTGGCGACCTCCGGATGGGGAAGCACGTGGAACCGCTCCGCCCTGACCGCCTCGATGCATGCGGTCGCGACATCGCTGGCCGACTTCACACCGTCGGCTGCGGCAACCCCGTCTTCGAGTCCCCCGCCGCCGAGGGTGTCGGGGCTGTTGATGGCGATGTTCGTGGCAACCGCCTGCGGGCACAGCACCGAGACCCGGATGCCCTGGTGGTGATGTGTGATCGACAGCCACTCTGCAAGCGAAACGGCGGCGTGCTTGGTGATCGAATAGCTCATCGAACCGATCTGACTGAGGAGTCCCGCAGCCGACGCGGTGTTGAGCAGGTATCCCTCCCCGCGAGCGATCATCGACGGGAGCACGGAGCGGGCGGCATAGATGTGTGCCATCACGTGCACCTCCCACATCGCCTGGATGCGCTCGTTGGTATCCTCAAGCCCCCCGACCGTCACGAAACCGGCGTTCGACGCGAACAGATCGATCGGTCCGTGGGCGTCCTCCGTCCGATCCACGAGCGCCCGGATCCCCGCCTCGTCACGAACGTCGAGCCCGACACCCGTGCCGCCGACCAGCACGGCGACTCGCTTCGCCTGCGCCTCGTTCAGGTCCGCGACCACCACATGCCTGGCGCCCTCCGCATGCGCGGCGACGGCGAGCGCCTCACCGATTCCTGAGCCGCCACCGGTAATGACTACAACTCGATCTCGAAGTTCCATGAGCGGCAGCGTAGATAGCTGAGCGGAGCTGAGGCGAACCGGGCTTCGCCGAGCGAACACAGCGGTACCGTTTGTCACCGACTTCCGAACGACCCCGAGGACCCGCTATGTCTGGATTGCTGACAAACCTTCGCCCCGATGGCACTCCGTACCCCGTGCAGCTCGACGACAACGAGCTGGCCAAGACGCTCGACCCTCTTTCGTTCGCAGTACTCCGCAAGGCCGGAACCGAACGGGCCGGGACCGGCGAGTACACCGACGAGGAGACCGAGGGCGTCTACCGCTGCAAAGCATGCCGGGCCGAGCTCTTTCGCAGCGACACCAAGTTCCACTCGGGCTGCGGCTGGCCGTCGTTCTACGCGCCCTCGGCCGACGACGCCGTGGTACTCCTGACCGACCACCTGCTCGGCTACCCCCGCACGGAAGCCCGCTGCGCGAATTGCGGCTCTCATCTCGGCCACGTCTTCACCGGGGAGGGCTACCCGGTGCCGACCGATGAACGCTGGTGCATCAACTCCGTGTCGCTGACGCTCGAACCGAAAGATCCCGGCACGGCTTGAGCGGGCGACTCGACGTGAGCCGCCAGGGCCGGTCAGATGGACCGGCCCACGCCTTCCCAATAGGGGGCGCGGATCTGACGCTTGAGCAGCTTTCCGGCCTCGCTCCGGGGGAGTTCGTCGACGATGTCCCACGATCTCGGCACCTTGTACCCGGCTAGCCGTTCGCGCACGTAGGAGGAGACATCGGCGGCCAATTCGTCGGACCACTTCGTGCCGGGAACAAGTTGCAGAGCAGCCTTGACCTCCTCACCGAATTCCTCGTTCGGCACACCGAACACGGCGGCGTCTACGACGAGCGGATGCCCAGTGAGCACGCCTTCGATCTCGGCCGGGTAGATGTTGACTCCGCCGGAGATGATCATGTCGATCTTGCGGTCCGACAGGTACAGGTAGCCCTCACCGTCGAGGTAGCCGATGTCGCCGAGGGTGAAGAACCCGGCGACGCTGTGTGCTTCGGCGGTCTTCTCCGGCTCACCGAGGTACTCGAAGTCGGTGCCCATCGCGTTGCGAACGTGGATGACACCCGCTCCCCCGGTCGAGGCGTCGTCACCCTCCTCCGCCACGATGCGAACCGTCATTGTCGACATCGGTTTCCCGACCGAGCCGGGCCGGGTCAGCCATTCCTCCGCCGTGATCATCGAGACCACGCCGCCCTCGGTCGCGCCGTAGTACTCGGTGATCTTCGGCCCCCACCACTCGATCATCTGGCGCTTCACGTGGGGAGAGCACGGCGCCGCGCCATGGAGAACAAAGGAGAGTGACGACCCATCGAATGCGCGCTTACGTTCCTCGTCGACCCTGAGCGCGCGCACGAACTGCGTCGGGACGAGATGCACATTGGTGATGGCGTGACGGTCGATCAGCTCGAGCATCTCCTCGGGCACGAAGCGCCGCTGCATCACGACCGACGAACCACCGATCAGAGGGAAGAACGAGAAGGCCCACTGCGCCGAGTGGTACCCGGGGCCGCACAGAAGGGTGCGGCCTTTCGGCGGGAAGCCGATGTTGACCATGCCGGCGGCCATGAGTTCGTATACCTCCGGTGGGACGCCGGCGGCGAAGGCCGAGTTGGCGACCCCCTTCGGTCGTCCGGTCGTGCCCGACGTGTAGAACATCACGCCGCCCATCGACTGATCGTCCGGTTCGTCCTCCGACGCCGCGGCGAGCGCGTCTTCGTACGTCGACTCGAAGGTGAGCATCGGCACGGTGACATCGGCGGTGCTTGGCGTGAACTCCGGGTCGACGATGAGGAGCTTCGAGCCGGAGTTCTCGACGACGTAGGCGACCTCGTCGGCCGAGAAATGCCAGTTGATCGGCACGACCAGAACACCAGTGTGAGCGACCGCGAGGAACACCTCGAACATCTCGCGGCGGTTCCCCGACAGGAGGGCCACACGCTCGCCGGGCCGCAGCCCGTGGTCGCGAAGCACATGGCTGAACCGGTTCACCCGCCCGTTGAGGGCGCTCCACGAAGTGTCACCACGCTCGTCGACGAGGGCGGGAAAGTCGGTGCGGTCGAGGGAAGAGATGAGCAGGCGAGCCATCAACGCACGCTACCGGCGGTCGGCTCCGTTGACCCAAGTCGACCCGAGGTGAGCGGGTGATCAGCCGGGTTGGAGGAACTCGACCCAGTTGCCTTCGGGGTCCTCCACGATGGAGATGGTGATGCCGGGCCGGAGAGTGACGACCGGCCGAATGACCTTGTGACCCGCCGCCTCGACTGCCGCGGTGATCTCTTCGATGTTGGACACGGTGATCGTGAAGTAGCGGTACCCGGTCGAGCCGCCGATCCCTCCGGGCGGCGAGACGGCGGGAGGCGTCTTTCCGTTCTGGACGAGCTTGATCATGCTCGTTCCACACATCAGCCGGTACATCGTTCCCCCGCCGGGCATCGGCTGCGAGCCGGCTTCGGTCAGGCCCACGAGGTCGCGATAGAACGCGAGCGCCGCCTCGCCATCCGTGACGATGATGCCGAGGTCGATGGAGTCTTTGGCCAGTGCGATACCCATGAACCCACCGTACCCGGGAGTCCGTGGCTCGGTCCAAGCGCGAAGTTCCCGCGCGAGTGCGGCGGAACCTAGCGTGGTCGTGAGCCCATGATCCTGCACCACGTGACCCTCCATCGCCTAAGGCTTCCGCTGGCTACTCCCTTCCGGCGCGCATCGGGAACCGAGAAGTACCGCGAGGTCCTGCTCGTCGAGGCTGTCGGTGACGAGTTCTTCGGCTGGGGCGAGTGCGTGGCGGAGGCCGAGCCGACCTACAGCCCCGAATACGTCGAGAGCGCGTCGTATGTGATCGAGAAGTTCCTCCTCCCACGCGTCGGTACCCAGAAGATGCGGGCCACGGACCTCGCGTCTCGCTTCAGCGGCATCAAGGGTCATGCGATGGCCAAGGCAGGTATCGAGGCCGCGATGCTCGACGCCGAGTGCCGGAAGTTCGGCGAGTCCTTCGCCGAGCGCCTCGGGGCCACCCGCGACCGTGTGCCGGCCGGTGTCGCCGTCGGCATGCAGCCGACGGTGGGTGAGCTCGTCGACACGGTCGGTGCATACGTCGCCGAGGGATACCAGCGGGTGAAGCTGAAGATCGAGCCGGGAAACGACGTGAAGCCGGTCGCCGCCGTGCGAGAGGCGTTCCCGAACCTCGCCCTCCAGGTGGACGCGAATGGCTCGTACACGACCGACGACGCTCACCACCTCGCACAACTCGATGCGTTCGAACTCCTCCTCATCGAGCAACCCCTTGGCGATGACGATTTCCTCGGTCATGCCGAGCTTGCCCGGCATCTCCGCACACCGATCTGCCTCGACGAGTCGATCACCTCGTTGCGCACTGCTGAGCTCGCGCTCGCGCTCGGCTCGTGCCGGGTGATCAACATCAAGGCCGGACGCGTTGGCGGCTTCCTGGAGGCGGTGAGGATCCACGACCTGTGCGTGAGCCGGAATGTGCCGGTCTGGTGCGGGGGGATGCTCGAGACGGGCATCGGGCGCGCTGCGAACCTCGCCCTCGCCGCCCTCCCCGGCTTCACACTCGCCGGCGACCTCTCTGCCTCCTCGAGATACTTCCACCGCGACGTCACCGAGGCGTTCACCCTCGACGACGGCTTCCTGCACGTTCCGAACAGCATCGGCATCGGGGTCGTCCCCACCGCCGAACGGCTCGCCGAGTTCCGCACGAGTTCGCGGACGGTCCTCATCGGGTGATCTTCGCTTCCGGTCCGCGCAGCGTCGCCGGCCACGGCAGACTCGGTCCATGAACGAGACCGATCGCCGTCAACTCGATGCTGATGTGGCCGGATGCGCGTTGTCGCACCAGGCCCTCCTCGCCGAACTTGATGACCTCGCTCAGACTGACGTTGTCGCCGTCACTCGGGCATCCCTGCTCCCCGACTGGACCGTTGGACACGTGCTGACCCACTTGGCCCGCAACGCCGATGCGTTGGCCGGGATGATCGAAGGAGCGCGACTCGGCGAGGAGCACCTCATGTATCCGTCAGTGGACGCCCGCAACGCCGCCATCGCCGACGGGGCACCACGCCCGTTCGCCGACCAGGTCGACGACATCCGACGCTCCGTGTGGCGGCTCGAGCAGGCCTGGGCCACGCTCGACGCCGCCGGATGGGCAGGTCACGGCCTTGCGCCGTTCGGCAAGGTCCCGATCGTTCAGGTTCCCTGGCGGCGCTGGCGCGAGGTCGAGGTGCATCGTCTCGATCTCGGCCTCGGCTACACGTGGGCGAACTGGCCCGCCGACTACGTCATCGCCGATCTGGGGCGTCGGCGCACGCAATGGCTTGCTGATCCCGTCAACACGTTGCCCAGCGATGTCGCCTCCGCAGCCGACCGCCAGCAGCTCGCCTGGCTCCTAGGCCGGGATTCGGGACTCGCCTCGCCCGCACCTTCGCTCTGAACCACGCTCTGAACCATCCACCTGACACGCCAGCAACGGAGAAGAACCTATGACACGCTCGCTTACTTTCGGAGCCTTCATCCCCCAAGGTTGGAAGGGTGAATACGCCGGGATCGCCGACCCTCGCGAGCAGTGGCAGTCGACCGTCGACATCGCCGTCCTCGCCGAGGAGCTCGGCTTCGACTCCGTGTGGGTCTACGACCACTTCCACAACGTCCCCCGGCCCATCCACTCGACCGTGTTCGAATGCTGGACGGTCATGGCGGCCATCAGCCAGCGGACCTCGAGGATCCGGCTCGGACAGATGGTGTCGTGCAATGCCTACCGCCATCCCTCAGTCGTGGCCAAGATCACCTCGACGATCGACGTGATCAGTGGCGGGCGTCTCGATCTCGGGATCGGCGCGGGCTGGTACGAGCACGAGTTCAAGGGCTACGGCTTCCCGTTCGGCTCGCCGAAGGAGCGCCTGGGGATGCTGCGTGAAAGCGTCGAGATCATCAAGTCGATGTGGACGCAGGCTGACACGACGTACGACGGCGCGTACTACCAACTCAAGGGGGCGCAGTGCGACCCGAAGCCCCTGCAGTCACCGACCCCGCCGATCTGGATCGGCGGCGGCGGCGAGCAGGTGACACTACGCATCGTCGCCCGCCATGGGGACTGGGCAAACTTCGGCGGCGGCTCACCGATCGAAGCCTTCGTTCACAAGAGCTCCCTCTTGGCCGAGCACTGCAAGGCTGTCGGACGCGACTTCGACGAGATCGGCCGCTCCGTGTCGGGCGACATCTTCATCCGCGAGACGGAGGCCGAGGTACGCGCTGCGGGGACGAAGTCGCTCACCGGTCAGCCGTTGGAAGAATGGGCAGCAGGACATTTCGTCGGCACCGCGGAGCAGGTCGCCGAGAGAATGCAGCGCTACATCGACGCCGGCTGCCGCGGCTTCGTGCCCTGGTGTGCCGACTATCCCGACACCGAGACGCTTCACCACTACGCGAAGGTGATGAAGCAGCTCAGATAGCGGGGCTCACCCGGGAGAGGTTCCGAACTGCGGTGGCCGCCTCTCCCGGTGGCTGGCCACGCCCTCGATCACATCGGGACCACCGAAGCCGAGGAACTCGTAGGCGAGCGAGGCGTCGAACGCCGGACCGAACATGCGATAGCCGTGGTTCAGCGTGTGCTTGGTCCAGCGGATGGCCTGTTGCGCCCCGGCAGCAAGTTCTTCTGCGACCTTGAGCGCCTCCGTCATCACGTCGTCCTCGTCGACGCACATCGACACGAGGCCGATCCGCTCTGCTTCCTCCCCGGAGAGATCGCGACAGGTGAGCAGGTAGTACTTCGCCTTGGCCATACCGCACAGCAGCGGCCAGCAGATCGCCGCATGATCGCCGGCGGCGACGCCGAGGCGGGTGTGACCGTCGATGATCCTCGTGCGACGGCCGACAACCGACACGTCGGCGAGGAGGCCCGCCACGAGGCCCGCACCCACGGCCGGTCCCCACATCGCCGAAACGATCGGCTTCGAGCAGTTGATGATGTTGAGGACGAGATCACGTGCTTCGCGCAGGACGCGTGAGCGGGTGCCGTAGTCGACCACCATTTCGTCGATCATGTCGAAGCTGCCACCCGACGAGAAGCCTTTCCCTGCTCCGGCGATCAGGGCGACATGCACGCTTGCGTCCCGATCGATCCTCGTCCACACGTCGGCAAGGTGGGCGTGCTTGGCCGCGTCGACGCTGTTGAGGCCGGGGCCCTCCAGGGTCAGCTGGAGGACGTGCTCGGACGGACACGAGAACGTCAGCGACGGGAATGCATCGGTGTATGCGGCAATGTCGATCATCTCTTGGTCCTCTTCGAACGGGGCGGGCATGCTGCGCGGCGCAGGAGTGAACAAGCGCTGGGACTTGACGCTCGAACGCCCGTACACTTCGCCGACCGCCCGGTTGGGCAGCTTCGACGAAGGGACATGCTGATGACGGTACCGGTTGCCAACGGCGGGGAGCGAGCGGCGGCATACGCAGCCTGTCGTGGACGTGTGCGTGCATTGCTCGGCGGGATCTCCGATGCCCAGGCCGACGTGATGGTGCCAGCCTGTCCCGACTGGACAGTGCGGAACCTCGCAGCTCACCTTGCCGGGATCTGTCGCGATCTGGCGGAACGCAATCTGCCGACGGGCGACGTGCAGGCATGGGTCGATCGACAGATCGCCGAGCGGGCCGAGCGCAGCGTTGCCTCGCTCCTCGACGAGTGGGACGAGTTCAGCCCGGCGTTCGAGGCCATGATCGTGGCCCGGCCCGAGCGTACCGGCGGGTTGCTCTATGACGTCGTTGCCCATGAACACGACGCGGCATCGGCACTCGGTCTCATCGGTGACCGGAGATCGGATGGCATCCACCTGAGCGTCGACATCATCGCCGCCATGGTCGAAGGAGATCTCGCCAAGTCAGGTCTTCCCGCGGTTCGCTTCAAGGACGGCACGCGCACATGGGAAGTGGGCCAGGGGCCGGTCGAGTTCACGATGGAAGCCGACACCTACGAGTTGATGCGGGCCCTCGGCAGCCGCCGCAGCATCGGCCAGCTCCGATCGATGACGCATACCGGCGACCTTGGTCGCTTCCTCCCGGGTATCACCCACCTACCGCTGCCGGTCGACGATCTCGTGGAGTGAGACCTTCGGCGGGAATCTCCCATTTCGACTGAACAGGACTCCTTCGCCGGGCGTATCCACCTCCAACACACGTTCACTCGACCGAGTGCTGACGTGCCCCACACAGGGACCCGGAGGTTTCCATGTCACGCTTCGCCCGCCGCTCCTTCGCGACTGCACTCCTCGCCGCCGTCGCATTTTCCCCGCTCGCCGTCGGCTCCGTTGCCAACGCCGCCGACGCACCGGTGAAGAAGGCGGGTTACACCATCGCCGTCAAGGAGTCGAAGCTCGGCCCGATCCTCACCGACGGCACCGGCATGTCGCTCTACATGTTCACCCCGGACCGGCGCAACGTGAGCAACTGCGAGGGCCCCTGCCTGGCCGCCTGGCCGCCGGTCATGCTGAAAGACGGAGAAGGCCTCGGTGACGTCGTGCTCGAAGGGAATCTGCGGCGGTCGCTGCTCGGGGTCGCCATGCGTTTCGACGGTTCGCGCCAGGTGACCTACAACGGCTTTCCGCTTTACTACTGGGCGCGCGATCGTGCCGCCGGTGACGTGACCGGGCAGTGGGTCAACGGAATCTGGTTCGTCCTCAACGCCGACGGTGTCCCCAACACGGCACGGATCTGAGGTGCGAGCGATGCCTCGATCACCACGCCTTCCGGCGAGACGGGCGACGCGAGCGCTGCTCATCCTGGTCGCGCTCGGCGCAACGGCCGCAGTGGGTGGGATCGTGTACCTGCGCTACTTCTACGGCAACGATGCGCCGCCTCCGTTCGAGCTTTCGTCGTTCGCCGTGCTGTTCCCGTTCCGACGCTCCACGGCGCGCCGTGGCGAACGAAGTTCGCGTCGTTCGCGTCGACATGTGACGGTCGCCGTCGCAGTCGCCGTCGCCGCGAGCCTGGGACTTGGCGGGACCGCGTCCAGCGCCTCGAAAGCTCCTGCGGCGGGGGCGTCCTGCACCAAGGTCGGGGCGACGGCCGCGGCCGGCACGACGAAGCTCCGGTGCACGCTTTCGGCCAAGAAGAAGCGCTGGGCCGTCGTCGTGTCCCAAGCGACGACCACGCTGACGACCACGGCAAAGGCGGGTGCCCCGGCTCCCACGTCGGCCAGCACCGGTGAGACACCAGCGGCCACCGCCATTGAGGGCACGTACAAGATCGGAACCGGTTCGGCCGCCGGGTATCGCGTCCGCGAGCTCTTCGTCGGCGGCCTGGCCAAGACCGACGCGGTCGGACGTTCCGAGGCGGTCACCGGCACGGTCGTGCTCGGGCGAAGCGGACCTGCGCTTCAGGTCCAATCGGTGAACGCGACCGTGGACATGACCAAGCTTGTAAGCGACGAATCCCGGCGCGACAGCCGGATGCGCTCGACCGGCATCGAGACGGACAAGTTCCCGACCGCAACGTTTGTGTCCTCGAGCGCCGTCGCCCTCGATGCCGACGGCGAAGCGGCGAAACCTGTCAAGGCGACCGTTCCCGGCAAGCTCACCTTGCACGGCGTCACGAGGGACGTGCAGATCCCGGTCGACGCCCAACTCCGTTCCGGCACCCTCGAGATCGTCGGTCGCCTGGCCATCAACATGAGGGACTACGCAATCGAACCGCCGGAGATCGCCGACTTCGTCAAGGCCGACGATGATGGTTCATTCGAGTTCAAGCTGGTCCTCAAGAAAGGTTGAGACATCGCCCGTCGCCTGCGTTTGATCCGGGGCCGCACCGATGCGGCACCCGCAGGATCTGACCCCGAGCCGCGGTCAGCCGTTGCGTCGCGGCCCGATGCGGTGACCCGCGACATCGTTGATCTCCGGGTGCTGTATGACCTTCACGGCAGCGAGATCTTCCGGTTCTGCCATCGACTCGTCGGCGATCGAGGCCTGGCGGAAGAAGCCATGCAGGAAACCTTCCTTCGGGCGTGGAGGGCACAGGATCGATTCGATCCGACCACCGGTTCGCTACGAACCTGGATGTATGCCGTGGCCAGAAACGTCTGCATCGATGCCCTCCGGGCGCGAGGACGACGGTTCGGGCTCGAGGGATCGGTGGCGGGACACGATGCGAGTTCACCTGGCGAAGAGGACTCGGGATTCGAGTCGATGCTTTCGTCGTGGATGCTCGAAGAAGCCCTTCGACGAATTCCGGCCAACCAACGAGATGCGCTCGTGCTGTCATACATGAGGGACCGCCCGTACGCTGAGATCGCCGACGTTCTCGGGATCCCCGAAGCGACGCTGCGCACCCGGGTGTTCTACGGCCTCAAGTCGCTCCGGAAGGTTCTCGAGGAAATGGGCTGGGACGAGTCATGAGTGACGACAACGAGGTGAACGGATCGATCGAACCACCGTGTTCGCGCACGGTTGAGCTCGGCGCCTATCTCGTCGGGGGCATGACCGATCGCGAGTCCCACGACATGCGGGTCCACATCGATACGTGTACGTGGTGTTCCGCCGAACTGTTCGAGCTCCAACCCGTCGCTGACCTCCTCGATGCAACCGAACTGGCTTCGGCGATCATCGGCGAACGTCACGACCCGACGCCGGAAATGGCCGCGCGCCTCTTCGCTCGAGCGGCCCGGGAGTCCGCGGGCGGGACATTCGGTGTGCCACGGGCCCCGCTTGCACCAGCTGTCGACGGCTCATCCGTACGACCCGCTCGGCCCCGCATACGCCGTCGTACCATCGTCGCGGCGGGCGCTGCGGTGTTTGCGCTCGGTGTCGGCTCGACGCTTGGAACCCAGCAGCTCGTGGCGAACGACAAGCCCGCCCAGAACGGACCGTCGAAGAACGTCGAGAAGATCGCGTTCCAGCGGATCTCGATGACCACGCCGCGCCAACCGGCGGTGCCACCGAAGGCCTGGGCGGCAATCGATCAGACGCCGGCGGGAACCTACGCCTATCTCTACGTGCGCGACTTCGAGGTCGGCAAGGTCTACAAGTGGTGGTTCGTCAAGCGCGACGGGACCAAAGTTCCCCTCGGGTCGTTCCGCTACCCCGGCCACGTCGACGGCGAGGAATGGCTGCGCTGCCCCGGCCACACGGCGATCGACCGTTCCGAGCTGATCGCCGTCGGCGCAACCGACGACGCCGGTATCGACATCTTGCGTCAGGAACTTCCCCCGGCTCCGAAGATCGTCGCCACGTAGCCATCGTTCGACCGCCCGAGCGCAAGGTCCAGCCGGGCACCGGGGCGCCGGGTGAAATCCATCTCGCCGACGCGAGCGTCGCCCCGTACGCTTGCGACATGGCACTCTCCTACACCTCGACATTGCGACCCACGCCGACTGCCGCGGCGCGGCGGGAGGAGATCCTCGCCGATCCCGGATTCGGGAAGCATTTCAGCGATCACATGGTCAGTGTCATGTGGACCACAGCGGACGGGTGGCACGACGCCGAGATCCTGCCGTACGGGCCGATCCAGCTCGATCCCGCGGCGTCCGTGCTCCACTACGCCCAGGAGATCTTCGAGGGCATGAAGGCGTACCGCCACGCCGACGGGTCGGTGTGGACGTTCCGTCCGCACGCAAATGCGGCGCGCTTCAACCGGTCGGCCCAGCGCCTCGCCCTCCCGACGCTTCCCGAGGATGACTTCGTCGATGCCATCGAACGCCTCGTGCAACTCGACATCGACTGGGTCCCGACCGGCGGTGAGAAGAGCCTCTACCTCCGCCCCTTCATGTTCGCCTCCGAATCGTTCCTCGGCGTCCGGCCCTCGACCGAGGTCCGGTTCATGGTCATCGCCAGCCCGGTCGGCCCGTACTTCGCCGGAGGCGTGAAGCCGGTCCGCATCTGGCTCTCGGCGAACTACACGCGTGCCGCGCCGGGCGGAACCGGCGCGGCGAAGTGCGGGGGAAACTACGCCGCGGGTCTGGCCGCCCAGATCGAGGCAAGCGAGCACGGCTGCGATCAGGTGTGCTTCGTCGATGCCGCCGAGCGAAAGTGGGTCGAGGAGTTGGGCGGGATGAACCTCTACTTCGTCCACGCCGACGGCCGGCTGACCACTCCCCCGCTCGGAACGATCCTCGAAGGCGTCACCCGCGATTCGATCCTGGCGCTCGGCAAGGAACTCGGGCTGTCGCCCGAGGAGCGGGCGATCTCGATCGACGAATGGCGCGAGGAGGTGTCCAGCGGCTCGATCCGCGAGGTCTTCGCCTGTGGCACCGCCGCCGTCGTGACGCCGGTCGGGCACCTCGTCTGGGAGGGCGGCGAGGTCGGTAATGGCATGGCCGGGGAGACCACCATGCAACTCCGCAAGTCGCTGATCGATGTGCAATACGGACGCGCCGCCGACACCCACGGGTGGATGCACAGGCTGGCCTGAACCATTGGGACGACACTGACCTCGCGACTCGCCGCGGGCGGCTGGCCCTGGTGCGCACGAGATCCGTGGTGAACTTGCATGCACGCCTGTGTGCGATTCGAGTGCGAGGAGCGTCCGATGCCAGCAGCCACCAACGAAGCGCCCTATCTCGCCGGGGTCTGGGCGAGGTCGTCGGACCTCGATGTCGTCTCCGGGTCGGGCTGTCGGGTGACGACGGTTTCGGGCGACTCGTACCTGGACTTCACCAGTGGTATCGCTGTCACCTCGACCGGTCACTGCCACCCCCACGTGGTCGCAGCTATCGCCCGTCAGGCCGAGCGCTTCATCCACGCCCAGGTCAACTGCTACCACCACGATCTGCTCCTCCCGCTGGCGAAGCGGCTGCGCGAGATCACGCCGGCCCCGATCGAGACCTTCTTCTTCACCAACTCCGGCGCCGAGGCGACCGAGGGCGCCGTCAAGCTGGCCAAGCACGCGACCGGGCGCCAGAACATCATCGTGTTCAACGGATCGTTCCACGGCCGCACCCATCTGACGATGGCGATGACGACGTCGAAGACGTCGTACAAGCTGAACTACTCGCCACTCCCGTCGGGGGTCTACGTCGCCCCGTTCCCCGACCTCGTGCACTCGAAGCTGAGCGAGGACGACGAGATCGATCGCTGCATCGAGGCGTTTCGCCATCTGCTCTCCACCCAGACCGCGCCCGGCGAGACCGCCGCGGCGATCCTCGAGCCGGTACTCGGCGAGGGCGGCTACATCGCTTCGCCGCCCCGGTTCCTCGAAGCAATCGTCGAGATCTGTCACTCCCACGGCATCTTGTTCGTCGCCGACGAGGTCCAGTGCGGATTCGCCCGAACCGGCAAGATGTTCGCTGTCGATCACTACGACATCGAGCCCGACATCTTGATCATGGCCAAAGGCATCGCGTCGGGCATGCCGTTCGCAGCAATCGGTGCCCGCTCGGAGCTCATGGCCAAGTGGGTTCCCGGCTCGCACGGCGGCACCTACGGCGGAAATCCGGTGGCGTGCGCGGCATCGCTGGCGACCATCGAGATCCTCACGGCCGACGGCTTCCTCGACAACGTCAATGCCCGCGCCGAACAGCTGACCTCCGAGTTGCAGCGCATGACCGCCGACCATCCGGCGATCATCGACATCCGCGGCCTCGGCCTCATGGTCGGCGTCGAGTTCAGCAGCCCCCAACGCGTCGCGGCGATCATTACCGCCGCCCGAACGAACGGCCTACTGCTGTTGAACGCCGGAACCTACGGTGGGGTCATCCGGTTCATGCCGCCGCTCGTCGTCACCGAAGCCGAGATGTCCGAGGCCATCAACGCGTTCGAGAAGGCTCTCATCGCCACGGCGTGAGGGACCGTACATGGCTTTCGGACAATCCAGCGGGCCGCAGGCCTCCGCGAAGCAGATGCAGTACCTCGAAGCGCTGCTCGGCAAGGCCGGGTTCGCAACATTCCGAGAAGCCCGACACCCACTCGGTCTGACCCAGCGTCAGGCCGGAGGCAAGTTCTCCACCGCGGAAGCGTCGGCGCTCATCGAGCAACTCCTCGCCTCTCCCACCGCTGCAGCGCAGGGCGCTGACGTCGACGACGACTCATCGGCCGAGAACGCCGACGAAGGCACCGGAGTGAGGACCACATCGGACAAGCGACGGCCAAAATATGCGCGCCTACGAGCGGTGCAGAACCCGTCGGAAGAAGTGCAGGCGATCATCGCCAAGGGACTGACCCGCCCCGATGGCAAGCCGCTCAACATCTTCGGCACGCTGGCCAACCATCCCGCACTCCTCAAACGCTTCAACGTGCTCGGCGGATTCTTCCTGTCCAAGGGCACCCTCCCCGAACGCGAACGGGAAATCGTCATTCTTCGCGTCGGATGGAACTGTCGGGCGGTCTACGAGTTCGGGCAGCACACGATCATCGGCAAGCGCGTCGGGCTCACCGACGCCGAGATCGCCGCACTCATCCGCAAGCCCGACAGCTATGCCTGGCGGGCCGCCGACGCGGTGCTCATCGCGATGGCTGACGAGCTCTGCGCCGACGATTGCGTCAGTGACAAGACCTGGCAGGACCTGGCTGCCCGCTGGGACGAGGCCCAGCTCGCCGAACTGGTCATGCTCGCCGGCTTCTACCGGATGGTGTCGGGCTTCCTGAACTCCACCGGTGTCCAACTCGACCCCGACACACCCGGCTGGCCGGACTGACGGCTCGCCTGTCGTCCGCGCTACTTCCGGCGGACGGCCGGGTGGGGAAGAAAGACCGGCTTGCCCTTCTTCAGGCGCTTCGACAGCACCTTGTCGAGCTGTTCGTAGACGGAGTCGCCGGTCAGCTCACGGAGCTCCTGCTCCATCGTCACCCAGACCGGATCTTTGTCGATGAACGCGTCGTCGGACTCGGTGCACCACCAGTGGAACTCCTCGCCGCCCTCGCCCCAGTCGCGCCGCTTCCACTCCCGAACCGTCGTCGTCACATGACCGTTCACGTCGACATCGTCGGACCGGCGCAGCGGTAGCTGCCAGCACACCTCCGGCTTCCAGTCGAGCGGACGCTCCCCTGCCTCGAGCGCGGCCCGGTGGAGCGCACAGCCACCGCCACCGGGGAAGTCCGGCGGGTTCAGGAACATGCACGCACCATCGACCACCCGGGTCAGATGCACACCTTCGTCGTTGCGAGCCGTCGGGCGCTGACGGCGGGCCGCCGACGCATGCATCCACTGGTCGTCGCGCAGCCGGGCGACGTTCGTCGCCAGCTTCTGGCGGTCCTTGTCGTCGGACATGTGCGCGCCATGGGAGCAACACCCCTGACCGAGTGCAGTGGCATCTTCGGACAGGATCCCTTTACACCCGCGCCCGAAGATGCACGACCAGCTACTGGTCAGGAAGGTGACGTCGAACACCCAGGTTCGGGCCTCCTTCGGATCATCGAACGACAACAGCTCATGGAGATCTTCTGGTCGGGCCACCCCACGAAAGTAGTCCGACCGTCGATCTTCGATGGTCGGAACGTCAGTCGGTGAAGTAGCCGCCGTCGGGGTGCAGGATCGTGCCGGTCAAGTAGCTGGCATCGTCACTGGCGAGAAACGACACCACCGATGCGACCTCGTCCGGACGGCCGAGGCGACCGAGCGGAATTCGCTGCGCCAAGTCGGCCTGCCGGTCCTCCGGGAGCAGCTCGAGGAGCTGGGTCATGTTGGTCGCGATGTAACCGGGGCCGATCGCGTTCACGCGAATCTTCGCGGCGGCGAGCTCGCGGGCCGCCTTCTTCGTGAGCATCCAAACACCGGCTTTCGACACCGTGTAAGCCAACGGGCCAGCGTCGGGATGCTTCGCGGCAACCGACGCAATAGTGATGATCGACCCGCCGTTCCCCAACTCGACCATCTTGTCGGCGCAAGCCTGCATGGCCAGCAGGGTGCCGGTGAGGTTCACGTCGATGACGCGCTGCCATGACTCCAACTCGAGATCGATGAACGTCCTCCACGGCGTTTCGATGTTCGCCAGGTTCGCACCGATCATCTTCACGTCGGCCTCGATGTCGCCCGAGCGGTACTTGGCATGACTGATCCCCGCTGCGGTGAGCAGGATGTCAAGCCGGCCGTACGCCTCTAGCGCCTTCTGCGACATCGCTTCGTTGTCCGAACGGCTCGACGCGTCGACGATGATCGAGACGGCTTCACCTCCGGCGGCGTTGACCAACGCAACGGTCTCCGAGGCCGGCCCATCGAGCACATCGGCAACGACGATCTTGGCGCCGTCGGCGGCGAGACGGAGCGCGCTCGCCCGTCCGATCCCGTTCCCTGCCCCGGTGATGACGGCGACACGACCCTCGAGCCGGCCCGAGGTGTGGTGAACGTTCGGAGAAGACGGCACGGGTGCTCCTTGGTCGACGACGGATGACAGGTCCGATTGGGTTCTGACTGTACGGGTCCGAACCTACAGTGGACCAACTGTGCCCGGTCCCTCCGCCCTGCGACCGCTGCGCCACCGGAACTTCGCATTGCTGTGGACGGCCAGCCTCGTGTCGAACATCGGAACGTGGATGCAGATCGTGGCGATCGGCTCCCTGCTCGCGAAGGACACCGCACGCGCACGCGACCTCGGCATTCTCGCCGCCGCCGGGTTTCTCCCGACGGCGGTGTTCGCGCCGATCGGGGGTGCCATCTCCGATCGCGTCCCACGAAAGCCGTTCCTTCTCATTACCCTTGGGTTCGATACCGCGTTGGCGATCGTCCTCGCGGCCCTGCTGGCGACCGGGCGGTGGACTCCCGGGTTGCTGTGGGCGATCGTGTTCGTCGAAGGCGGTTCGAGCGCGTTGTCACTTCCCAACCGCCAGGCGTTGATGCCCGAGCTTGTGCCACCTGAAGACCTCCCTGCCGCAGTCGGGCTCGGATCGATCGCGTGGAACGGCGGTCGGGTCGTCGGTCCGCTGCTGGCCGGCGTGGTCATCGCCGCATCGAGCTCCACGTGGGCAGTGGCCATCAACGCGGCGAGCTTCGTCGCCATGTTCGTCGCCGTGTTGTTCATCAAACTGCCGATCCGCCCGGTTGCCAGGTCGATCGGAGGACTCCTTCGGCAGCTGCGTGAAGCCGCTGCCTACGTGCGACGCAGCGCTCGTAGCCGTTTCGCCATGCTGTCGGTCGTCGCTCTCGCGATCAGCGCCGGGCCGTTCATCGGCTTGCTGCCGATCGTCGCGCACAACGTGTTCCGCGGGGGCGCCGGGACGACATCGATCTTTGTCACTGCGCAGGGTCTTGGCGCTATAGTAGGCGCGCTTATTGTTCCCCGGATGGGTGAGCAGTGGGGCCGCGAACGCGCGTTGCTGATCGGTTTCGGATCGCTCGCCCCCGGGCTGCTCGCCTACTCGGTCGCCCGGTCAACGGCCGTCGCCGCGGCAGCTCTCGTGCTGATCGGCGCAGGCTACTTCTGCGTCCTCGTCTCGGGGCAGGCGCTTCTCCAGCTCGACGCCCCGGTCGCGCTGCGGGCACGTGTGATGGCGCTGTTCAGCATCGCGCTCGGCCTTCCGTACGTCGTCGCGGTCACCGTGCACGGCTTCGTGGGCGACGCGTGGGGGTTGCGGGAGACCCACGGCGTGATGGCCGCGATCACCACCCTGGTCGGGCTCCTCCTATTCCGCCGGGTGCCGCTCGCGGAGGCGGCGTCGTCGCTCCCGACCGCGGGGCCGTCGAAGTAACGCCGTTGTAGAGCCAGCATGGATCGTATGTCTCCTCGAACGCTCCACGACTCGCGCATCCTTCTCGCCGGAGCGACCGGTGTTCTCGGTTCGGGGCTTGCTCGCGCTCTCCGCGCTCGAGGGGCGAAACTCGCGCTCACCGGCCGACGCACCGAACCACTTGCGGCGATCGGAGCGGAATGCAGCGCGTTCACCTACGTCGGTGACTTGCGCGATCCGTCGCACAGCCGACGGATCGCGTCAGACGCAGCGGCCCACCTCGGCGGGCTCGACGGCGTCGTCAACGCCGCCGGCGTCGTTGCGTTCGGCAACCTCATCGATACGCCGGACGACGTCATCGAGGATCTGTTCCTCACCAACGTTCTCGCGCCGCTGTGGCTGCTCCGGGCGACACTCCCCCATCTGCAGAGCGGATCCTTCGTGGTGCAGGTCAGCGGCGTTGTCGCGGAAAGCCCGCTGCCGGGCATGGCGGCGTATTGCTCATCCAAAGCAGCACTGTTCGCCGCAGACGTCGCACTGGCCCGCGAGCTGCGCAGAGTCGGGGTCAGCGTGCTCGATGCCCGTCCGCCCCACACCGAGACCGGTCTCGCCGGCCGGGCGCTCTTCGGCGCGGCGCCGAAGATGGCGACGGGGCTTGATCCGCAGGCGGTCGTCGAACGCATCGTGGCCGCCCTCGAGTCAGGCGAGGCCGACCTCCCCAGCACCGCGTTCGCGTAGAGCGACCGGCTGAACGGGCTCACCCGGCCGGAGCCACCCTGATTGAGGAATTCGCGCCGGGCGGGAACCAACAGGGTCAGACTGAGCGTCAGAGATACGTCTCGAACCAACGTCGGAGGACGGCCATGTCAACGCTCACCAGGCGCCAGCAGCAACCATCGAATCCACGGCGCCGTGCCCGGCGGGCAGGCGCCCTTGTCGCCGCTCTCGTCGGGGCGTCGTCGTTGTTCGCCGTCGCGCCCGGATCCGAGGCGGCCCGTCGTGAAGTCCTCTACCAACAGTTCTCGTCGTGCCCCCGGTTCATCGCCTACGTCCAGGCGCTCGCGCTTCCGACGGTCGGTCCCTACGGTCTGGGCTCCGGAGATTTCGTGATCCAACAGTCGTCTGGCACGAAGACGCCGAAGAGGGCGACCACCGGCGTCGCGACGACGGCCGCGCCTGCAGCAGCGCGAGCACCCGGAGCGGCACCCGCCCCCGAAGCGGCGGTCCCGATCAGTGAGCCCGCAGCGAGCGACGCGAGCGCGGCACAGGCGAACTCGTCGTCGACGAACACCCAGGAAGTCGGCGTCGACGAAGGTGACCTCATCGAGAACGACGGCCGCTACCTGTACACCGCCGTCGGGGGGTCAGTTCGGATTGTCGACACGAGTAACGGAACGCTGATCGCCACGATTCCCGGGGCACCCGGCGCCGAACCGCAACTTCTCCTCGACGGACCCCGCCTCGCCGTCATCCGGCAACTGTTCGACGTTTGGCCGGAGACCACCGTCGAGCGGTGGGACGTCAGTAATCCGGCAAGCCCAAGGTTCGAGAGCCGCATCCATCTCGAGGGAACCCTGCTCGCCGCCCGGACGGTCAACAACCGGGCGCGCATCGTGCTGCAGACGCCGTTCGGCGCTCGACTCCGGATGTGGCAGCCGGCCGACGGGACTCCGGCAGCGCTTGCCGCGGCAACGAAGGCCAACCGAAACGTGGTGAAGCGGGCCAAGGCTGACGACTGGCTTCCTCGCACGTACAACACCGATCAGGGCGGCAATCCGTCGGCGCTACGCCAGGCGGTGAACTGCGTTGAGATCGGCAAGCCGGCGGACACCAGCGGGCTCTCCCTCACGTGGGTCGCAACCATCGACCTCAACGTGGCGAACCCTCGCCTTGTCGCCAGCGGGTCCGGCGGAGTCGTCGGCGAGGGGAACATCGTCTACGCGTCCGAGCAGTCGCTCTTCGTCGCGACGACGCCCAGCAACTTCTTCGGCCGGCCGCAGCCGGTGGTGGCGGCGCCGCGGACCGGGTTCGGCTCCGTCATTGCCCCCCAACGGCGCGCCGCCCGCACGCTCATCCACGGGTTCGACCTCTCCGGTCGCGACGGCGCGACGTACTTCGCGTCGGGTTCCGTCGACGGGCGGCTCCTCAACCAGTTCTCCATGTCGGAGTTCGGCGGCGCACTGCGAGTCGCGGTCACCACCGATGGCGAGGGCTTCGGGTCGCCACAGCAGTCGGGCGTGCGCGTGCTCCAACGCAACGGTCGATATCTCGACCAGATCGGCACCCTGAATGGGCTCGGGATCAACGAACGCATCTACGCGGTCCGCTTCCTCGGCGAGCTTGGCTACATCGTGACGTTCCGACAGGTCGATCCGCTCTACGTGATCGACCTTCGAAACCCGCGTTCCCCTCGTCGGGCCGGGGAGCTGAAGATCCCCGGGTACTCGGCCTATCTCCACCCGATCGCCCCCGGACAGCTCCTCGGCATCGGGCAGGACGCAACCGACCAAGGACAGCGCCTCGGGACAGCGCTCCAGGTGTTCGACGTCTCTGACCCGAACAACCCGCGGCAGATCGCCAAGCTGCGCGTCGGCGGCTCGAGCGAGGCGGAGTACGACCACCGTGCGTTCCTGTGGTGGGCGCCCACTCGCAACGCGGTGATCCCACAAACCTCCGTGGAGGTCGGGCGCTACTCCAGCGGGGCTCTCGTGACGAAAGTGAACCCCGATGCGATCACCGTCCAGGGACGCATCGAGCACGAACTCCCCCTCACCGACGGCGGACCGGTCCCCGGCCCCGTTCCGGTTCCGCTCCCCGCCACGCCGGTGGTCGTTTCGCCCCCGGTTTCCCTGCGGCCGATCGTGCAGACGGAGCAGATCCGTCGTTCGGCGATCGTCAACGGACGGCTCGTTACCGTCAGCGCGAACGCCGTCAAGGTGAACGACCTCGCCACGGTGAGCCCGATCAGCTTCACCTCGTTTCTCGGCCGCTGACGCGGAGATGCGATCAGGCGACGTGGTCGTAGTCGCGGCTCAGCCCGTTGCCGCGGCGCACGCCGCGGCGACGCCGGCGACGAATCGATCCACGTCGTCTTCGGTGGTGTCCCAACTGCACACCCAGCGGACCTGATCCTGCGTCGCGTCCCACGTGTAGTGCGGGCACCATGACTGGAGCGGGCCGATCACCGGCTCGGGTAGACGGGGGAAGAGCGAGTTCACCGTGGTCGGACGCTCGAGCATCACCCCGGGGATCTGCCGGACACCGGCGTCGAGACGGGCAGCCATCGCGTTCGCGTGACTCGCCATGTGCAACCAGCGGTCAGACTCGAACGCGGCGAGGAACTGCGCGGCAACGAAGCGCATCTTCGACGGGAGCTGGGTGGCCTGCTTGCGGAGGTACTGCGCACTCGCATGGGGCGCACGGAAGATGACGGCCTCAGCGTTCATCAGTCCGTTCTTGGTGCCGCCGAACGACAGTGCATCGACGCCGACATCAAAGGTATGTGCACGTAGTGGTACCCCGAGCGCGGCGGTGGCGTTAGCGATGCGCGCTCCGTCCATGTGGACGAGCAGACCACGTCCGTGGGCCACGTCGCAGATCGCCGCGACCTCGTCGACGGAATACAAGGTGCCGAGCTCCGTCGATTGCGTGAGGGAGACAACGGACGGCTGCACGTGGTGGGGGTTGCCGAGCAGGTGCAGTCGCGACTCGATGTGGACCGGGGTGAGTTTGGCGTCGGCGGCCGGCAGGTCGATGAGCTTGGCGCCGGTGACGCGCTCGGGCGCACCGGTCTCGTCCACAGCGATGTGGGCCGCCTCGGTACAGATCACCGCGCCGTACTTGGGCAGGAGGGTCTGGAGCGCGACGACGTTCGAGCCGGTTCCGTTCCAGGTGAAGTACACGTCACTCGACGGCCCGAGGAGGTCTCGAAAAGCGTCGACGGCGCGAGTCGTCCAGGGGTCGTCGCCGTACGCCACGGCCGGGCCGGTGTTCGCTTCCGAGAGGACCTCGAACATCTCCGGGAACACCCCCGACTGGTTGTCGCTCCCGAACCAACCCTGCGGGGCGGGGAGGTTGGCGAGGCAGTCGGCGATGCGGTCGGTCACGCGTCCGACGTTACCGGCTCGCTTCTCGCAGGAACCGCGCGGCGAGAGAGTGAGTGCGGCAGAACACCTCCCAGCGGCGTTGGGAGGTGTTTTGCCCCCATAGATGGGGGCAACCTCTCTCCCAACGCGTCAGCCGGTGATGAGTTTGGTGGTGATCTCGGCGCTCAGGAGGACGAGGGGGAGGCCGCCGCCGGGGTGGGAGGAGCCGCCGACCAGGAAGAGGCCAGGGAGCGGCGAGCGGTTTGCCGGGCGGAGGAACGCCGACCTCGGCCCGTTAGAGGACGTGCCGTAGATCGACCCGCCGGATGCTCTCGTGCGCTCTTCCAGGTCGGCCGGGGAACGGATCTCGCGGAGCACGACGTTGGCGTCGATGTCGATTCCGCGCTCCGCGAGGCGCCGCATCAACAGGTCGGCGTAGGCCTCGGCCCTCCCCTCGGCCCGCCAGTCGACACCGTCGGCACCGTCTCCCAGAGACGAGTGTCGGGGCGCGTTCACGAGGACGAACCAGGCTTCGTGGCCGGGCGGACGCACGGCATCGTCCGCGGGGTTCGAGATGTAGATCGTCGGATCGTCGACCAATTTCGGCGCGGCCCCGAAGATGGCGTCGAACTCGTCGTCGTAGCGCTCGGGAAGCAGCACCGTGTGATGGACAGTGACCGGTGTCGGACCGGCGACGCCGAGGCAAAGCACGAAACCGCTGAGGCTCGGCTCGCACCGCCGCAGTGCCCTCTGGGCGCGATGTCGCTCGGTGCCCGGCGGAACGAGTCGTTCGTACAGTTCGGCGGCGTCGGCGTTGGCGACAACGGTCGCAGCATCGATCCGGGATCCGTCGGCGAGAACGACGCCGACGGCCCGGCCGTGGTGCACCATGACCTCCACGACATCGCACCCGGTGCGGACTTCCACGCCGAGCGTGAGACATCGTTCGAGGAGCACATCGGCGATGCGTCGCAGTCCGCCATCGACATACCAGGCGCCGAAGTGCCGTTCGGCGTAGACCACCGATGCGAGCGCCGCGGGGGCCCGCCTCGGGTCCGACCCCGTGTACGTGGCGTAGCGGTCCACGAACGACACCAGGCGAGGATCGTCGAGGTAGGACCTCGCCAGCGACCGCAGCGTGCGGTGGGGAGCAATCGTTCGGAGATCGTTGATCCGCACGGCCTGCTTCACGAGGCCCCACGGGCCACCCAGGGGCGATTCGAGGAACGGACCCCGGGTCGCGTCCCAGATTCGGCCGGCGCGTCCGTAGAACGCGCGCCACTGACGGGCGTTGCCGGGTCGGAGGGCCTCGACAGCATCCTCGAACTCGCCGACCCCGGCGGGAGCGTCGAACCACGTGCCGTCACCGAACCGGTAGCGGGCGACAGGGTCCAGGCGGCGGAGATCCAGCACGTCGCGTCGGTCGACGCCGGTGGCGGTGAGCAGATCGTCGAGGGCGTAGGGCAAGGTGACGAGCGACGGACCGGTGTCGAACGCGAACCCGTGAACACGGTGGACCCCGAGCTTTCCGCCGACCACCTCGGCCTGCTCGCACACCACGACGCGCCGACCCGCCGCGGCGAGTCGCGCGGACACGGCGAGCCCGCCGACCCCGGCACCGATGACCACGACGTCAGCCAACGTTGCGCCCCTTCCACTCGATCGTTCCCCCACGTTTCGCCCGCCACGAGCGGGCGAGGAGACGCAGCAGCGCGGCGATGGAAAGCGGATGCATGGCGCTGTCGGCGACCCGGCCGCCGGTACAACGAGCGCTTACGACACGCCCGATGACACCAGCGGCGTATCCGGCGAAGCCGGCCCTGCGGGCTCTCGGGCCGAGGAGTCCGATCGCCGCAGCCGGTGGAACGAGGTACGCGAGTGCGAGCATCGAGCCGAGCCCGATCGCTCCCCCCACCGAGCCGGTGCCGGCCCACAGGTTCTTTGTGTAGCCGTCTTTCAGCTCGGACCAATCTGTGTACATACGACACGTCGCCAGGTGGGTACCGTCGACCACAACCCCTCGTCCGCCTGTTCGCTTGAACGCCCGGACCAACGCAACGTCGTCGAGCACCTCGCCGCGCACGGCAGCGAACCCGCCGGCCCGATCCAGTGCCGCCGCGTCCATCACCAGGAACTGACCGTTCGCCGCCGCCATCGAGTTCGGCCGCGTCCGCTCGGCGAGGCGCAGCGGGAGAAACGAGAGCCACAGCCACTGGAGGAGCGGCTGGACCACACGTTCGCCGAAGGTGACGACGAGTTGACGGGGATACGGGGAGACGAGGTCGAGGCCGCTCTCTCGGAGGAGGGCAACCGACGATGCGAGCGCATGGGGCTCGAGGTGCACGTCGGCGTCGATATAGACCAGGACGTCGCCGTCGACAGCCAGTCGCAGCCGCTGACAGGCCCACGGCTTGCCAAGCCAGCCTTCCGGCAAGGGCGCATTTCCCCCGTCGACCAATCTGAGCGATGGACCGGGCGAGCCCGCTGCGTGCTCCTCGATGACTCGTTCCACGACAGTGCCGGTGGCATCGGTCGACCCGTCATCGAGCACCACGATCTCCAGGTCGGCAATCCCCGTCTGGGCGAGCGCAGCTTCGAGGCACGGAACGATCCGAGCAGCCTCGTCACGTGCGGGGATCAGGAGACGGACCCTCTCGTTTTGCGTCGGTACGATTGCCCGGGGGCGGCGTAGGACGAAGGCGTTCACGACGGTGTGTGCGCTGAACACGGCAGCGAGGGCACTCCCGAGTTGGGTGACCTTGACACCACTGCTCATCCGGCACTCCCCGTTCGACCCAGCCGATACACGCCAAGGAGCACGAGCCCAAGGGACGGCGTACCGACAAGTGCGACGGCAGGATTGTCGAAGAACACCGCGAACAGCAGCGTCTCGGAGAACAACGTCCAGCCGAGCAGCATCCAGCCGAGGTCGTCGCGGCGGTCCGCAATCGGCTCATCCACTACGGCGAGGAGGACTCGGACCATCACCAGTCCGACGGCGAACCAGCCCACGGAGTTCACCAGCGGGACCGCGTTCAGCCACGGCCCGGCGGTCTCTCGCCATTCCCAGGCGCCGAGGCGGATCATCTGCGGATCGAGGAACAGGTCCCACGCCACGAGA
>JANOJN010000235.1:0-32084 GCA_031418775.1 Acidimicrobiia bacterium
GGCTACCGCGCTGATCGAGCGCAAGATCGACGGTCCGGCGAGGGTCGGCTCGCTCGACCTCTCCGCGGCGACGGAACGCAGCGGAGAGGGAGCACGCAAGCAGTCGACCGGTTCGTTCCGTCAACAGCTCGACGAGCGTGCCGCACCGCGTCTTGGGAACAAGGTCATCGAGCTGGAGGGTGTCGGGCACCGATTTGGCGACGATGCGCCGTGGTTGTTCAAGAACGTGGAATGGAAGCTCGGTCCGGGGGAACGTTGGGGGATCGTCGGGCCGAACGGCGCCGGAAAGACCACCTTGCTGGAGATCCTCGCGGGTCGTATCAAACCGGGGGCCGGAAGGGTTGATGTCGGGCCGACCGTTCGCGACCGTCTCTCCGATCAGCTGGGCCAGAAGCTCGATCCGAACCAACGAGTTCGCGACGCCGTCGCCGGTCCGACACGTCCTCCGGGCACACCTGAGGACAAGAAGCTGATGGAGCAGTTCTGGTTCGACGACGACGTGCAGTTCGCGCAGATCCATACGCTCTCCGGCGGAGAGCGGCGACGTCTCCAGCTCCTTCTGGTGCTTGCCGACCGTCCGAATGTTCTGTTGCTCGACGAACCCACCAACGACCTGGACCTCGACACGCTGCGGGTGCTCGAGGACTTCGCCGAGGACTGGCCCGGAACCCTTGTCGTCGTCAGCCACGACCGGGTCTTTCTCGACCGCGTCGTTGAAGACGTGCTCATGCTCGACAACGGTCGGGCCAAGCCGGTGCTGGGGGGCTACGCGGGGTGGATTGCGCAGCGGGCCCAGGCGGGCGTGCGCGGTGGTTCCGGCGCACCCGGCTCCGGCGTGGGCTCCTCCGGTGGTTCGAAGATGACCGCTCTGGTCGGTTCCTCGTCATCGACCCTGCGTGGCTCGGCGACGGTGCCGTTATCGCCCACGCCCACACCCGCGGTCACCACCACATCGACGAAGCCGCGGCGATCGGCGAGCACCCTGCGCCATCTGATCAAGGAAGCCGACCGTGAGCTCGGCCGGGCAGGGAAACGCCGCGATGCGCTCACGGTCGAACTCGAATCGGTCGCCCCGACGGACTACACCGCACTTGCCCGGATCGGCGAGCAGATCGCCGAAGCCCAGGCGGAGATCGATCGCTGGGAAGAGACCTGGCTCGAACTCGCCGAAGAATCACACGGCGAGTAGCTGGCTGTTGGCTACTGATGGGTGTTGCGAGCAGTGGAGCGAAGCGGAGCAGCGCAGCGCCGGATGAGCAGAGCACACGGCGAGTAGCTGGCGTCAGCCCATCAGCTTGGCGAAGTCCATGGTGTTCCACGTCTCCGGCGTGAGCCGGGCAACGACGGACTCGGCAGTGCTCGGGTTGTTCTCGGCGTACCACCTACCCAGTTCCGGTCCGAGGTAGCGCGACGCCATCTCGAAGTCATCGCGCCGGATCGGCTCGACCGACACCGGTCCTTCCACGGCGACGTACTTGTAGGGGGCCGTTTCCGTCTGCACGGTGACGCTCGCCCGGCCCGCAGCGCGAAGCAGCTCGGCTTTCAGCGACGTGCCACTCATGCCGATCTCGACGACGCCGTCGCGATACGTGTACCAGATCGGCAGGCCGAGGGGCCCCCGACCGGGCCGCTCGACGGCGAGCACGGCTACGTGCACATCGCTGAGGAATGCTTCGCGTTCGCTGACGGTCATCGATCCATTTGCCATGTTCTGACTCTGCCAGAACGGCGACCCAACCCCGAGCCCGTTCCTCGGGTGCCTGACGTCACGTTGCATTGCGACCGCTCGGCGATATATCGTGAACATATCGCAAAGGCATCCAGATCGGATGTCCGGAAACGGAGTCGTTTTCATGCGTGGGTTGAATACACCACACAAAAACCAATAAGAAGGCCCCACAGTCGAGTTCGGGCCACAAGGCCTCCGGCCACGACGCGGCGGACCCCACGGTCGCGGCGAACCGTTCGGTGACGAGCGCTTCGAGGGTCGCCGGGGTCCCGGCGGACGGGGCGGCCCGGGTGGGCACCATCCTCGTCGTCATGACCACGACGATGAGGATCGCGGTCCGCGCGGACGTACGCGTCGCGGGGAGATACGAACCGTCCTGCTGGCGATCCTCTTCGAGGGTCCCGGTCACGGCTACGAGCTCATTCAACGGATCGAGGAGAAGACCTCCGGCGTCTGGAAACCGAGCCCGGGGTCCGTCTACCCGACCTTGCAGCTCCTCGAGGACGAAGGTCTCGTCGCCGCCGCAACCAACAATGGTAAGCGTACCTATGAACTTACGGAGTCGGGCCGTGTGGAAGCGCAGCGGCGAATCGAGAGTCCCGAAGAGAACCCGTGGACCAGAGACGGCCGCGGTCGGTCGCAGGCCGGCGTGCTCTTCGAATCGATGAAGGGACTGGTCATCGCCCTCAAGCAGGTGGCGAGCGCCGGGAACCCGGAGCAGATCGAAGCGGCGGCAGGGATCGTGAAGGACGCGCGGAAGAAGCTGTACCTCCTCCTCGCCGCCGACTAGGCGGATGCTGGGCGAGGGTCCGGCCGAGATCCGTGCTTCGCGGGAGGCGATGGGTGTCAACGTGGTCGTGAACCCGTTTCCGGCGCTTTCCGTCTCGACTTTCCTGCCGTGGAGACGCTCGCGGCCGTGTTGGAGAGGCTGCGTGCGCGGATCGCTGCAGGATCGGTTGCGGTGACCGTGGCGCCACCATGTTCGCCGCCGGCGAGTGATCCGGCGCCGGTGGTGAGCGCCCCGCCCCTGCTGCGCTGGCTGACTGTCGACCAGTGCCGTCAGCCTCTGAGTTCGGCGAAGCAATAGCGCTGCGCGCCGAACTCGGCGGGCGACGTGTACGCGCGAGTTCCGCAAACCGCCACCCGGAGCGGGGCAGCGAATCCAGGTCCGTTCGTCACGAACGTGTGAAACTCACCATTCTCCCCGCACGGGTCGACCGTCGAGGGCAGATCGGCGAGAAACGCTGTGTCGTAGCGGCGCCCGGCAAACTCGTCGCCGAGATGACGGGAGTCGACGCAGACCACAATCGCCTCGAAACCGAGTGCCAACGTCTCTTCGGCAAGCACGCTTCTCGGCTCGCCCCATAGTGGGAGCAGCGGAATCATGTTCGCTTGCGCGCATACCATCTCCTCCCAATCTCGGTGCGGCTGGAGATCGATGTCGCCGAACACGATCGTGTCGTGCCCGTCTTCTCGCAGTGCATGAAGTGTTGCGATGAAGACGTCTTGATAGCTCGTCCAACTACTTGTGGGAGTGAGAGATACCAACCCGAGCACAGCGGCCTGGGCCTCGACGAGCTCGCGGGAGACGCCGTGGGACTTCGAAAGGCCCGAAACGTCGTCGAACATCGTGATCATGGTGGTCACCTCGACACCATGAGCTCGTGCACGATGCAGCGCGAGGAGCGAGTCCTTGCCGCCGCTCGATGAGATTGCTGCTGCCACGTGCCGCTCCAGTGATCGGGAGAGGTGAGGGTAGCTCGCCTGGTTCACGGGATCCGTCTTCCGTCCGAAGCGGTGAAGGCTGGGTCCGAGTAGTTCATGTCTTCGGCCGAGGTGGTGAGCCTGCGCCGATCCCGATGCTGACGGTGAGAGACTATTTCGCTCCTTCGGGGGCGAGAGCCCGTGTATTCCCCTGATCTGAAGCGTGAAGACCGTCCGATGAGCACTGAGAAGTCCGAGCACGACATCGTCGGCGAGGCCAGCCGTCGGCGCACGTTCGCCATCATCAGCCATCCCGATGCCGGCAAGACGACACTCACCGAGAAGTTCCTTCTCTACGCCGGTGCCGTCCAGGAGGCCGGCGCGGTGAAGGCACGGTCTGATCGCCGACGGGCCACGTCCGACTGGATGGACATGGAGCAGCAGCGCGGCATCTCGATCACCTCGACGGTCCTGCAGTTCGCCTACCGCGACCACGTGATCAACCTGCTCGACACCCCCGGGCACCGCGATTTCTCCGAAGACACCTTCCGGGTGCTCGCCGCGGCCGACGCCGTGATCATGGTCCTCGACGCGGCCAAGGGCATAGAGCCGCAGACGCTGAAGCTGTTCGAGGTGTGCCGGTCCCGGCAACTCCCGATCATCACCTTCATCAACAAGTTCGACCGCCCTGGCCTCGACGCGCTCGACCTGATCGACGAGATCGAGAGCAAGATCAAGCTCCGCTGCACCCCGGCCACCTGGCCGGTCGGCATCGCCGGTGACTTCCGTGGCGTCATCGAACGCAGCACCGGGAACTTCATCCGCTTCTCCCGTACGGCTCGCGGCGCCAAGATGGCCGAGGAGCAGATCGTCGATCCGGCTGTCGCCGAGGCCGAGGAAGGCCCGGTGTGGACCGCCGCTCTCGAAGGCTCGGGTCTGATGACGGAGATCGGCGCCGACGTCGATCAAAAGTCGTTTCTCGCCGGGGAGACCACGCCGACGTTCTTCGGCTCGGCGATCACGAACTTCGGCATTCGCCAACTGCTCGACGCCGTTGTGGATCTCGCTCCTTCGCCGACGCCCCGAGATGATGTGAACGGGACCTTCCGTCCTCTCGACGCTCCGTTCTCCGCGTTCGCGTTCAAGGTGCAGGCGAACATGAACCCGAACCATCGCGATCGTGTCGCCTTCGTTCGAGTGCAATCGGGCTGCTTCGAGCGGGGCATGACCGTCACCCTCGGCCGCACCGGAAAGCCGTTCACCACGAAGTACGCCGCCACGGTGTTCGGGCAGGATCGCGACACCGTCGAGCTCGCCTATCCGGGCGACATCGTCGCGTTGGTGAACGCCACCGACGTGAACATCGGCGACTCCCTCTACGTCGACCAATCCGTCGTCTACCCGCCGATCCCGACCTTCGCCCCCGAGTTGTTCGCGAGCGTGCGTCCACGGGATGTCTCGAAGCAGAAGCAGTTCAAGAAGGGACTCGAACAGCTCGGCGAAGAAGGCGTGGTGCAGGTCATGCACCGAGAGGGCGATCCCACGCCCGTGCTCGGCGCCGTCGGTCAGATGCAGTTCGAGGTGTTCTCGCACCGGTTGGCCAACGAGTTCAACTCGCCCGTCGAGTTCGGGGCAACCCGTGAGCGCATCGCCCGGCTCACCGACCGCGAGACTGCGGACAAGATGCGCGGCACGCCGGGACTCGAAGTTCTTTTCGGATCGAAGGGCAGGATGCTGGCGTTGTTCGAGAGCCCGCGCTGGCTCGATCGCCTCGTCGAACAGCATCCGGACTGGGTGCTCGACAGCATCCGCACCGGCCTCATGGACTAAGGGACGCCGGCCGACGCGCCAGTCCATCGCCCGCAAACGCCGTTTCAGCGATCGAAACCGCCGAAGTTCGGCGTAGCGGGCCATGAAAACAGCTGCAGCGGGCGACCGCCGACTTTCGACTACCTGGGAATGATCGTGCCCATGTTCATGATGCTGTTGGGGTCGTAAGCGCGCTTCAGAGCCTCGAGCATCGGGTACGACGAGCCGTACTCCTCCTTGACCCAACGTGAGCGGGACTTGCCGATGCCGTGGTGGTGGACGATCGATCCGCCGAAGCGAAGCGTCTCCTCGCAGATGATCTTGATGATCGGCAGGTAGTACTTGTCGTTCTCCTCCTCGGGCTCACAGTCGATGAGGTCGTAGAAGTAGTTGAAGTACATGTTCGTGCCGTTGATGTAGCTGTGCGACGAGTGCCCGCCCAGCAGAGTGATGCCACGGATCTCGGCGCGGATCCGCGGAAGCACCGCCTCGTAGATCTCGTTGATCGTGCTCCAGTCAGACGAGATCTCCGTGGTGCGGTTGACGTTGCGGGTGTTTCGGATCCGGTCGTCCTCACGGATGACCTTGTCGGGACCCCACACGAGATCGTCGAACCATTCGGAGATCAGCGCACTGTCGACGGGCGTGCACTCCGGATGTCTCGCCACGATCTCGGCGATGCCTTCCGCGGTGGCCTTGGCGATGCCGGGGTTACCCTCCGCCATGAACAGCACGATGCAATCGTCGGCAGCGGCGAAGTGCGAGAAGTGGAGCTGCCCGTCCTCGGGATCGTAGAGACGGGCGACCGAAGGCCGGTACCCGGCCACCATCACTTCGCGGAGCACCTCGAAGCCGAGCTTCATGTCCTTCAAGGTCCAGCCGAGGAAGGTGTTGTTCTCCGGCATGTACGGGAACAGCTTCACCGTGACCTCGGAGATGAAGCACAGCGCACCTTCGTTGCCGATCACGATGTGGCGGATGTCGGGACCCGCGGCGCGGCGGGGGATGTTCTTGATGCGCGAGATGTGCCCGCCGGGGAACACCACTTCGCAGCCGACAACCATGTCTTCGATCCCGCCATAGAGCGTCGAGAACTGACCGATGCTGCGCGTGGCGACAAGGCCGCCCATGCTGGCGATCGGCTTCGATTGCGGCGAGTGGCCGGTTGTGAGGCCGACGGCGCGTGCCTGATCCTCGAGCAACTGCAGCGGCACGCCGCACTGCGCCGTTGCCTGCATGTTGTAGGCGTCGATCTTGACGATGGTGTTCATCAGCGATCCGTCGAGCACGATCGAGTTCTCGACCGGCGTCTCCAAGCCGCCTTCCGTCGCCGTGCCACCGGTGCGGGCGACGACGTTGACCCCGTGCTCGTCGGCGAACGCGAGCACGGCCGACGCCTCGGCCGTGCTGGACACCATCGCTACTGCGGCGGGAATCTCCATGGTGAACACCTGGAAGATGCTCTGCAGCTTGCGGAAGTTGTCGATGCTGCGTTCCTTCAGCACCTGCGGGTCGGTGATGACCCGTTCGGCCGGAAGGATCTTCTTCAGGTGTTCGACGACGGCTTCACGCGACAGCGACATGGTGACGTTCCTAGATGTGGGTTGGTTGATCGACGATGTGAAAGATCGGGTATGCGCGCGCGAAGAGTGCGTCGGTGAACGAGCGGATGTCCGGGCAGACAGTCTCGTTCATACGGCTGTAGAGCTTGAAGTTGGCGATGGTCGGGGTGAACGCCGCACGGCCGCTCGTCATCGCCGCCGCCGCTGTGTCGATGTCGGCGTGCACGCCGGTTGCGGCTGCAGTACAGATGGCGGCTCCGAGGCTCGCTCCGCCGGACCCGGTGCTCCGCAACGCCGGCACGCCGAACACATCGGCGAAGATCTGCATGAACAGCGGACTGTGGGAGCCGCCCCCCGACACCACGACTTCATCGGGGACGATTCCGAGCTCGCCGCACATTGCGTCGACGTTGGTCTTCATCGTGAGCGCAATCGCCTCGAGGATCGACCGGTAGATGTGCCCTCGCGTGTGACGCGCGTCGAAGCCGAGCATCGAACCCTTCCGGAACGGATGGTCCGTCGGCGCCAGCCAATCGAGCACGGTCAGCAGGCCATCGCTCCCGGCGGGAACCTCCTGCGCCTCGCGTTCGAGGTACTCCTCCCGCGAAAGCCCGAGGGATGCCGCCCGCTCCGCGAGCTCCGGTCCGAGGAGATCCAGGAACCAGGTGAGCGTCCACATGCCACGCCGCACGCCGTTGCTCTCGTAGATGTAGCGATTCGGGACCGACGCGAAGTTCGTCCAGAAGTGCTGCGGACTCTGATGATTGACCGTTCCGGGAACCATGGCGGCGATGTAGGTACCGAGGGAGACAAGCACGGTGCGAGGCCCGAGCGGGCCGGCTCCGAGCATCTCGACCGCCTTGTCGTTGGCCGTGGCCACGACGGGAATCCCGACTGGGATCCCGGTGGCGGTGGCAGCCTCGGCGGTGACCGGACCGATCACATCGCCGGGCATCTGGAGGGTCACCAGCATCTCCCGCATGACCCCGAACCGTTCGAAGACTGACGGATCGTCGCTCCATTGCCACGTGTCGGTATCGATCGGCCACTGCACGTCGATGTTGTTCGCCGCCGTGTCCTTGAACTCGCCGGTGAAGCGGTGCGAGACGTAGCCCGATGAGGTCGTGGCGTAGGCCGTGGCCGGGTCGCTCGGCACGTAGGGCTGATAGGCGCGGTCATCCATCCAGCTGATGACCGGCTCGACCAGTGAACCGTCGGCCTTGAGGAATGCCTTGTTGCAGCGGATGGGGCAGATGCCGACTCCGACGATCTGCTGCGGGTCGCCGGTGAAATTCGCCATCGCCGAGCGACTCGCCACCGATATGGCATCCCAGAGATCGTCCTCGGGGTGCACGACGACACCGTGGCGCGGGCGCAGCATCGGGCGCAGAGGCTGATCGCCACGGGCAACGGCGTTGCCGGCGGCGTCGAAGATCACGACCTTGGCACTCTGTGTTCCACAGTCGACGCCGATGAGAAAGGGCCCGTCCATAGGTGGTCCCGCGTCGGCTGCACCTGTCCTAGCGGACGAGGTAGCCGCCGTCGACACAGAGCACGTGCCCGTTCACGTAGTCCGACGCCCTGCTGGCGAGGAACACGACGGTGCCCATGAGGTCAATCGGTTCACCCCATCGGCCCGCCGGGATGTGATCGAGCACCCGCTGATTGGTGACCGGGTTGCCACGAGTGTTCGTGGTGATGGCGGTGGCGTAATAGCCCGGCGCGATGCCGTTCACCTGGATGTTGTGCTCGGCGAGCTCGTCGCAGTACGCCTTGGTGAGGCCGGCGATCCCATGCTTGGTCGCGGAGTAGGCCGGCGAGAGGCGTCCACCGAGGAAGCTGAACATCGAGCAGATGTTGATGATCTTCCCGCTCCGCTGCGGCACCATATGTTGCGCCGCCTCGAAGCTCATCTCGAACGCTGCGGTCAGGTTGACCTGCACCGTGGCATCCCACTGCGGCCGACCGAAGTCGAGCACCTCCGCCATCGGGCACACGCCGGCGCTGTTGATGAGGATGTCGAGGGAACCGAACCGATCGACACACGCGTCGACGATCTGCTTCGGCGTACCGGGCACCGTGATGTCAGCCGAGAGGAACTCATAGCCGACGCTGGCACCCTCGATCAGCGCCCGGGTGCTGCCGTCGTCATCGATGATGCTCGGCACGAAGACGTTGGCCCCACCTTTGGCGAGGGCCAGTGCGAATGCCTGCCCGAGACCGCTGTTCCCACCCGTGACGATGGCGTTCTTGCCGCGAAGGCCGAAGAACTCCATCGCGAAATCGTTGATCGTCATCAGTTCACGGATCCCTCAGCAGACACGGCGGACGACTCTACCGTCGGCGTGCCCACCGTCGATGGCGCGGACGTGGGCAGTTTCGCTATGGAGCGACGAACCCGTTCGCCATGTGGGACCTGTCGCAGAACGGCTTCGTCGCGCTGGCACCGCAACGGCAGAAGGCCACGCGGCCGCCACGGTCGATCTCGGTGCCGTCGGTTCCGATGACGGTCACATCGCCCTGTACGAGCATCGGGCCGTTCGGGCGCAACGTGATGGTGACGCCGGCGGGCGGCGTTGCGGGGGACTCGGGAGGGGTCATAGCTGCACCGTAGACCCCGCCCGGCGCCTCTCCGTCCACTGCACCTCGCAACTTGTAGCTTGTCGGCGATGCGGTTTCGGATCGAGCAGCGTTTTCGGGCGGGCATCGGCGACGTCGGGCGTGCGCTCAGCAGCGTCGACTACCTGACCACGGCGATGGCGGAACTGCCCGACATCGGGCGCCCGGAGGTCCGCAGCCATCGCGTCATCGGCGACACGACGCACCTCGAACTCGAGTACCGGTTCGGTGGATCCCTTCCCAGCGTCGCCCGCCGGGTGATCGACCCGGCCAAGCTGAGCTGGATCGAGGAGACGGCCATCGACGCGACACGGTGGACGGCGACCTTCACCATGACGCCGACGCACTACTCGTCGTTCTTCCGGTGCAAGGGGAGTTGGGAGCTGGTGGCACGTGCCGGTGAGACCACCCGGGTGATCGAGGGCGATCTCAAGGTCAACTCGCCGGTACCGTTCGTCGGCGGACAGGTGGAAAAGGCCATCGTGAGCGGGTTGCGGGAGCGCCTCGCCGAGGAGCCGCCGCTTCTCGAACGCTGGGTCGCCGACACGACGTGACCGACTGGCGGTCGGAGCCGGTCGGAGACGTACTCCTGGGTCAGCTCCTCGCGTTGGGTCGGGATTTGTGCATTTTTGAGACGTCTGCCGACCCAACGACGTGAGCGGACCCAGCGACGCCAGCCGACCCAACGACATGAGCCGACCCAGCCGGAAGCGCAGTCGTCAGCTGGCGGCGGCCTGGATGACGGCGATGATGTCGTCGCCGTAACGCTCGATTTTCACCGGACCCATGCCGGGAACGAGCAGGAGATCGCGTCGCTCACGCGGACTGGCCTCCGCCATCGCCGCGAGCGTGGTGTCGTGGCAGATCACGAACGCCGGGACGCCCGTGGCTCGGGCCTTGCCGGCCCGCCATTTCTTCAGCGCTTCGAGCACCTTCGGGTCGGCATTCGATCCGAGTTCGACCAGTGCGTTCTTGGTGCCGCGTATACCCGGCACTCCCGCCGCTTTCGCCGCGGCGAGTCGTTCCCGCTGGGCGCGGAGCAGGGTTTTCCAGTCGCCGCGGCCCGGATCCTCGATCGACGTGATCGCGGCCGCGACGTTGGCGAGATAGGGCGATTCGGTTCGATTCGTCGTGCGACTGCCGAAGGTGCGTGACTTTGCCCAGGTGAAGTGGAGCTCGCGCTCGGCCCGCGTGACGGCGACATAGAGCAAGCGGCGTTCTTCGTCCCACGCGTCCTGATTGTCGGCCTGGCCGATCGGGACGTAGCCCCGCTCCAGTCCGGCGAGCACCACGATCGGCCATTCGAGACCTTTTGATCTGTGGAAAGTGGTGAGCTCAACAACGTCGGCGTGACGGTCGGGCTCATCCGCGCGCGAGGTGATCGTGGCGGCGATCCACGAAAGGAATCCCTCGGTGGTGCCGGTCGGATCGAGGGCGACGTATTCCACGCCGAGACGGACGAGGCCCTCAAGGTTGGCCGCACGCTCGTTGACGCCCTCGGGACCGACGACGCCGGTCTCGGCCGCCTCGCGCGCCATCTCCTCGAGATCGGCCAGGCGAGAGCTGAACGCCACCGTGGCCGGGGCACGACGAAGTTGGGCGAGTGCGCCCTTGACGTCGGACTGGTTCAGGAAGGCGCCGCGGTCTTTGACCCGATGTGGAATCCCTACCGCCCGGAGCGCCTCTTCGAACAGCACGCTCTGGGCGTTGGTGCGGGTGAGGATCGCCATATGGGACCACGGGGACTGCGACGAGTGACGGTCGCGGAGCATCCGGGCGACGCCCTTGGCCTCGTCGACATCGCTGGCGAAGGTGGTGACGACGGGAACGAGCCCCGATGCCCGGTTGGCGCGAAGGGCACGGGTGTCTCGGTGGGCGAGACCGAGGACTGCGTCGGCGACGGTGAGGATCTCCGGCGACGATCGGTAGTTGTCTTCCAGACGGACGACCTCGGCCCGGGCAAAGCGATCGCGAAAGCCGGTGAGAAAGGCCGGGTCGGCGCCGTTCCATGCGTAGATCGCCTGGTTCGGGTCGCCGACCACGCACAGGTCGAGGGCCTCGGAGGCCAGGGTGTCGCCCGACGCCCCCAGACCGAGCCACGCGTCGAGCAGGCGGGACTGCGCCGGGTTGACGTCTTGGAACTCGTCGACGAACAGGTGACGAAACCGCCACCGCTGACGCACGGCGAACTCCCGATCGGACTCCAGCGCTCGCACGCACATGACGAGCAGGTCGTCGAAGTCGACGATGCCCTTGCGCTTCTTGTCCGCCTCGTAGCGCGCGTAGAGCTGCGCCATGGCCTCGGCCCCGAGCGGCGGGGTGCGCCCGATCCGGGCGATTTCGGAGGCATAGGCCTCAGGATCGAGCATCCGGGCCTTGGCCCACTCGATCTCGGAGACGACGTCGAACGGGGCCACGGCATTGCGACGCGTCCCCAGCAACGGAGCGACGAGACGGATCTTCGACTCGGTGAGCTCGGGGGCCCGCTGATCGGTGTCGGTCCACCACTGGCGGAGTTGGGCGTAGGCAATGGCGTGGAAGGTCCCGGTGGCGACGCGCTCACGCACGCCGAGTTGGCCGAGGCGGTTGGAGAGTTCCCGAGCGGCCTTTCGCGTGAAGGTCAGCGCCAGCACGCGTGAGGCGTCGGCGGTGCCGGTGTGGACGCGATGGGCGATGCGCCGGGTGAGAACACGGGTCTTGCCGGAGCCGGCACCGGCCAGGATGCACAGCGGCATGGCAGTGCTCACCACGGCGGCCCGCTGCGCCGGGTTGAGCCCGGCCAGCAACGAGTCGGGTGCCGCATCCGGCGCACCGGAAACGACAGGGGTGTGATTTGCCATGCGGGACAGCGTAGGGGAGGGGTGCGACAGAAGTACACGAGTGTGATTCGCGGAGCCCCTCGGGCGGCCGGGCGGCGGAGCCTGAGGTGCACGGACGTGATTCATTCGGGCTCGTTCCGCCAGCGCAACGGGATTCGGCCGCGCCGACGACCGTTCCAGTACCCTTGCCAGCCATGGCGTTCCCTCGGAAGTATCTGCACGACAGCGAGGAGATCATCCTCGACCGCAAGCCGCACCTCTGGTTCCTGGTTCAGCCCGGGCTCGCCGTGGTCGGCGCGCTCGTGGTGGCCATCGCCGCCGGCAATTTCATCAACCCCGACAACAACGCGAACAAGTGGATCACGTACGCCGGCGTCATCTTGGTGGTGCTCGCCCTGCTCTGGCTTCTGGAGGAGTTCCTCCGCTGGCGCACCGTGAACTTCGTGGTCACGACCGACCGGCTGATCTACCGGTCCGGTCTGTTCGCCAAGCAGGGCAAGGAGATCCCGCTCGAGCGCATCAACGACATCTCCTTCAAGCAGTCGGTCTGGGAGCGCATCATCGGCGCCGGCGATCTGCTCATCGAGTCGGGTGGCGAGCAGGGCCAGCAGCGCTTCTACAACGTGAAGAAGCCGTTCCACGTGCAGAACGAGATCTACCGCCAGATCGAGCGCACCCATGGTCGCGACATGGACCGGATGGCCGGCCGCCGGGAGCTTTCTGTTCCGGAGCAGATCGAGAAGCTCGCCGAGCTGCGTGACAAGGGTCTGCTCACCCCCGCCGAGTTCGACGCCAAGAAGACCCAGCTCCTCGACAAGATCTGACGCCTCGCCTCGCCCCAGCACGAGCGAGGGGCGTTTCGTCGAGTCGTGCCGAGCAGGGGCGTGATGGCGTCCGGGAAGGAAACCCAGTTGCGCGTCGTCTCACTGGTCCCCAGCGCGTCGGAGACCCTCCTTGCGTGGGGGCTTGAACCCGTCGCGGTGACGCGGTTCTGCGAGCTCGGTGATCGCTATCCGACCGTCGGGGGAACCAAGGACCCCGACATCGCGGCGATCGTCGCCCTCGAGCCTGACGTTGTGGTGATGTGCGACCAGGAGAACCGCCTCCCCGACGCGCAAGCGCTGATGGCGGCGGGGGTCACCGTGCACTCGGTGAGCATCACCAGCATCGACCACGTGGGCGAGCAGATGCGATTGCTGGCGTCGGCCGTCGGGCTGGACCCCGCTCTCGGTGCTCAGTGCGAACCGGAAGTGGTCGCCCTGTCGGCCACGGAACTGCTCGCCTACGTGCCGATCTGGAAGCGTCCGTGGATGACGATCAACCACGACACCTACGGTGCCACGCTGTTGCGCCGCCTCGGGGTGCGACTGGTCTCCGACGGTGAGCTCGACCGCTACCCGACGCTCGACCTCGACCAGGCGCGGGCACGAGGGTGCCAGGTGGTGCTCGCCCCGACCGAGCCGTACCCGTTCGCCGAACGTCACCGGGCGGTGCTCGAGACCGTGGCACCGACGCGTTTCATTGACGGCCAGGATCTCTTCTGGTGGGGTTCGCGCACGCCTTCCGCTGTCGTCCGCCTGCGTGAGCAGTTGGCCGACGTCAGGCGTTGATCGCGGCGAGCCAGTCAGCGAGTGCCGGGGCTTCGGCGCCGATCGTGGTGGAGTCGCCGTGGCCGGTGTGCACGACGGTGTGACCCGGGAGCGTGAGCAACTGCGTGCGGATGCTCTCCACGATGGTCGGATAGTCGCTGAAGCTGCGCCCGGTGGCGCCAGGTCCACCGCAGAACAGCGTGTCACCGCTGAACACGACGCCCTCGGAAGGCACGTGCAGGCAGCAGCACCCCGGCGAGTGGCCGGGGGTGTGGAGTACCCCGATCTCGATGCCGGCCGACGTGAGCGACGTGCCGGGCACGAGTGCGCGATCAGGCGATTTCTCGGGATAAACGACATCCCACAGCATCCGATCGTCAGTGTGCAGATAGATCGGCGCATCGACCTGGTCGGAAAGAGCACCCGCCGCGTTGATGTGATCGTTGTGGCCGTGCGTCAACACGATGGCGCGCACGTGTCGGCCGTTGATCGCCTCCACGATCGGTCGGTGGTCGTGAGCGGCATCGATCACGGTGACCTCGCGGTCGTTGCCGACCAGCCAGATGTTGTTGGTGACTTCCCACTCGCCGCCGTCGAGGGCGAAGATGCCGGAGGTGGTGACGAGCTCAACGGGCATGGGTTTCTCCCATCTCAGAGAACGACGACGGATCGCAGCACTTCGCCGCGCTCCATGCGATGGAACGCATCCTCCACGTCCTCGAGCGCGATCTTCTCGGACACGAAGCGATCGAGGTCGAGGCGTCCCTGCAGGTACAGCTCGATGAGCAGCGGGAAATCGCGCGAGGGTAGACAGTCGCCGTACCAGCTCGGCTTCAGGGCGCCGCCCCGACCGAAGAACTCGATCATCGGGATGTCGGGCATGCGCATGTCAGGGGTGGGCACGCCGACCTGCACGACAGTGCCGGCGAGATCGCGGGCGTAGAACGCCTGTTCCAGGACCTTCGGATTCCCAACCGCTTCGATGACGACATCGGCTCCGAAGCCGCCGGTGGCTGCCTTCACGCCCTCGACCGGGTCGCCGCTCGAGGCGTTCACGGTGTGGGTGGCCCCGCATTCGCGGGCCCAGGCAAGCTTGCGGTCGTCGAGGTCGACCGCGACGATCGTGGTCGCGCCAGCGAGCTTCGCCCCCATGATCGCGGCATCGCCGACTCCGCCGCATCCGAAGACGGCGACGGTGTCGCCGCGGCCGACATTTCCCGTGAGCATCGCCGCGCCCAGGCCCGCCATGACCCCGCAGCCGAGGAGCCCGGCCGTGGCGGCCGGTGCTGCCGGGTTGACGGGTGTGCACTGGCCGGCGGCCACGAGCGTCTTCTCGGCGAAGGCCCCGATGCCGAGGGCGGGCGAGAGCACCGTGCCGTCGAGCAGCGTCATCTTCTGGGTGGCGTTGAACGTGGAAAAGCAGAACTGCGGCCTGCCGCGTCGACAGCTGCGGCAGTTACCGCACACGGCTCGCCAGTTGAGGATCACGAAATCCCCGACGGCAACGTTGGCCACGCCGTCACCGATCGACTCCACAATTCCCGCCGCCTCGTGGCCCAGCAGGAACGGGAAGTCGTCGTTGATGCCGCCTTCGCGGTAATGCAGGTCGGTGTGGCACACACCGCACGCCTGGATCTGCACGACGGCCTCTCCCGGACCGGGATCAGGAATGACGATGGTCTCCATCGAGACCGGGCTCTTCTTCGCCATCGCGACGATTCCTCGAACGTGCTGGGCCATGACCGCTCTCCTTCAGAAGTGTTCCGGTTGCGGTCCATTCCGGAGCCGCAGCGAGCACGGTACACGCGCTGGATGGGTCGTTCAGAGCAGTCGAGCTCTATCCGATGTCGAGTGCGTCCGGCGGGGTTGGCGCGCCGACTCATCCGCTCAGAGCAGACGGGCCCCGGCGGCCGGCCGGACCGTCCAGCCGATGTCGAGTGCACCGGGCTCGGTCAACGCGACGACACATCCGCCGAATCCGCCGCCGGTGATGCGGGCGCCGAAGACCCCCGGCGTGGCGAGGAGTGTGTCGATGAGCCGGTCGACGATGGGCGTCGACGTTTCGTAGTCGTCACGCAGGCTGGCGTGGCTCTGCGTCATGATCGCGCCCGCTTCGGCGAGATGCCCGTCCGCCAACGCTGCGGCGAAGTCGTGCACCCGCTGGTTCTCCGTCACCACATGCCGCGCCCGTCTTGCGACCACCGGATCCTCGATCGACGCCGCGGCGGCAAGCGTGGCGAGACGCAGCGGACCGATCACGGCCTCGGCTGCCGCGCATTGCGCGACACGCGTCGGGTACTCGGAACCGGACAGTGTGCGCTCCTGGCCCGAGTGGATCACCACGATGTCGGCGTTGTCGGGAACGTCCACGTAGGTGAGCGAAAGGTCGTGGCAGTCCATGATCATCGCCTTTCCTTCCCGACCACCGGCGCTCGCGAGCTGGTCGAGGATGCCCGACGGAACGCCCGACGACACCTGTTCTGCCCGTTGGCAGAGCCGCGCCAGTTCGAGCATGGACCCCTCGAAACCGAGCGCGAGTGCGAGCGCCACTTCGAGTGCCGCGCTCGACGACAGCCCGGCCCCGATCGGGATGGTCGTCTCGGCGTGCCCGCGAAATCCGTCCTTTGGCCGAAGCTCGCTCACCACCCCCGCTACGTAGCGACCCCACAAAGGCGTCACCGATGCCGGGTCCGTCACCTCTATGGCGACGCTGACCGGCTCCGGCTCGGCGGCGGAGACGAGGTGTACGACGCCGTCGTCCGTCCGTTCGCCGGTGATGGTCGTCGCCATGTCGATCGCCATCGGGAGACAGAACCCCCCGGTGTAGTCGGTGTGGTCTCCGATGATGTTGACTCGTCCCGGGGCGACGGCGCGTACGGAAGGCATGGGTCCAGTCTGCCGCTCCGGCCGCGGCCGTGAGCCCGGTCCGAGCGGTGCTTCATCACTATTGACGATGGCGGTGAAGCGGCAATGCGTCGATGCGTGATCAATGAGTCGTCTGAAACGAATCGCTCGCGGTTCGGCCACGTCGTCTCCGACCGCGCTGGAGGGTGACCTTTCCGCCGACGGAGTCGCCGCCGAGGGCACCGACGAGACCCCGGCATTGATCGCGCCGACCATCCTCGTCGGGCCCACGGGGATCCGCGTCGATCCGAACGACCCGGCGAACGCACAGCGGTCCAAACAGCACTACGGATGGTGGCTGCCCGAGGACGTCACTTCCTGGTCGGAGATCCCCGAGCCCGAGCAGGGCGAGGCGACCAAGGAACGTCCGCTGACGGTGCAGGAACTCATGCGCCGCGAACGTGAATTCCATCTCTACGGACGCGGTGCTGGAGGCAAGCACGTTCCTGACCACGCGCCTCGCCTGCTCGCGCTCATCATCGATGTGCTGATCGATTTCGTTGTCGTCGTCGGCTACAAGCTCCTCGTCGGCTATCCGTTCGTCGGGGACCCGCTCCGACCCGCTCCGGCACTCGTCGGCGCCATCGTCGCTGTGCACATCTTCCCGATCGTCATGTGGCGTGCATCGTTCGGCAAGATGGTGTTCGGCCTTCGTCTCGTCCGCGTCGACGGTTCGGAGTGCTCGGTGGTGCGCGCTCTTGCGCGGTCGGTTCTACCTCCGCTGGCGATTCTCGACGCGATGCTGGTGGTTGTCACCTCCCACCGGCGCAGGCTCATCGACTACGCGCTGGGCACTCGGGTCGTCGCCAACGGCTGACGCATCGTCGTCCGGACTTGCCCGAGGTGAGCGAGCGCGTGGAGAGTGGGTGCCATGAGCGGCCCACTGTCCGGAATCACGATCATCGAACTCGCCGGAATCGGCCCCGGGCCTTTCGCCGGAATGCTTTTCTCGGACATGGGTGCCACGGTGATCCGGGTCGAGCGTTCCCAGGCCGTACGCGGCGGTGATCCTGCGAACCCACCGAAGGACATCTCCAATCGCGGCCGTCTTTCCATCGGTGTCGACCTGAAGAACCCCGAAGGCGTCGAAGTGGTCATGCGCCTGGTCGAGAAGGCCGAGGCGTTGTTCGAGGGCTTTCGTCCCGGAGTCACGGAGCGGCTCGGTCTCGGTCCCGACGACTGTCTCGCCCGAAATCCGAAACTGGTCTACGGCCGGATGACCGGGTGGGGTCAGACCGGTCCCTACTCACAGGCCTCCGGTCACGACATCAACTACATCGCCCTGGCCGGCGCGCTCGAGCCGATCGGTCGGGCCGGACACGCACCGGTGCCACCGCTCAACCTCGTGGGAGACTTCGGCGGCGGTGGGATGTTCCTCGCCTTCGGCCTTGTGTGCGGGATCCTCGAAGCTCACCGTTCGGGTAAGGGACAGGTCGTCGACGCCGCAATGGTCGACGGCGCCGCCACGTTGATGACGATGTTCCACGCGATGACGGCCATGGGTGTGTGGCGCCCGGAGCGCGGAACGAACCTCCTCGACACCGGTGCCCACTTCTACGACGTCTATGAATGCGCCGACGGGACCTACATCTCACTTGGGTCGATCGAACCGCAGTTCTATGCCGAGCTTCGCCGGCTCGCTCAGCTGGAGGGCGCGGAGTGGGATGCGCAGATGGACCGTTCCCAATGGCCGGCCCTGAAGGTGAAGCTGCAAGTCCTCTTCCGAACGAAGACGCGTGACGAATGGTGTGACCTGATGGAGCATTCCGACGTCTGCTTCGCCCCCGTTCTCTCGATCGCAGAAGCTCCGAAGCACCCGCACAACGTCGCTCGTTCGACGTTCGTCGAGGTCGCCGGTGTCACCCAGCCGGCGCCGGCGCCGCGTTTCAGCCGCACCGTCCCGGTGATCTCGTCGCCGCCGTCGCACCCCGGGCAGAACACCGACGACGTGCTCGCGCTCGCGGGCTACGACGCCACCGCCGTCGAGCACCTCCGATCGACGGGCGCCGTCAAGTAGACCCGCGCCCAACACGGGGTTTCATCGCCCGCTACCGGGTTTTCACGTGCGTTTCGACCCCGGAATCGCAGTAGCGGGCGATGGGTGATCAGTAGCTGCGCCGGCCAGCTCCTCGGACGGCCTCAATCGTTTGTGCGACGAGAAGTGGAGACCGTTCGATCTGGTTCGGGGTGAACGCCACCCAGCGATAGCCGAGCCGGTCGTAGTTCGTTTGGCGAGCGCGATCGCGTTCGAACGCCCTCTCGTGGAACTCGCGGCTGTCGATTTCGATGATCAATCCGTCGCCGGGTCGGAACGGCACCGGCCGAGGCCGGCGCTTGGAGCTCGGTCGTGTGGGGAGGACGAAGTCGACCCGATGGTTTGCTCCGACCAGCGGTACCTGCCGCCAACACCAGTACCCGAGCGAACGCAGGAACTGGTCCGCCCGTGTTTCGGCGTAGCTCTCCGTTGGTGGCTCATCTCCACGAAGCCGGAGGGCCGAGCGGAGTAACGCATCGCCCTTGCTCCGTGCTCCGCGAACTTCGAGGGCGTCAACGGAGACCATTCCGTCTCGGAGCGCATGCTCAAGGGCGAGTTCGATTCGCTGCTCGGCGGTGATGCAATCGACGCAGAGGTCCTCGGGATGATTGCCGAGGTGCCGGAGGACGAGCTCGATGGGAGCGACATGGTCCTCTCCGATGAGCACTGGTTCCTTCCATTTGCTCGTTCGCACGGCTTCGTTCGTGTGCGATCCCGAACGCGGCCCGCACCAGCGCAACGGCCAGTCGAGATCACGAAACCCGTCGAGTCGATACGCCGCCGCGGCGGCCGGGCCGGTCAGGGCCAGAGGTGTCGAGCGCACGAGATTCTCCTGTTGCCGATCGCGCCAGTTCGCGATGCCACCGAGAATGACGATCCGTGATCCCACGAGTACAGCGACGCATCGGTTTCCGACGGAATCGGCGCCCTCGCGCGTTGTTCATCGCCCGCTACCGGGTTTTCCCGCACGATTCGGCCGCCGAATCGCCGTTGCGGGAACTGGAGTGGTCAGTAGGGGATGGCGCCGTCGATGACGAGTTGGGCGCACGGAATGGGGTTGTCCCGGGCGACGTAGGCGTCTTCCGAGGGCATCCAGACCTCGGTCCAGGTGGCGCGGGACGCCTCGCCATCTCTTGCAACGCCTCGCGAGAGGCGGAGCTCGTAGGCGGCGTCTACCCAGATCCGCACGTCAAGGTCGTGGCGAAACATCTCGTGCAGCGCACAGACGCCCTCGATGACGACGACACCAAACGGGACCAACGCGCGCTGACCCGCCGCGGCCCTGTTCGCCCAATCCCACGCCTCGTACGTTGCCGTTCGGCCGCGTAGCAATACCTCGACAACCTCGGTCCGAAGTCGGGGAAGGTCGAACTGGCTGCCGTTCCAGAACGCGTCCGTCGTGACGACCTGCACGTCGGGAAGCGATGCCTCGATGGCGCCGGCGAGCGTTGACTTCCCGGATCCTCCGCGTCCGCCGATCCCGACCAGCGTCAACGCTCGACCGGCTGACACGGAGTGGATGAGGTCGACGGCGGTGGCGAGTTGTGACATGAGAAACCGGGTGCACACGCTACTGATGGCCGGTGCCGGTCGGGATTGATGCCCGGCACCGGGTGTGACCCCCGAGGCCGGCTCAGCGGTCGGCGTCGACCAGGCGGAACTCGTCGGTGAGCTCGTCGAGGGTGGCTTTCAGACCGGCGTCGAGGCCCGACGTCACCGCTGCGGCAGCATCATCGAGCTGGGCGGGACGCGTGGCGCCGACGATCGGTGCGGTGATCGCAGGGTGTTCGAGCACCCATGCGATAGCCAGTTGCGCCATCGAGATCCCGGCCTCGGCGGCGAGGGGGCGGATCGCGTCGACTGCATCGTGGAGCCGGTCGTTCCAGTAGCGCTCCTTGTAACGGTCACCCTGGCCACCCGCGAGTGTGAACCTCGATCCCGCTTCGGGGGCCTCGCGTCGGTGCTTGCCGGTGAGGAGTCCACCGGCAAGGGGGTTGTAGGCGATCACGCCGACGTTGTCGTCGACGCACAGTTCGAACAGGTCGCGCTCGAAGGATCTGAAGAGCAGGTTGTAGCGCGGTTGGACACAGTCGTATCGGGCCACGCGGAGAACCTCGCTGCGTCCGAGGGCGCGGGCGAGCATCCACGCCGGGAAGTTCGAGCACCCGATGTAGTGCACTTTTCCCTGGCGGATCAGGTCGTCGAGCGCGCCCAGGGTCTCGTCGGTCGGCGTCGCTCGATCGGGAAAATGGATCTGGTAAAGATCGATCGTGTCGGTGCCCAGTCGACGAAGCGAACCTTCGACCGCTTCCATGATGTGGCGTCGACCGCCACCGCGCTGCCAACGCTGAGGTCCCATGGGTGCCCAGAACTTCGTGGCGAGCACCACGTTGTCGCGCCGGCCCGTCATCCAGCGTCCGATGATGCGTTCGGTTTCGCCCGCACTGTCGGGGCCCGAAGCCGGATACATGTCGGCGGTGTCGATGAAGTTGATGCCGAGTTCGAGAGCATGATCGAGAATCGCCCGCGAGGCCTCCTCGTCGCACTGGTTGCCGAACGTCATCGTGCCCAGACAGATCCTCGACACCTGTAGCCCGGTGCGACCGAGCGCCGTGTGCTTCACCGTTCCACTGTTTCGGACAGGGCCTCGACCGCGACGGGGATGCTCATGCGCCGAACGGTACTACCGCGACCAGTTCCACGCGTCCGGCCGCAGCGGTCTACTTCGCTGCTCGCGGGGAGGCTGTTCTCACCACCCCTACCGAACCAGGGGGTAGGTTCGTTGCCGTGTCATCGCTTCTCCCCGTCGCATCAGTTCTCGCGACGCTGCTGCCGTTCCACGAGGCGTGGGCGTGGATGATGATCATCGGCAACGGGATGGCGGGTGTCTGGGCACTCGCGGCCCATCGCGTGGAGTCGCTGCGCACGCGTGCGCTGTGGTGGTTCACCGTCGCCGTGCAGGTCACCGTCTTCGTGCAGGTCATCCTCGGTGTGATTCTCTACACGAACGAGAAGATCACGCCTCCCCAGTTCCACATGTTCTACGGATTCGTCGCCATCATCGCGGTTGGCTTCCTCTATGCCTACCGGTATCAGCTCCGCCACAAGCTGTATCTGCTCTACGGCTTCGGCGGCCTGTTCATCATGGGTCTCGGTATTCGGGCGATCCTGGTGGGAACGACGTGAGTGACGCGCCCGGACGTCGTCGGATCGTGCTGCTGTTCGGTGGAAGATCGGCCGAGCACGACGTTTCCCGCATGTCCGCAGTGACGTTTCTCCGCGCGCTCGATCCGGCCAAGTTCGATGTACTGCCGATCGGGATATCGCCCGATGGCGCTTGGTCGGTGAGCGACTCTGCGCTTGCGCTCCATCGACGCGATGCCGGCACCGAGTCGATGGTGCAGGTCGAGATTGGCGGTGCCTCGACGAGCCCCGTTGCCGCGCTTGCGGCGGCAGGCACCGCGGACCAACTCGCGCTCCACGCGTTGCCCGTCGTGATACCGGTGCTGCACGGGCCGAACGGCGAGGACGGCACGGTGCAGGGTCTTCTCGAGCTCGCCGGCGTCCCCTACGTCGGTCCCGGAGTGTTGGGTTCCGCTCTGTCGATGGACAAGGCGGTGGCAAAGGTCGTGCTTGCGGCTGCTGGTCTCCCTCAGGCGAAATGGTTGGAGCGCCGGTCCTGGGAGCTCGCTGATGACGCATCTGTCGTGTCGTTCACGTCGGAGGTGGCCTCGGAGATCGGATGGCCGGTCTTCGTGAAGCCGGCGAACATGGGGTCGTCAGTGGGTGTGTCCAAGGCGGGCGGGTCGGAGGAGCTACGCGAGGCCTTGGCCGAGGCAATGCGTTTCGACGACACGATCGTCGTCGAGGAAGCGATACGGGGGCGGGAGATCGAATTCGCCGTGATGGGGAACGAAGTCGTCGAGGTGTCCGCCGCTGGCGAGATCTTCCCGGGAGCCTCCTTTTACGACTACGAGGACAAGTACGTGAATGCGAGCGCCAACTACGCCATTCCCGCGGCGATCTCGCCCAAGGATGTGCTCGAAGGACAGCGCCTTGCCGAGCTCGCGTACCGCGCGCTGCGGTGTGAGGGCATGGCGCGCGTCGACTTCTTCCTCGACGACGGATCGACCGGGGGAGACGGCCGGGGGTGGGTGATCAACGAGGCGAACACCATTCCCGGCTTCACGCCGATCTCGATGTACCCCAAGCTCTGGGAAGCGGCTGGCGTGACGCATGCCGAACTCGTCGAGCGTCTGATCCAGCTCGCCGAGTCCCGGTTCGAGCGGCGCCGAGGCCGGGTCGGCCGCTCCAGGTCCGGCTGAGCTGCGCGGCTGATGTCACAACTTGCGATCGTCGTTCCGGCACCGGTGCGCGCCGTGCTGTCGCGATTCGGCGACGTTGGACGAGTGCGACCGACGGTCGGCGGGTATTCCAACACCACCTTCTTCACCACCATCGACGGCGAAGCGGTCGTGGTGAAGGCGAACAGCGACATCCGTAAGCGCGCGGATCTTCGACGGGAGACGGAGTTCCTGCGGTTCCTCGCCACCACCGATCTTCCCGTTCCCGCGCTGCGTGGCTACGGAGCGGACGACGATGACGAGTGGACCGTGCTCGTCATCGGTGCCATCGACGCCGAGTCCGGTATGAGTCTCATCCAGCGGAGCGACGTCGACGAGTTGGAGCTCTGCGCGCGCCAGCTCGGTCGGATGTTCAGCGTGGTGCACGACACCACGCTGGGTCCCTTCGCTGTTCCGGCTGGTCTCGAGATTGACCTGTCGGCCCGATGGGCCACCGACCGTGCGGTCGATCTTGCCGCGAACGTTGCCTTCACACACCCGGCGTTGAAAACTGGCCTCTCGCTGGTGCACGGAGATGCAGGCTTTCACAACACGCTCTGGGACGATGGTCAACTTGTCGGCCTGATCGACTGGGAGTTCGCCGGCCAAGGCAATCCTTTGGCCGACGCGGCGTGGATCTGGTGGTCGCTGACCTTCCGGCGCGCGCCCGACGGTGTGTGGGACTCCTTCGTCGACGGCTACCGATCTGACCGGCTGGCGATGCTCGGGTGGTCGCCGGACGCGGTCCTCGCCCTCGTACGTGCGCAGATGTTCTCGCTCCTGGCCCGGACCCGGGAGGGGTCCGGGGCGCAGAAGGAATGGCGACGTCGGCTCGACGCGCTCGGCCAGCTCCAGGTCCCCGAACTCTCCTGATCGACGGTCCGGCACGGGGAAACCGGCGAAGAACCTGCCTACTTGGTGCCGACGCCCTCGAACAGTTTCCGGGCGATGACCTTCAAACACAGCGTCTCGTCCGCCCCTTCGAAGATCGAGAGCACACGGGCATCGACGAAGAACCGCGATACCGGGTACTCCTCGGCGTAGCCCATGCCACCGTGGATCTGCATCGCCTCGCGGGTGACCCATTCTGCGGCCCGGCACACGTAGGCCTTGACCATTGACGCTTCCATCGCGCCCTCGCCCTTGCCCATGAGGTTGGCGACGACGTAGGAGAACTGGCGGGCCGCCTGGATCACCACGGCCATGCGGGCGAGCTTGACCTTGGTCAGCTGGTACTCGCCGATGTTGTTGCCGAACACGACCCGGTTGTCGGCGTAGGCGACGGCCGCTTCGTAGGCCGCCTGCATGAGTCCGACGGCACGCGCCGCTGTCTGCAGGCGTCCGTTCTCGAAGCCCTCCATCTGGAAGTAGAAGCCCTTGCCGAGACCGCTCTCCTCGCCGATGAGGTTCTCCTTCGGCACGCGCCATCCAACGAGTGCGATCTCATAGGAGTGCATGCCCCGATAGCCCAAAGTGTCGATCGGGCGCCCTTCCATGCGGCCGCCCTCGGGCTGGTCGAACACGAAGCCGTGCGAGTCACCGATGGGCTTCTCGACGATGAACAGGGACAGTCCTCGGTGGGTCTTCGAGCGGTCCGGGTCCGTACGGGCGAGCAGCAGCAGAACGTTTGCCCGCGCTCCGAATGTGCACCATGTCTTCACCCCGTTGATCACGTAGTGGGTGCCGTCGGAGGACAGCGTGGCGGTCACCTTGATGCCCGCCACGTCGGACCCGAAGTCGGGCTCGGTCACGGCAACAGCGCCCATGACCTCCGCTGTCGCGACGCGCGGTAGCCATGATTTCTTCTGCTCGGGTGTGCCGCCGCGGACGAGCGCCCGGGTGAGGATCTCGGGTCGGGTGATCAGCGACCCACCGATGCCGAGTGATCCGCGGGACAACTCCTCGGTGGCAACGACCATCCCGACATATTCACCGCTGTCACCGGTGGAGAAGCCCCCGTATTCCTCCGGCACGGAAAGGCCGAAGCCGCCCATTTCGGCCAGGCCGGAGATGACCTCCTCGGGTACATCGTCGTTGTGCCGGTGCACATGCTCGGCGCGCTCGCGGACCTGTTCGTCGGCGAAGCGGCGGAAGGTGTCGGCCACCATCTCGTAGTCCGGGTTGAGATGTCGTGGCCCCCCGAGACTCCCCTTCATGTCGTCGTGGAGCGACGCCAGGAATGCGGGCGAGCGGTAGGTAGCGACGAACGAACGGGTGACGTCGAGGGTGGTCGCGTCGATGCCCCACTCGGACTCGCGCCCCCATGTCCGCGCGGCAACCTCGAACGCAGCCTCGGCCACGAAGGCGCAGGTGATGCGGGCTTCGAGCGCGCCTTTGTTGCCGTAGTCGAGGACTGCACGGGCGTTCTCGACGGCCGCGGCGGCGTGGGCGATGTCGTAGACGACCTGTTGGTTGGCATCGACGATCGCATCGGTGCGAGCGCCGTCGACCATAGCGGCCAGGTGGCGAAGGGCGGTGTCGACGACGGCACGGCAGGCGTCGACGACGGCCGCAGCGGCAGTGAGATCTTGTGCAGACATGGCCCCCCAACCTAGTTGCGGTGCCGGAAAAATCACTAGTGGGGAATCCCCTCGGCGGTACGACCTCGACGCCTCTGCCCGCTTCAGGTGTCTGCTCGGTCCTGCACGACGACGCCGCACAGGACCAACGTCACGCCAACGAGGTCGAACGGCTCGGGTTGCTGGTCGAGGAAGAGCGCGCCCATGATCAGGGCGACGACCGGGAGGAGCGCCAGCATCACCGAGAAGCGGCGCATGGAGATCCGTCGGAGCACGTATTGGTCGAGTCCGTAGCCGATGGCGTTGGAGAACACGCCGACGACGAGACACAGGGCGAGGATGCTCGGCGTGGCCAGAACGGTCTCAGCGTCACTGACGCCGAACGGTGCGATCGCCACGGCTCCGATGGCCAGCCCCAGGACGAGTCCCTCGAGGCCGCGGTCGAGCTTCGCCACCTTCGTGGCGATCACGATGTAGACGGCCCACATGCCCGATGCGATCAGGATGAACGCGATCCCGAGCCGGTCGCCGTCGAGTTCGAGCCCGGCCAGCAGCAAGACGCCGCTCACCGCCAGCCCGAGAGCGATCGCGTTGCGGCGGGTTCGCGTCATTGCCGCGGCGACAACGATCGGTCCGAGGAATTCGATGGTCACGCCCTTGCCGAACGGAAGCCGGTCGATGGCGAGGAAGAAGAACAAGTTCATGAACGCTGTGGCGATGCCGAGCAGCGCAGCCGAGCGGACCTCGGAGCTCGTCCATGGCCGGCTCGACCTCTGGCGAAGCACACGCGCCCCGATGAACAGTGCCACGGCAGCGCCGATCACCCGGAACCAGGCGACGGTCGCGGGCTCGACCCGGTCGAACAGCCGGACGGCGATGGTTGCGCCCGTGTACTGCGCGATCGCGCTGATCAGGAAGAGCGCCTCGGCAGGGATTCGCGACGCGGAACCCCCCTGCTGTGTGACCCCCGCGGGCGGTGTCACAGATGGGGGAGGGGCGGGCGTCACAGCGCAACGAGGCTAGAGCCTGCGGGTTTCGGTGGGCGCTTGACGAACGACCCGGGGCCCGTTGCCGACTCGCCGATCGCCGGCGGCTGCCGGTAGCGTCGAGATCGTGACCACACACGAACGTTCCTTTGGCCGCCACTACGAGGACTTCGAGGTGGGCGACATCTACAAGCACTGGCCCGGCAAGACCATCACCGAGGCCGACGATCACCTTTTCTGCATGATCACGATGAACCATCATCCGCTCCACACCAACGAGTGGTACGCCGAGAACGAGACGCCGCAGGGTCGGTGCGTCGTGGTCGGCAACCTCGTCTATTCACTGGTGCTCGGTATGAGCGTGCCCGACGTCAGCGGTGCGGCGATCGCCAACCTCGAGATCGAGACGCTGAAGCACTCGAGGCCGACGTTCCACGGCGACACGATCTACGCCGAGACGCGCGTTCTCGACAAGACCCTCACGTCCAAGGGCGACCGGGGCATCGTCGCCGTGGAGACGAAGGGCATCAATCAGCGCGGCGAAGAGGTCTGCTACTTCAAACGCAAGCTCATGGTGTGGACGCGTGATGCCGCGAAGGCCCGCCGTCGTCCGTACGACGGCACCGACATCTGGGCCTGAACATTTGTTGCCCGCTGACATCACGGCGGACACGATCGACTCGTTCCGGACACTGCTATCGCCGTGGGCCGATGCTGTTCGGCGCGATCTTCCCTGGCGGCGAACGCGTGACCCGTGGGCTGTTGTCGTCGCGGAGGTGATGCTGCAGCAGACGCAGGTCGCCCGTGTCATCCCGAAGTGGGAGGCGTTCCTCGAAGCGTTTCCGGCCGTGGCCGCGTGCGCTTCTGCGGCCCAATCCGGGGTGGTGCGCCAGTGGGCGGGGCTCGGCTATCACCGCCGAGCGGTGAATCTCCATCGGTTGGCCATCGCGGTGGAAACCTCGCACGGCGGGTCGTTCCCGAGGTCGCTGAGTGAGCTCATGGCGCTGCCGGGGATCGGGTCCTACACCGCTCGTGCGTTGCTCGCCTTCGCCTTCGAGGACGACGCGGCCGTCGTGGACACCAACGTCGGCCGGATCCTTGCTCGCTCGGTCATGGGACGACCCTGCTCGGCGGTGGAGGCCCAGTCCATCGCCGATGCGCTGTCACCTCCTGGCGGTTCCTGGCAGTGGAATCAAGGCATGCTCGACCTCGGCGCCCTGGTCTGCACGAAACGAACGCCGCGCTGCGGCCAGTGCCCGATCGCGGTGATCTGCGCGTGGCACCGTTCCGGTGAGCAGGCCGACCCGGCGAATGGCTCGGCCGCGGTCAGTCGCCGGCAGAGCCGGTTCGAGGGGTCCGATCGTCAAGGTCGGGGACGCCTCCTGGCGGCACTCCGTGAAGGTCCCGTCGGTCACGCCGATCTCGCGGAAGCGATGGGCTGGCCGATCGATCATGCTCGAGCGCTTCGCGTCACCGCCTCGCTCGTCAGCGACGGACTGGTCCGATCCGTAGGGGGGCAGCTCGTCCTGGCCTGAGCGCCGTCGTCAGCCCGAGGTCGACGCGGTGGTCGTCGGTGCGGCGGAGGTCTGCGCCGGGACGGTCGAACTCGTCGGTGCGACAGTGGCCGCGACAGGCACGGCGCCCGGCAGGGTCGCATCGGTGGCCGTGACGACGGGGAGAGCAGCGAGATTGGCCGGAGGATTGATCGTCTGATCCATCCAGAGACTGCCGAGACGTTCCGCCTCGGACTTCTGGTCAGTACGTGTACGTAGGATCTCGACCGGAGTGCCGAGAGGGAGAAGCTTGGCGAGCTTCGTGATGTTCGGATTGTCCATACGGACACAGCCGTGGCTCACGTCGCCCCCCAGCTTGCCCGGAGCGTTGGTCCCGTGGATGGCGACACGTCCGAAACCTCCGGCGAAGCTGCGGAGTTCTTCCGAGAGCCCCGAAAGTCCGAGGGCGACCGGCCCCAGACCACCCTTGGGGTTTGCCTGCGGAACGATCTCGCGTACGTAGAACAAGCCGGTCGGTGTCGGCGTGTTGTTCGTGCCGAGCGCGACCTTGGTCGACACGATCACTCCGTCGTTGCCCTCGACCGTGAGCATGTTGCGGTCGACTTCGATGACGATCCGGTACTGCAGACGATCGAGTGTGACATCGGACGCCTTCACCCATCCGACCGTACCGTTGGGGCGCAGCGGCATCAGCACTCGGATGAAGTCACCGCGACGGCCGAGGGCGAGGAACGCGATTGCTCCGAAGGCCGACTTGCCCTTTTGCATCGACAACGCCGGCGAGAATTCATCGGGGGACCGGTGCACGCGGATCGATGGGTTGGTCGCCGCCGCTCGAACGGCGTCACGCGCCTTCGGCCATTCCGTTTCGGCCATCAGTTCCCAGCCGACAAGGTCACTCTTCGGGGTATGCGCCGCCGGAAGAGTGGTCTTCGACACCGTGCCCGTCAGCGATCCTGCCGAGACCTTCCCGCCGGAAGCCGTCTTGATCGGCTTGGCGGACGACACCCCCTTGGTCGTCTTCGTCGAGGCCGCGAAGGTGGGTGACACGTGAACGACGAGGATTGTCGCCACCAGCGCGACGAACACGCGTGCTGAACGCTTCGGGTGGTGCGGTGCAAACACGACCTCCGATGCTACGTGACCCAGCGCCCAACTCGTGGCTTCGCAGCGAACACGCGCCGTTAGGGTGAAGGGCGGCGATGGAGTGTCGTCGAGCCCGAGAACGAGTCCTGTATATCCATGTCCGCTGGTAGAAGTCGTTCGGTGTCTTCCCGTCTCGTCATCGTCGGCCCGACGGCATCGGGAAAGAGCGACCTCGCGATCCGGGCGGCGAGTGAACTCGGAAATGCGGAGATCCTCTGCGTCGACTCGATGACCGTGTACCGCGGCATGGACATCGGCACCGCGAAACCGAAGGCATCAGAGCGTGCAGCTGTCGCTCACCACGGGCTCGATCTGGTCGATCCAGATGTCGACTACTCCGTCGCCGAGTTCCAACGTCATGCCGATCGGGTCGTCGCCGACACCGAGGACCGAAACGCTGATCTCGTGATGGTCGGAGGAACCGGGCTCTACGTCGACGCCGTCGTGAACGGATTCTCGTTGCCGGCGCAGTATCCCGAAGTCCGCCGCGCTCTTCAGGACCAACTCGACTCGGACGGGGTTGCCGGATTGTATGCGCGGCTAGCAGTCCTTGACCCTGAAGCCGCATCTCGGATGGAACCCACCAACGATCGGCGAATCGTCCGAGCGCTCGAGGTATGCGTCGGAAGCGGTCGTCCGTTCTCTTCCTACGGGCCCGGTCTTCAGGCCAGCCGATCCGACGAACGGGCCGACACGCCGATCATCGTCGGGATTCTCTGGCCGCGCGAGGAGCTTCGCCGGCGCATCGAGCTCCGTTTCGCGACGCAGATCCGCGGAGGGTTCGTCGACGAGGCGGCCTCCCTCCGGGCGGCATTCGGTGACCGCCTCTCGCGCACCGCTCGACAGGCGCTCGGCTACCGGGAGCTGTGGGCGCATCTCGATGGTGCGTGCACCCTCGACGAGGCCATCGAAACAGCCATCGTCCGGACCCGTCAGTTCGCGGTCCGCCAGGAGCGGTGGTTTCGACGCGACCCGAGAATCCGCTGGCTGGCGCCCGGCGAGGCGGCCACGATTTCCGTGAACGAGTTGCTCGGCCGCCGCTGAGGCCCGCTCGTTTGCCTTTCGTTCACCCACGGTCGCTACGGTGGCGGTCGTGCGCATCATGGTGACCAACGACGACGGCATCGATTCGATCGGCCTTCACGTGCTCGCGAGAGCGATGGAGCAGTTCGGCGACGTGGTGGTCGTCGCACCGGACAGCGAGTATTCCGGCTGCTCGGCCTCGCTCGGGCCGGTGCACCTGATCCGCCCGGAGGTGCATCCCGGGCACATCGAAGGTTTCGGTGGCGTCGTCCATGTGATCAACGGACCGCCGGCGCTGTGCACCATGTTCGGCCGCATGGGTGTCTTCGGCGGCAAACCCGACCTCGTCGTGTCCGGAATCAATCCAGGAGCGAACGTCGGGCGGGCGGTCTATCACTCGGGGACCGTCGGCGCCGCAGTGACCGCCCGCAGCGGGGGCATCACCGGAGTCGCCGTGAGTCAGTCCGTTCCCGACGAAGTCGATGGTCAAGGCGACGAGGCGTCGCTGGGCTCACAGCTGTGGGCGACTGCGGCCACCGTCGCCGCCGACGTGGTCCGACGTCTCATCGCCAGTCCGCCGTCGACTCCCAGCGTGCTGAACGTGAACGTGCCGAACCTCCCCATCGATCAACTGAAGGGCTGGAGGTGGACCGACGTCGGCAGCGTCCCACCGCGCACGATTTCCTCCGCCACCCTTGAACCGCGTCCCGGCCATGAGGGTGCCTTCCGGGTCTCCCTGTCCTGGGGCGATCCGATCGAACTCCCGGAGAACGAAGACGGCGGCGCCGTCGAGCGCGGCTTCGTTTCCCTCACCTGGCTCAGCCGCTACGACCGTGTGACAGAGCTGGAGTGGGCCCTCGACTGATCACGGGGCCGGTGACTATTCGGCGGAGCGGGCTTCGAGGCCGCTGGTCGTTCGCAACGGCTGGTCCTGAACACGGAAGGTGAGGAGCCAACCGACGAGGACGATTAGCGCGCTTATCATCACGACGCGACCGGAGGCGCTGGCAATGGCGTGCGTGATGGCGTTCCGCGTGTCGCCGGGGAGGCGCTCGATCTCGCTCGGCTTGCGGATGAGGCGAAAGAGGCTGCGTCCGCCCTCGGCCTTGCGTTCCAACTCGCTCTTCACATGGTGATTGAAGTACACGGACAAGACGGCGATGGCGATGGCCGCGCCCGCGCTGCGCATGAAGTTTTGCACGGCGCTCGAGATGCCGAGGTCTTTGGGATCGGCGGAGTTCTGGGCGACGATGGACATCATCGGCGCGGCGATGCCAGTGCCGAGACCGGTGAGGAGCAACATCGGCGCGATCACTGCGTACGAGGTCGTCGAGGTCAGGAAGACCGCGCTCAATCCACCGAGCCCGCACATGGCGAAACCCACCCGAGGCAACATCCGGTACCGCCCGAGTTTCGAGATAATACGTCCGCTTAGGGTTGCTCCGAGCACCAGGCCGATCATGATCGGCACCCCGGCGAGGCCGGCGACCGTCGGGGACATGAACCGCACTGATTGGAAGAACAGTCCGAAGAACAGGCCGGTCGCGTACATCGACGGGCCGATGAGGAAGCCGAGGAGATACGACGTACGGAGGTGGGGGTTGCGAAACAGGTGCAAAGGGAGAATCGGTTCGGGCGCTCGACGTTCCTGACGGAGGAACAGCGCAAAGGCGAATACTGCCAGGGAGAAACCGCCGACGATCGGGACGCTGGTCCAGCCACGCTCCTGTCCCTGCTCGAGTGCCAACATGAACGCCGCGACGCACGTCGTGAGCAGTGCCGC
>JANOJN010000236.1:0-18819 GCA_031418775.1 Acidimicrobiia bacterium
CTCTCACGCGCCGCCCACCGTGAGGTCGGTCAGCCGGGGTCGTTCGGTGCCAGCGTCGGCGGAAGGAAGGTGGGCTACTCGACGAGGAAGCGCTGCACGTCGGCGCGGTCACGTCCGTCGGCGGCGAGTCCGGCGAGGATCCGGGCGTCGATGAGCCGGTGGATGTGGCGCATGCGTCCCTCCTGGTACCGCGCGAACGTCACCGTCGACTTCGCCCGGGACTTGAGTCCGGCTTGGACTTTCGGCAGGTTCTCCATGTCTTGTTCGAACACGTCGGCCAATCCGCCCATCCCGGGCGCCTCCTTCCACGACTGGTGCTTGTCGAGCACGGTCATCGGCGACCTCGGCGGACGCGGTTGGCCGGTTGGAACCGGCTGCATGCGGATCACGTCCATGAAGCACGAGTCCGGGGTCGGTCCGGGCCGCCAGCGGTAGACGAGGGGTTGGCCCAGGCCTGCCCACGGAGCGAACGCCGGAAAGAGGTGATACAGCACCGCATCGAGAAGTTCGGAGTCGCTCACTTCGGCCAGGTCCACGCCGTAGATGGGGGCCATCCGTTCGCGGAGGAACTCCGCCATGACCGGTCGTGCTGCGGCGTCATCGTCGATGGTGACTGCGGAATCTGCGGTGACGCCTTTGCGGCCGCTGTAGAACTTCAGATATGCGTCGGCGACGGCCTGTTCTCCCGTCGCACCCATGTGGGGGCTGCCAACGGCGAACGCGTTGGTGAACCGGGTGACGTAGGGGTCGTCGGGCCAGATCGAGTACTCGGAGTTCTCGTCGGCGCAGAACCCGAGGATCTGGGGATGGGTGGCGATGACGTGGTAGGCCTCGGCGAACGCCTCCATGACGACCTTCCAGTTTGCCGGCACCTCCTTGACGGCGTGGAAGGCGATGTAGCGGTTCTCCATGTCGAACTCGGCGAAGTGGCCGATCAGTTTGCGTGCGTACGTGTCGAACGGCTCGGCGTCGGGGGCGAAGTTCACGAACACGAAGCCGCCCCAATGCGCGACCTTCGCTTCCGGAAGACACGTCGACCCGGCCCCTTCGGTGAAGTGGAGGAAGTCCCACTGGGCGGGGATGTCGGTGAGCTTGCCGTCGAGATCCCACGTCCAGCCGTGGAACGGGCAGCGAAACGAAGCCACACGTCCGTCGTCGGTGCGGAGCTTGGTGCCGCGGTGGAGGCAGGAGTTGAAGAAGGCCTTGATCGCACCGTCACGCGTTCGGGAGACGATCACCGATTCGTCGGCGACGTCGTAGACGACGTGGCTGCCCGGGCTCGGAAGGTCGTCGATGTGGCAGGCCATCTGCCACGTGGTCCGCCAGAGGTACTCGTTCTCCAGTGCGGCGAACTCCGAAGAGACGTACCGGCTCTTCGGAACTTCGGCGGTTCCGCAGTCGACGGTTGAATGGTCGAGCAACGCGGCGGGCACCGGGCGGGAATCTGCGGCAAGCAGGTCCTGGACCGACGGACCTGACGAGTGGGCGAGCGTGTCGGACATGCTCCACTTTCCCCCAGCGGTCCGACTTGGGCCAAGTGCGTGGGCCATGCAAGCCTCCGGAGCATGAACGTGACCGACGCCGTGACCTCTCGCATCTCTGTGCGCGCCTTTCTCGACACTCCGGTGAGCGCCGACGAGTTGCGCTCCGTGCTCGACATCGCACGCTGGTCGCCATCAGGCGGAAACACCCAGCCCTGGCACGTCTACGTCCTGCAGGGTGCGGGCATGACGGCGTTTCGCGCCGCGCTCGCCGATGACGTTGCCGCCAATCCGGTCGGCGACGCCACGGAGTTCCCCATGTATCCGCCCGCGATCAAAGAGCCGTACCGCAGCCGCCGGTTCAAGTGCGGCGAGGACCTCTACGCGACCATCGGGATCCCGAGGGAGGACAAGGGCGCACGGTTCGCCCAGCTCGCCAAGAACTACGACTTCTTCGGGGCGCCAACGGCGCTCTTCTTTGCCATCGACCGCCAGATGGGACCGGGTCAGTGGGCGCACCTCGGGATGTTCATGCAGACCATCGCCCTCGTGGCCCAAGAGCGCGGGTTGGCCACGTGCATGCAGGAGTTCTGGATGCTGCGGCACAAGCTCGTCCGCTCGTTCTTCGCCGTTCCCGACGAGCTCCGGCTCTACTGCGGCATGGCCGTGGGGCACGCTGACCTTTCGCACCCGATCAACTCGCTTCGCACCGAGCGAGCACCGGTGGACGAGTTCGCGACGTTCGCCTGATCTGACGCCGGCGAGGCGCCCGGGCGACGGCGTCTCTCAGGGCAGGAACGCGGCGACGACCTTGTAGCAGTAGCCCTGCTTCGGCCGGCTCAGCGCTACCGTCATGCGCGAAGGTCGAAAGCCGAGCGCCGGGGCACAGTCGCGGAGGGTGAGGCGACCCGAGGGCAGCCAGTCGAGCTGGCGCAGCAGGCGGGGGTCTTCGATCGGCAGGTCTTCGGCTCCGTGAGCCCACCGGACACGACAACGCAGACCCCGTTCGTCGAGGGAGATCGTCGTCGAGAGCGGCACGCGAAGCACCTCGACCGACGGCCTGGTCCCGTCGAGCTGCCAAAGCGAGATCCCGGGGCCGGGGATGCCGAGCGAAGGGTGATCGAGGTCCGATCCGACGGAGCGCAGCAGACGTTCGCACCGCATGCCGAGGATGCGCCCGATCGGTCGCAGCGGCGCTCGAACTTCGATGGCCTCGGGCTGTTCGATCCGCTCGACCGTTGCTTCGCCCACCTCGACGCGCACGACGGTGAACGGGTCGACCGACGCCTGACGAGGGTGGTGCACGCGCAAGATGGCATTGGTGGCCAAGTCGACGGCGACACAGCTCCGACGAGCGGGCGCCAGCACCGCTAGGTCCAGGAGGCTCCCTGGTGTCGTGTTGACCGTTCGAACGATCACTCTCCCCATGGGAGTTACATGATTGCAATTCGGCATGCTCTGCGCGCGGATACTCAGCGCGCAGAGGAAGGGGGAGGTGGTTGGGGTGTGGTTGGAGGCGCGGTTGGGGGTGCAGCGCGCAGAGGAAGGCGGGAGCTGGGCTGATCTCGCCGAGCCTCAAGAGGCGCGATCTTCGGAAGCGACACTCGTGAGGTTCGGACGAGGGCGGGGAGCGTCCTTCTCGGGGTTGTTCGACGTTGACTTGCCGGCGGCTCGTTTCGCGACTTCGACCACGGTCTGGGCCAAGATCATCAGGTCGAGTCGCACTGACCAGTTCTCCACGTAGAACACGTCGCAGCGCTCGTAGTCGGCGAATGAGGGGTTGTCACGCGACTCGACCTGCCAGAGCCCGGTCATGCCAGGCCGGACTCGGTGACGCAGAAGCAGTCGATCGTTGAATTGCTCGACCTCGCGCTGGAGAGCCGGTCGAGGGCCGACGAGGCTCATCTCGCCGCGCAGGACGTTGATCAACTGCGGAAGCTCGTTGAGCGAGGTCTTGTCGAGGAATCGGCCAATCCGGGTGAAACGAGGGTCTTCCTTCATTTTGAACAGCGGACCCTTCCGTTCGTTCTTGGACTCGAGGTCGGCGAGAAGAGCCTCTGCGTTCATCACCATCGTGCGCAGCTTGTACACCTGGAACGGCTTGCCGTTGTGTCCCACACGCTGTTGACGGAAGATCGCCTTTCCACCGTCTCGCCGGATAATGATCGCAAACAGCGTCATGACCGGAGCCGTGAGAATGAGCGCCAGCGTGCCGAGCACGAGGTCGAGTGCGCGTTTGACGTTGGACTGCCAGCCCGTCAGCTGGACTTGCTCGAGGTAGAACGCCGCCTCCCTTCCAATCGGATTCGACCGCAACCTGCTGGCGTTGATGCCGAGGAGCCCACCCGAGACCTGAATGTGGATCCCTGCATCGAGGAGCACACGGACTGTCCTGTTCAGCTCCCGAAACCCGAGCGAGGAGGAACCGATGATGACGCCGTTGACTCCGCTCGCTCGGGCGAGCTCGACGACATCCGCGATCGGCCCGACGTACGGCGCGGCGAACTTACGTTCTGCCGCTTCGGCGGCCCGACCGACGACGCCGACGACCCGGTAGCCGAGCTCAGGTTCGTCGGCAATCATCTGTTCGAGTTCGTAGGCCTCGTCCCCGGTGCCGACGAGAAGCACAGGACGGGTGAAACGCCCTCCGCTTCGCGCCGACTCGAGCGCGACGCGGTAGAGCGTTCGAAAGGTCATCACGAACGCGAAGGAGAGCACGCCCGACGTGAGGGTTGTCGAGACCCGGACTGCATCAGCGCCGACTCGGCCCGCGATGAGCCAGCAGGCCAGACTCGCAACTGCGCCAGCCCGGATGAGGGTGGCGGTTTCGACGGCGCGGACGCTGCAGACCCTCGCCTTGTAGAGCTTGGCTCCGGCGATCGTGGCCAAGGTGACGGCAAGGACGACCGGAAGGAACCCGAGTTTGGATGTTGACCACCATGGCTGCCTCGACAGCATCGTGATCGAGGTGAGTAGCCAGGCGAAAGTGATGCCGAGCGAGTCACTCAACACGAGGAGGCGGCGGAGCCATACGTTGCCGCGAGGCGCTTCGCTCTCCGCCGCCGAGAAAACGGCCAGTTCTGCTCCATTGCCGGAAACGGAAGTATTCAAGAGCGGTTCAGACATGTTGCTCCTCGGTAGCGGTGTCATCGTACAGCTCTCGTACAGTGCTCACTTTCGCCGACGACTCGCAGAGAGTGAAGTCGCGCGGAACATGCGCTGAATTGCTGAACGTCGATCGGTCCGAGCGATGGGTGGAGCGGATTGGAGCGAGCAGCACACGACGGAACACGCAGTCCGTATCGACGTGTCGGCAGTGTTCCTTGACCCTGAACCTGGAACCGGTCCGATCCCGCTCGTTGGCCTCCGCTCGTCTCGAGATCACGAGGCGAGGCGGAACGGCAACCGATGTACTTCGCGAGGAGCGCCGGCGCAGGTCAAGCATCACCCTGACGATGCCGATGCTCGAATATTATGGGTTCGATGGCTCCGCTCGTTTCGGTAGTCGTCGCCACATACAACCGTCTCGATTCGCTGCTGTGGCTTCTTCATGATCTGGGTAACCAGAAACCCTTCGAGGGCGACTTCGAAGTCGTTGTCGTGGATGACGGGAGTGCCCGGGCCGTTGCCCCAGAGTTACAAGCTCGTTTCTATCCGTTCCCGACGAAGGTGATCACCCAGCGCAATGGCGGCCCCGCCCTCGCTCGGCACGCCGGGATCGAAGCGTCCGCTGGAGAGTTGGTCGTAATCGTCGACGACGACATGGTGATTCCTGAGACCTTCCTCGCTGCTCACGTCTCGGCACAGAGGATGGGGGCTGAAGTCGTGATGGGCCAGATTCGTGGTGCGGAGGATCGTCGTTCTCTTTCGCTGTTCGAACGGTTTCATCAGCAGTCCCTCGATCGCTTCGTCGCCGCCCACCGTCGAGGCGACCTCCGGCTCGACGGTGGAAGGCTGTGCACCGGCAACGTCTCGTTCCGTCGTGAGCTCTACGACCGAGTCGGAGGATTTGACCAGTCGCTCGGACGCTTGGAGGACCGGGAACTGGGCATTCGATTCGAGGAAGCGGGAGCGTCATTGGTCTTCTCCGAAGATGCTTGGAACGAGCATCGAAGCGATCACCGTGATGTCGGCACCTGGCATCGGCGGAGCCGGCTGTATGGTGAACTCGACGTCCTCATTTCTCGACGTCACCCGGCGAACGTCACGGTGAGTCCGTGGGCGTTCCTGCCCCAGCTTCCGACGGCAACGTGGCCGGCTGCCCTGCTGGCCGCATCCGTGCCTCCGCTCGGGCGATTCGGGGCGGTCGGCGCGTATTGGGCCGGTGAGCAGTTCGATCGGCGCGGCCGGAGTTCTATTGCGCTTCACGCCGCGTCGATCGCCTACGCGCTGGACTACTTCGCTGGAGTTGGACACGAGATCGGATCGCCGGTCGCGATCACTCGTTCCCTCACCGGCTGGCGCCGACGTGCTCGCGGTGGCCCGGCTTCGGTGCAGCAATGACCGCTCTGACGAACTTCCGAGACGCCGTTCGCGCGGACTACGAGACGTCCCGTCGGCTTCGGGAGCGCTACCCGACGGACGGTCCCTCAATGCGCGACCGCGGGCTCCTCGTTGCGGCGGTTACCCAGGTTGGCTTTCAAATGCTGATCGTGGTGCGGTTCATGCGTCTCGTCCGCGACCTGCGCATTCCCGGTGGAGCGCAGGTGGTCAGCCGCCTGCTCCGCCACAACTACGGCGCCGAGATCCATTGGAATGCCGAGATTGCGCCCGGGGTCAGCGTGGTGCACGGCAACGGCTTGGTGATCAGTCACAGTGCTCGGGTGGGGCCGAACTGCCTGTTGTTCCAGAACGTGACGCTCGGGGAGTCGATGCACCCGTCGAAGCGTGCAGTCGGCTCGCCGACCCTCGCGGCTGACGTGCACGTGATGCCTGGAGCGATCCTGCTCGGGCCGATCGTGATCGGCTCCGGAACCAAGATCGGTGCCAACGCGGTCGTCGATTCCGATGTGGCGCCCGGTTCGGTGGTCCGATCGCCGGTGTCGGCGATTGCCAATCGTTGGGCGGGGGAGTGACCATGACCGTCGACCCTGTCGTCGTGGCGCACGTGCTACCACCCCCGATCGAACTCGGTCGTCTTCGCGTTCATCCCGTCACCTTGGACGGTGCCGTCGACCACATCATGGCGATGATCGGCGCGAAATGCGGTGGCTTCGTGGTCACCCCGAACGTCGATCATGTCTGCCTGGTGGATCGCAACGACGAGCTTCGCTCGATCTACGCCAAAGCCGATCTCTCGCTGACCGATGGCAAGCCTTTGGTTTGGTTGGCGCGGGCACTGAAGACGCCCGTGCCCGAGAAGGTGAGCGGATCCGACGTGACGGTCCCGTTGCTTCGAGCCTTGCAGGCCGCCGGTGGTTCGGTCTTCTTGATGGGTGCGACCGAAGATGTATGCCGAGCCCTCACCCGCAAGCTCGACGATCTCGTGCCCGGACTCCGAATCGTTGGTACGTCGAGTCCTCTGTTCGATCCCGATGGTGACGATTCCGACTTCTCCAGCGCGCTCGACGAAGCTTGTGTGACTGCCCCGGACCTCCTCCTTCTCGCACTCGGGACCCCGAAGCAGGAGTACGCACTCGGCCGTTACGCCGATCGCTATCGCCCGGCTGTTGCCATGGGCGTCGGCGCCACTTTCGATTTCCTCGTCGGGAAGCAGCAACGTGCGCCGCAGTGGATGAGCGAACTCGGCCTCGAATGGGCGTACCGCTTGACCCGGAATCCGAGGCGCTTTTGGCGGCGCTATCTGGTCGATGACCGCTTGTTTGCCGTCATCGCGTGGCGATCATTGCGCGACCGGTCTTCGCTGTCCGCGAAGTCGTCGAGTCGCTGAGCTCTGCCGCTGTGGTGGGGACGAAACAAGACCGCGGGTGGGAGCCCTTTGCGGCCTACCTGTCGACGAATCCCTACGTTCCTTCGGAAGCGATGGGTGCTTCGCTCGAGTACGAGGGACCCAGCGACCCGGCGTCGAGACGGGACGACAACGCGTCCGATGCCGCCAACGCCCTCGGGAACGCGGTCACGCTCGGCTTCTCGCTGAGCAGCACGCTGCTGATCGGTTTCGCCGTCTTGCTCATCGTTCCCCGGTGGCTCGGGCCTGAACGCTGGGGCGCGGTCCGGGGGGCCGAGGCGACCATGTCGCTGTTGTTGTCGTTCATCGCCTTCGGGTTCGACACCTACATCCGCAAGGAGGTCGCCGTCCGGCCCGATCACGCCCGAGAGTTTCTGCCCTCCGTCATAGTGTTTCGGTTGATCACGTCCACGCTCGCCGTGGCGGTCGCTCTTGCGGTATTGACCGGCCTCGGCAAGCCCCGGCTGGAACTGGCGCTGGCGCTGCTGTTCGGAATCAGCCGGTTCTTGATCCAAACCGGCGAGCTCTTCTCCGCCTGCCTGCACGCGGTCGGCGCGGTATCCGGCATCCGCCGGGTGACGCTGCCCACCAAGGTGCTGTGGGCCGCGCTCGTGCTGGGCGGGATACGCGCCGGTATCGGGCCGATCGCCGTTCCTGCCGGCTGGGTCGTGGCGGAGGGCATCAAGACCGTCGCCTTCGGCGTCCTCGCCCGCCACTCGCTACGTCTGAGAGCGCGGCCGACCGAGGGCGCGTTCGCCCCGGTCCTTCGAGCGAGCATCCCCTATTCGGCCGGGATAATCGTCGCCGGCGGCGCGATGTTCCTCGATGTGACGATCATGCGCTTCCTCGTCGGCAAGACCGAAGTCGGCTATTACGGCGTGTCGCAGAACCTCGCATCGCTGGCGTTCGCCGTCGGGCCCTTGATCCCCTGGGTACTAATGCCGCTGGCCTCGCGAGCGGCTACCCGGTCAACCCGGGAGCTGTACGCACTCGCTCGACGCGCATTCGAGTTCGCGATCGTGTTCGGTATTCCGTCGGCAGTTCTACTGGCCCTCAACGCCGACGTCGTGGTGAGACTCCAGGGGGAGCAGTTTCGCCCGTCCGTGGCGAGCCTCCGACTGCTTGCGCTCGTACTCGGCTTGACCTACTTCATCACAATGGCGAGCGTCTTCCTTCAAGCCCTCGGCCGGGCCTGGGTCGGCGTGCGCGTTGCTCTCATGGGGGTTGTCCTCAATGCGGCGCTCAACCTGGCTTTCCAGCGGTCCGGGATCGAGTGGTTCGGTCCCGGAGGGGCCGGCGTTGTCGCCGGGTTCGCGGCCGCCGCGAACGAAGTGGTCGTTGTCGGTGCCATGCTGGTTCTGCTCGGCCGCCGCGCCTGGGACGACGGAACCGTCGCGACACTCGTGCGGGTCCTCGCTGCGTCGATTCCGGTCGTGCTCGTCGACCGCATCCTGTCGAACTATGGCTTCAGTTGGCTGCGGTTGGTTGCCGATGTCTGCGTCTACGCGGTGAATCTCGTGTTGCTCAAGGCTTTCGACGTGGACGCCGTACGCGCGCAGATCACCTCGTATCGTTCGAAGGGACACTGAACATGCCGAACCAACCTGTTGCGCTTTCCTGCCTGACGACGACGAAGGGACCGCGGCCGTGACGAACGCGCCGGCGACGACGGCGATCGATGGCGGGGACCTGTTCGACCTCGGTCAGGGAAAGCTCTGGATCGGCTTCGTCCTCCGTTCGATCCGTCGCCGCAAGAAGTCATGGGCGGCCGTGTTCCTGACCGCAAGCGCATTGGGATCACTGGCTGCTCTCGCCGTTCCGAAGGCCTACTTCGCCGGGACGACGCTGATCGCCCGCAATGACTCGGCGATCCGTCAGATCACCTTGCCCGGGCAGTCAGCCGACCAGGCCGATCCCCCGGCGTCACTGGCCGAGCCCACGATCAAAGCCGACAACAACATCTACCGAATCGTCGACGAACTGGCGCTCGTTGCGAACTCGCGCAACAGCGAAGGTCGCATACCGTCAGTGATCCGAGGCTTTACCGAGAAGCTGTTCGGAACGCCGGACGCGTCAGCCGAACGAAAAGGAGTCGCCGACAAACTCCGGGCCAGCCTTTCGGTGTCGACCACGAGTTCGGCGTCGCAGAAGCAAGTCCCTGACACGCAGACCGTGGAGATCGGGGTGCTGTGGGGCGATCCGGTCGTGGCCACGAAGATCATCGAAGCGGCCACCAAGAACTACTTCGAGGATCGTCGCACGGCCGAGGTCGGACCGGCCGAAGACGCCCTCCGGATCGTTGAGGAGACCAAGAACGAGGCCGACAAGAAGGTCGAGCAGCTCCGCTTCGACCTGAACATCCCACCTGACGACGCCCGGAACCTGCCCGACTCATCCCCCCTTCGGTCGGCTCTGGACATCCAGAAGGAGTACGACCTCCGCTTCCAGGACGCTCGGGTCTCGCTCAAGAACGCCGAGTCGGCGTTCACCTACCGCTATCGCATCGTCACGGTTCCTGAAGTACCGGTGGCTCCTGTTTCGGGCAGCCTGATCTCGATCATCGCATCGTTCATCGGTGCCGCAATCCTCGCCACATTCGTCACGACCGCGCTCGATGTCCTGCGTGGTCGCATCCTCGAACCGTGGCAAGCCTCGCGTCGATTGAATCTGCCGTTGCTCGTCGACATCCCATGATGGGCCTACGAGCGATCCGATCGGTGCCTTTTGCCGTCGCCCTCCCGGCGGCGTTCACCGGCGGGTACCTCGGCATCCTCACCGCCGCGTCGAAACGGCATCGTCCGGCGACGGCTACGGACCGATCCGTGCGTTTCGCGTTCGTCGTGCCGGCCCACAATGAGGCGTTCGGCGTCACCGAGACGATCACGAGCCTGCGCGCCGTCGACTACCCGAGGCATTCGTTTCGCGTGATCGTGATCGCCGACAATTGCATGGATGACACCGCATCGGTCGCCCGCTCCGCAGGCGCGCAGGTCATCGAACGAACGGATGATGTCCGACGCTCGAAGGGCTTTGCCCTCACTGATGTGCTCCCGCAGGTGCTCGCCGATCCGTGGGTCGATGCCGTCGTTGTCGTCGATGCGGACTCGGCGGTCTCGCCGAACCTGTTAGCGCTGTGCGCAGGACGGATCGCGGCAGGCGAGCAAGCCCTCCAGGTCCGCTACGGCATCCGCAATCCTGACGACTCCTGGCGGACCCAGCTGCTCGCGGTGGCGTTCGCCTGTTTCCACGATGTCCGGTCGTCAGGACGGGAAGCCCTCGGCCTGTCGTGCGGTCTACGGGGCAACGGCATGGTGTTCACGCGCCGGGCACTCGAGCTCGCACCCCATCGGGCAGCATCGCTCGTGGAGGATCTCGAGCACGGGATGGATCTTGCCGATGCGGGAGTTCGCATCGCCTACGTCGACGGTGCTTCGGTCCTCGCCGAGATGCCGACCACGGACGAGGGGTCGCGATCGCAGCGTGATCGCTGGGAGCGGGGTCGAGCAGCGCTTCGGCCGCGGGCGGTCGAGATGCTCCGCTCGGGCGTGCGGGATCGCGACGCGTGCCGCGTCGACCTGGCGATCGACGTTCTCGTGCCGCCGCTCGGCACGGTCGCCGCGCTCACGCTCGGCTCGGGCGTCATCGCGGTCGGAGCGACTCTGTTCCGCCGCCGGCTCGACGCGTCGCTACTTCCCGCCGCCGTCGCCGCAGCCGGCCTGGGGTCGCACGTCGCGGCGGGCTGGCGGGCTTCGGGCACCGGTTGGCGGGGCCTTTCGGCGCTTGCCCGAGTGCCCGGATATCTCCTGTGGAAGCTACAGGGGCGGTCGACCGCACCGGATCCCGCGGGATCATCGTCGCCGTGGGTCCGGACGAAGCGCAATGGTGAGGATCGTGACCGGTCGAATTGGGACTCAGGTTCCTCGGCGGGGACCCCGATGAAACCCTCAGGTGAGGAGTGCGCATCGTGAGTATCGCTGAACGAGTCGAGACAATCGAAACTTTCGTCCCCGCGCCGTTGCCCGTGGCGGCATCGCCGCGATCGCGGTTCCGGCGCAGCCGTAAGGCGGACCGGGTCGAGGAAACCGCTCAGGGTCGTCATCCGCAGGAGTGGGTCCTCGAACCGACCGAGTTCGCGAAACTCCCGGAACGGCCCTACCAGGAACTGTGGTTCGAGCTCCGCTCGTGGTCCTGGAAATCGCTGGCCTTGGTGCCGACGACCCCGGGTGCTTCCGAACTCGACATCGCCGAGAGGCTGGTGGTTGTCGGCGTCTCGAACACCAATCGTCGTCTGGCGCTGATCTCCGCCGAGGGTGCCGAAGTCGCCGACACCGATCGGATCATCGCGATGATTCGCGCCGCTGAAGCCCGTGGCGATCGCGCCATCGTCGCCGTCGACGCACTGATCGACAATCCCGCGGCTGCTCCGATCGTGCGCGCGGTCAACGGAGCGGTGCTGGTGGCGCGTCTCGGCCGCACGATGCGGGCGGACCTCGAGCGCACGATCACGATGACGGGCCGGAACCGTATCGTCGGGGTCGTGACGCGACGCGATTGAGTCGTGTTCGTTCAGCCCCGGTCCCAATCGCCTGAACGGGGTTCGGCGATGCGGGCCCGGCGGGTGCGAGAAACTCATGAACCGTCGTTCGACCGGTGATCGACCCATGGTGGGCGGGAAGCAGGTGAGTGTGTGAAACAGCGTCGTCTTCCCCTCAGCGCCGGCCGATCGGCCGTGTTCGTCGTGCAGGTGGCCGCGCTCGCCACGTTGTTGGTCGTCACGACCGGGGCGACGAAGCGGACGACGTCCCGGCAAACGCCGGCGAAGTCGTCCTCGGCGACGGCGAAACCCAAGGACGCGCCGCGAGTGACACCTGTCCCCGTTTCGACGCCGTCTCCGGCGAACACTGCGGGTCTCGCGGTGTACAACGGCGGGCTGCGCAATGGCTGGAACGACTACGGCTGGTCGGCAGTCCGGGAGTTCGGACCGACCGCTCGAATCGACATGGGCAACTGGCAGGGGTGGCTTTTGGATCGCAACAGCCAACCGCTCGAAGCGGCCGAGGTCACCCTCCGCTATCGCACTTCGACCGATCTCGGCGACTTTCTCCAGATCGGCCTGACGGCAGTCGGGCAGAGCGATGTCGTCACCGACTTCGCGGTCCCGAAGACTCCGGTCGGCGCCGACGGGTTCCGGACGGTGTCGATCCCGGTCGCCCAGTTCTCGCCGAGCCTCGGCTTTTACCAGATCCGGTTGCGGCCGAACCGTCAGCTTCCGATCGGCACGATCGTCGAGTTCGCGTCGATCGAGGCCAAGCCGCGGGTGGCGGCACGAGTCGGGTCCGCCGCGACGTCCGCGAAGACGACGGTGACAATTGATTGCCAATCGCCCAAGCGCAAATCGATCGACCCCCGCATCTACGGCATCGGGTTCTCCGGCGCGAGCTACCTCACCGCTGACCCTTCGAAGCTCGGAGCGACAATCAACCGGTGGGGAGGCAATCCGACTTCGCGCTTCAACTGGAAGCTCGGCAACGTCTGGAACGTCGCGCTCGACTACTACTGGCGCAACGTCACGATCGCGGACAACACCAGCAACGCGTTGGAGACGTTCTTCGCCAAGAACAAGGAGGCCGGTCGTCTGAACGCGGTGACCGTGCCGATGCTCGGCTGGGTCGCCAAGGACGCCTCCTCCTATTCGTTCCCGGTCTCCTCATTCGGACGCCAGCAGGCGACGGACCCCGAATATGCCGACATCGGCAACGGCCGGGCCGCCGATGGCAAGAAGCTCCCGCCGCCCGAACCGAGGACGACCAGCGTGGCGGTCGGGCCCGACGACGTCCGCCAATGGGTCGCGTCATCGCTGAAGGGCCGCACCAACATGTACTTCCTCGACAACGAGCTCGAGCTGTGGAACGACACGCATCGCGACGTCCACCCTGAGGCGACCACGTACGACGAAGTGCTCGACAAGGGTGTCCGCTACGCCACAGCGATCAAGGCAGCGGATCCGACGGCTGTCGTTGCGGGACCCGCGTCGTGGGGTTGGCCTGCGTACTTCTACTCCGCGGCCGACGCCGAAGCGGGGTTCGACAAGGCTCCGGATCGCAAGTCGAAGGGCGACGTCCCACTCCTTGCGTGGTACCTCCGCAAGATGAACGAGCACCAGGACCGAACTGGTCAGCGCCTCCTCGACGTGTTGGACGTCCACTTCTACCCGCAGCAGACCAACGTGTACGGGGGCGGTGTCGGCGGTCTCGATCGAGACACGGCGAAACTGCGGATCCGCAGCACACGGGCGCTGTGGGACCCGACCTACGTCGATGAGTCGTGGATCGGTGAGCCGGTCGCGCTGCTGCCGCGCATGCGCAAACTCATCAACGACAACTACGCGGGTACGGGGCTGTCGATCGGGGAGTGGAGTTTCGGTGGCGAGGGACACATGAGCGGTGGACTGGCCACGGCCATTGCCCTCGGCCGCTTCGGGACCGAAGGTGTGACCGCTGCGTTCTACTGGACGGCGCCACCGGCGAACAGCCCGACGTTCTGGGCGTTCCGGGCGTTCCGGAATTTCGACGGAAAGGGGGGAAGGTTTCTCGACAACTCGGTGGAGACGGCCAGCTCGTCCGACGCCGTTTCCGTGTTCTCGTCCACGAATGCCGACGACTCCGACTTGGTGAGTGTGTTCGCCAACACGGACCCGGCGAAGCGGTTCAACGCTTCCGTGACGACGAGGAACTGCGGACCACTCTCGAAGGTGAAGACGTACACGTTCGACGGCGCTCGGACTGGGTTCCGTGCGGGCCGGCCGACGGTTGCGTCCGGGAGGGTCATCAGCCTGCCTCCGTACTCGGTCGTCGTCGTGACCGCGTCGATGCGCTGATATGTCGTCGATGAGCCGTCGTTCAAGTCTGTGGGGCGCGATGCCGAAGTTAGCGACGTGACCATGATCGAGCTTGCCGGTGCTGATGCCGCCGCTCCGACCGAAGGAGGTCGGATATCCGGAGGTTCTCCGAACGATACGGCGGGGCCGCCCGACGGACGTCTTGCGTTCGACGAGACCATGGCGGGGCTCACGCTCGACGAGGTGAGCGTGGTCCTCGTCGGCGACCGTCCCCTGCTGGTACCGCTCAGCGCCGACCTCGCCGAACGGAGTGGCTTCACGGTGATCGCGGTCAGCGACGACTCGTTGCTCTCGCTCGGCGTCTTGCCCCGCCGTGAACCGGTCGCCGCTGTCGTCGACCTCGTATCCCCGGATACACCCCCAGCCGCCCCGATCCCGCCGGCACCCGAAGGAGCGTCTCCGGTCGCGTCGGGCGGTTCGTCGGGCGCGGGAGCGACCGGCACCTGGGCCACGTGGCCGACCGTCGATGAAGGCGCCGAGTCCGCGGTGCTCCCCGGCTCGCCGGCGTCGGTTCCGCGAACCCCCGACCCGTCACCCGCTCGGACGACCGGGCACGGTGCCCATGCCTCCTCAGCGCACCCCGCACCGGTTGCCTCCGGTCTGGCCGACACCCCCGTGGAGACGGCCCGGCCCATCAACGCGATGGCGGCATCGCACCTCGATTGGGAGCCTGGCGCTCTCGGTTGGCCCTATGTCGATCGCCGTCTGGATGTGCCAGCGTCCGCTCCGGATCCCATGGCGACGGCGGCGGCACCCCGTTCGCTCACCTCCGGGCGCCCGGTGAATGACGATGAACCGATCGAGATCGTCCTACGCGGCGACGCCATCGACGACACGGACCTCATCATCGAGCTTCGGGACGTGGCGACGATCTCCCTCGCTCCGGTCACGCTTGCCGTCGCGGCGACGTCGCTCACCGTCGTGAGCGGTCCGCGGGGGAGCGGTAAGACATCGATGCTCAGGCTTCTCGCCGGGTTCGACGCGCCGACGCAAGGCAGCGGGCTGGTTGGCGGTGAACGGCTCGAGTCGATCCATCCCGATGACCGGGCGATGCGCGAAGCCATAAGTGCTGGATTCGTGCCGCAGATGCCGTTCCTGGTGCCTGATCTCACGGTCGCCGAGAACGTCGAGCTTCCGCTCCTGGCAAGCGACGTGAGCCCGGCCATGGCCCGGGGCACGGCCGAAGAGACGTTGCGCATGGTCGGGCTGGGCTCGGTCATCGGTCTCCCGGCGGCGGTGCTGTCCGGCGCCGAGGTGCGTCTGGCCGCGGTCGCCCGGGCGCTGGTCTCGTCCCCGGAGATCGTGTTCGCCGACGAACCGTTCGCCGGTCTTTCCGACGTCGACGCGGCAACCGTGCTGGCCTGTCTTCACGACGTCGTCGCCGACGGTGGCACGGTGATCGTCGCCTGCACGGACCCTCGCGCCCACCTCCACGGGGTGCGGCAACTCGTGCTCGATCGCGGCCGACTCGTCAGCGACGACGTGGCCTCGGCCACGAACTGATCGTCGACACCGCGCGACTCCGAACTCGCCGTGTCGCGAGTACCGTCCGAACTATGTCCGCACCGGTCGTCGTCACGTGATCATCTCCGAGCGCACCGTCGGCCACGGCGGCCGACGCGTCAGCGAAGTCGCGTTCGGCGCCATGATGTTCGGGCGCTGGGGGAACACCGATGTCGACGAGTGTCACCGGATGGTCGATCGTGCCCTCGACGCAGGAATCACCCTGTTCGACACCGCCGACATGTACGACGACGGGGCCTCGGAGACGATTCTCGGCGCGGCGCTCGTGGGAAAGCGCGACCGGGTTGTGCTGGCCACGAAGGTTGGCAATCCGATGGGCGGTGACTTGAGTCGTTCCGGTCTTTCGCGGCGATGGATTCTGCAGGCGTGCGACGACAGTCTGCGGCGGCTTCGGGCCGATCACATCGATCTCTATCAGATGCATCGGCCCGACCCGGAGACGCCGATGGAGGAGACCCTTGAGACGTTCGATGCCCTGTTCGCTGCCGGGAAGATCGGATCGATCGGCACGTCGACGTTCAGCGTCGCGCAACTCGACGAGGTGCACCGGCTCGCCGACGATCGCGGATGGCTTCGCCCGATCAGTGAGCAACCCCCGTATTCGGTGCTCGCTCGCGGTGTGGAGAACGACGTGCTGCCCGCGTGCAGTCGCCTCGGTGTGGGCGCGATCGTCTGGGCGCCGCTCAACGGTGGGTGGCTCACCGGCAAGTACCAGTTGGACGGGGAAGACGCGCAGTCGCGCGCCGTCCGTCAACCGGATCATTTCGACCATCGCGATCAGGCGATCCGAATCGAGAAGCGTCGAATCGTCGCCGATCTCACTGCGCTGGCCCAAGAAGCCGGGATGACCCTCGCCCAGTTGGCGCTGGCGTTCGTTCTCGACGATCCCACGGTGAGCGCGGCAATCATCGGTCCGCGTACGTTCGCTCAGCTCGACGAGCTGATGAGGTTGGGTCCGCTCGTCCTTCCGGCCGGGGTACGCCGTCGGATCGACGAGGTGATCTTGCCCGGCCGCAACGTCAACCCGGCTGACGCCGGCTGAGCTTCCCCCCAACTGGGAGCGATCGAAGTGACAGGAGGTATCGCTCTGAGCGATCATGAAGCGGTCGTCGGGGGATCCGGACGACGTGAGCCTTGAGGGAAACCAGGTCAGTCGATGGATCTTCGCCAACTTGCGGCTCTGACGGCTGTGGCCGATTGCGGGACGTTCTCGGCGGCAGCCGAACGCCTCCACACCGTCCAATCGAACGTCTCCGCGCACATCGCCCGTCTGGAACGCCAGCTCGGGGTGACGCTGATCGACCGTTCAGCCGGTCGTCTCACCGAGGAAGGTGAGGTCGTCGTCAGCCGGGCCCGCCGGATCAACAGTGAGCTCGAGGCGCTGATCGCCGATGTGAATGCGTTGCGCGCCGAAGTGGTCGGCGAGGTTCGTGTCGGCGTGATCGGCACGGTGGCCCGCTGGGTCGTTCCGGCACTGCACCAGCGCATGCGCCTGCGTCACCCCGGTGTGCATATCGTCGTGGTCGACGCCTCGACGACGTCGCTCGCCCCCCAACTTCTGGCCGGCTCGCTGTCGCTGGCCATCGTGAACCTGCCGCTCAACGACCCCGACATGTCGGTGACGCCGTTGTTCGACGAGGAGATCCTCGCCGTCATCCCGGAGGGCAATCTCTGGTGGGACAGGACGGAGCTCGATGCCGCCGAGCTCGACAAGGTTCCAGTGATACTCGCACCTCGAGGGACTGCCTACCGGACCGAACTCGATCTCGCGGCCGACGCGATCGGCATCACGCTCATGCCGTTGGCCGAGATCGACGGTGTCCGACTCATCACGTCGCTCGCCTTCGACGGCGTCGGCGTGGCGATCGTGCCGTCCACTGCGGTGCCCCCACACCTCACCGGCCCGTGGAAGGCGATTCCGGTTCGTCGGATGCCACCGCGTCAGGTCGGCGTCGTGCAGCGTCGCCGGGGCATGTTGCCCGCTCCGGCCAGGGCGCTGCTGTCCGTACTCCACGAGATTCTGCCGGTCGAGGCATCGCGGCAACGCGGCGTCACGTTGGCCGGCGAGGAACGCGCCGCGCCGTCCGTCTGAGCCCTACCTGTCCGGGGGTTGGGGTAACGGTCTACCGTGTGCCCTCGTCTGGGCAGACGCTCGAGAAGACGCGGCCGACGAGAAGCGTGAGAGCTACCGTGCTCGGCGTGCATCCGTTCCGATTCGGCATCAAACTGCGCAACGCCCCTTCTGGGGCAGCATGGCGGGACATGGCACGAAAGGCCGAGAACCTCGGCTACTCCACGCTGTTCCTGGCCGACCACTTCGAGGAGTCCTGGAATCCGACAGTCGCCCTGACGGTCGCCGCCGAGGTCACGACGACGCTAAAGCTCGGGGCGCTGGTCTACGACAACGATTACCGCCATCCCCTGGTTCTCGCCCGTGATGTCGCCGCCATGGACCTGTTCTCGGAGGGCCGCGTGGAGTTCGGAATCGGAGCCGGATGGCGGACGAGTGACTACGAACAGTCGGGCATCGTGCTCGATCGTCCTGGCGTCCGCATCGACCGCATGATCGAGGCCGTCGAATGCATCAAACGTCTGTGGGCAGACGATCACGCGTCGTTCGCCGGGAAGCACTACACACTTACGAACGCGACGTGCCACCCTCGACCGTTCACACCGGGTGGACCGCCGATCTGCATCGGCGGCGGCGGGCGCAAGGTGCTCACGGCGGCGGCGGAACATGCGTCGATCATCGGGGTGAACCCGCAACTGACGAGTGGCACAGCCGGTATCGAGGCGGGGAAGACCGCCGTGTCGGCACGCTACGGCGAACGCATCGAATGGATAAAGCAAGCGGCCGGGGATCGGTTCGCATCGATCGAACTGCAGGTGCAGACACAGATCGAGCAGGTTGTTCCCAATCGGCACGAGGTGGCTACGAACTTGGCACCATTGTTCGGACTTACGCCGGAGGAGGCGTTGGAGATGCCGATCGTTCTGGTCGGCACCGT
>JANOJN010000237.1:0-11202 GCA_031418775.1 Acidimicrobiia bacterium
CACTCGCCCGTCGATACGCCGATGCGCTTCCGATCTTGGAGTCGGCACGGCTGACGTCGGTGACCCGACCGTCAAGACTCACCGTTTCGCATCTCCTCGGGCACTGACTGCTTGCTGCATCAAGCCGATGCCCATTTTGTAGATCGACTCCGTCAGTCGGATCGCTTGTTCGTCGGAAATTCCAGCCGGTTCCACAACCCCGGTCCACGTCAGTCGGCTGGTGTTGTCGTCGACGTCTTCGACGGACATCGTGGCGTAGTAGGACCGGAATGGCAACGGCGACGAAACGATGCTGTAGCTGTAGCTCCGTTCCCCTTGAGCTTCGAGCCGGTCCACGATGACACCTCCATCGTCCAACGTCAGGGTTCGCAGGGAGCCGATTCCTTCACCTTCTCGGACGCATGCATCCGGTGGGCGACCTGACCATTTCCCAATCTCACCGAAGGATCCGAGGTAGTTGTTCCAGAGATCATCGGCCGGAAGATCGAAGATGTGCTGTGCAGTGATGGTTGGCATGATGCTCCGTGGAGTGAGGTGACGACCGGTCTGTCGCTGCGGCTTGTCGAAGATGTCGGGATTCATCATCGATGATGACGGGGTGGGTGTCGAGAAGGGCTCGAAACACCCAACTGATGTGACGTCGCCACACACCACTAGCGTCTCTGTCATGTCCGAACCGTCGCGTCCGCCGTCCGTGGACGCGCTGACGCGACAGCTCGCAGCGCACCCGGAGCTGGCCGTCCTTCCCCGTTCGATGCTCGTCGACGCCGCCCGCGCCGGGGTCGCCGCCGACAGAATCGAGCCTTTGACGGCGGCGGTCACGGTCGCCCGTACTTCGGCGCGACAACTGCTCAACCCGGTGATCAATGCGACGGGCACGCTCCTGCACACGAACCTCGGGCGCGCCCAGAGCGCGCCGGCCGCGCCGAACCCGGGGCAGCGGGTTCGGGGTCTGAACATCGAGTTCGACCTGGCCACAGGCCGTCGCGGCTCGCGCTTCGCGGCGACGGACACGCTGCTCACCCGCCTGACCGGTGCCGAAGCATCACTGGTGGTGAACAACTGCGCGGCGAGCCTCGTCCTGGTGCTCGCCTCACTGGCCCGTGGCCGTGGTGTCGTCGTGAGCCGAGGTGAACTCGTCGAGATCGGTGGCGGATTCCGCATTCCGGAGATCATCGAGCAGTCGGGCTGCACGCTGATCGAGGTGGGCACGACGAATCGGACGCGGCGTGCGGACTACGCCCGTGCCATCGCCGACCACGACGCGGCGGTGGTGCTGAAGGTGCATCCGTCGAACTACCGGATCTCGGGCTTCACCGAAGAAGTGGGTGTCGCCGAGTTGGCGACCCTCGGACGGCCCGTCGTCGCCGATCTGGGCACCGGATTGCTCGACGCGACGACACCGTGGTTGGCCGACGCGTCGGGCGCTCAGCCCGACGTCAGCTGGATCCGCCGGGAGCCCAGCGTGCGCCAGTGGATCCACGATGGCGCCGACGTCGTACTGGCATCGGGTGACAAGGTGCTCGGCGGGCCGCAGGCGGGACTCATCGTCGGGTCGCGGGCCGTGATCGAGCGGTGCAGTTCGCACCCGCTCCTTCGGGCGTTGAGACCCGGCTCGATGATCCTCTCGTCGCTGCAGGACACCCTGCTCACCTACGTGAACGGTGCGGCGCGAACCCTTCCCTTCTGGGAGCAGGCCCTGCGATCCGTCGCCTCGCTCGAGACCCGGGTCGGTGCCGTGGTGGGCGAGCTCGCCGACGCACGTGTCGTCGGGTCGCCCTGCGCGTCGACGCCCGGCGGTGGCACCATGCCCGACACCACGATCGAATCGTTCGGGCTCCATGTGCGCGGAACGCACGTCGACGCGCTCCGCTCGTGGGCCACCCCGATCATCGCCCGAAGCGCCGAGGGCGCAACCGTCCTCGATCTCCGCACCGTGGACCCCGCCGATGACGCGGTGCTCACTGAGGCGCTGTCGTCGATCCTTGCGGCGCGTCGCGACTGATGGCCGACTCGACACCCTCGATCGAGAGCAGGGTCGTGGCCACGGCCGGTCACGTCGATCACGGCAAGTCGACTCTCGTGCGCACGCTCACGGGGATCGACCCGGACCGCTGGGCCGAGGAGAAGGCGCGTGGCCTCACCATCGACCTCGGGTTTGCCCACACGACGCTCCCCACAGGGATGGGGATCAGCTTCGTCGATGTGCCCGGCCACGTCCGCTTCCTGCGCAACATGCTGGCCGGCGTGGGTGCGGTCGACGCGTGCCTCTTCGTCGTGGCCGCCACCGAGGGTTGGAAGGAGCAGTCCGAAGAGCACCTGCGAATCACTCAGGTGCTCGGCATCCGCCACGGCATCGTTGCCCTGACAAAGGTCGGGATCGTCGACGACGAATGGCGTCAGCTCGCCCGGCTCGACGTCGAAGACCGGGTGGCAGGAACGTTCCTCGACGGTGCTCCGATCATCGATGTCGACTCGGTGACCGGCCGGGGAATCGATGAGCTCCAGGCGGCGCTGGGGGCGCTGCTGACGTCGATTCCCCCGCCCGATGACATCGGTCGGCCGCGGTTGTGGATCGATCGGGTCTTCGCCGCCAAAGGCTCTGGCACGGTCGTGACCGGCACGTTGACGTGCGGCTCCCTCGTCGTGGACGACCAGGTAGCCCTTGTCGGTTCCGCCTCTGTTCGACATGCGCGCATACGATCGCTCCAGGCGCACGGAAGGCCGCGGGATCGCGTCGGACCGGGAACCCGCGTGGCGGTGAACCTCGTGGGTGTCGGACACGACGACGTCGAACGAGGCGATGCGCTCGTGCACCCGAACGACTGGCACACCACAAAGCGCTTCGATGCCACGCTCCATGTCCTCGAAACGCTCGACCACCAGGTGTCGCGGCGAGGGGCATACGCAGTGCACATCGGTTCGGGCGAATATCCGGCCAAGGTCCGCATCCTCGGTACGTCGACACTCGAACCGGGGACCGCCGGCGCGGTGCGCCTTCACCTTCCGCACGAGCTCCCACTGCTGCCCGGAGATCGATTCGTGCTTCGGGAGCACGGGAGGGAGGAGACGGTCGGCGGTGGGGTCGTCCTCGATGTCGACCCGACGCGGCCGGCGAGCAAAGCGGCACCGTCGGACGAAGTAGGGCGCCTCGTGCGCGAGCGCAGGTGGATCAGTCTCGCCGACCTCCGTTTGCGGAGCCGCCAGCAGTGGATGGGACCGATCCTCGACGAGTGGGCGGTCGATCCCGTGGAGCTCGAAGTGGCGGGCGCCCGTATCCTCGCCGCGGTCGACGGAGCCGGACCGTTGGGGCTCGATGCCGCCTCGCTCGGAGCACGCGATCGTCTCGTGGTCACGCATGTCCTCGGCGAGAGTCTCCGGGTGGACGGCGGCCGTGTGGTGCGCGTCGCCCAGATCGATCCTCTGGCCGACCACCCTTTCATACGCGCGCTTATGGATGGCGGTTTCAGCCCGCCCGACGCGATCGGCGTCGATCGTTCCGAGCTTCGAGAGCTGGTCCGACGAAAGCTGATCGTGGAACAGGACGGGATCTGGTTCGCTCCCGACACCATCGCTGAGGCGTCCAGACGGGTTGCGGCGTTGCTCTCCGATCAGCCCGAAGGGATCACCGTGTCGGTGATCCGCGAGTCACTCGGAACGTCGCGCAAGTTCGCGCTGCCCCTTCTCGCCGTGCTTGACGGGACGGGCGTGCTGCGCCGACGCGGCGACCTCCGAATCGCCGGACCACGCCTCCCCGAGCTCTGAGTCTTCGGCCGTCGATCAGCGCAGCGCCCGCGCCCGGGCGTCGATCAGTGCGCGTTTCACGGTGATCTCGCCGGCCGACCGTTCCTCATCGACCGGTGCCTCGATCCCGGTGATGTCGAAGGTCACGGTGACCGGGGACTCGTCGCCGGTGGACGGTTCCGGTTTCGCCGCCGATGTCAACCCGAGCAGCGAGACCCGTGGTGGGTTGGCGTCCACACGCGGGCTTCGAAGTTTCGCTTCCGCTGCTTCGAACAGTTCCTCGTCCACCTGATCGGGGGCCAGTCCCCAGGCGGTCCGGACGTCCACCTCGGGGCCGACGAACCCATTGGACCGGAACGACTCGTGCAAGGCGCGCCGCTCGTCGACGGCAGCAACAAACTGCCCACGGTGCAGGCGCCAGAACCTCCTGGTCGGCGCGTCATCGACGAAGACGGCGTGGGGGACGGCGGACTGCAGTTCCCGGATGACCGTGCGGCGCTCCTTCCGAGAGCTCAGGGGAATCCGCGATCGGGTGCCGTGGCGGTCATGAACGAACAACGCGCTCGATGCGAGCGACTGAATCAGCGCAACGGGAAAGCCAAGCGCGCTCATAAATGTGGGCTCTGGAGAGATCCGCTCCCGGACCCACATCACATCGTTGCTCGGCATCAGCGAAAAGCCGTTGCGCGTGCGAAAAGCGATGAACCCGTCGGGAAGGTGGAGACGTCCGGACACCGTGTGGTCACGACGCATCACCGTGTCGAAGGCGGCTCGAATCGCCTCCGCGTCGCCGAACCGGGCGAGTGACCGACCGGCTGGGCCCCGCATCGGATGACGAGCGTGGCGGAGTGCCCGGAGCATCGTGACGGCGGCGCCGATCACCGCGGTGGCCGCGGCAGTCACCGCGATCTGGAGTTCGGTGCGGGTCGGCGAACCTGTATCGAGAATGAAGCGGGGTGCATCGTCGCCGGTCGCACCGAGCCCGGCGGCGGGCTGGACCGGAAGGCGGACCTGCTCGAGGAGTGTCAGTGGACGAAGCCGTCCCCAGACGGCCTCACCCGATTGCGCGACGGCCCGGTCGAGGGCGACGAGTCGCTGGGAGGAGGAGACCACGACGAGCGCGTCCGGCGGCGACTGGGGAGTCCGCGCCACGGTGTCGCCGACCACGACGCGGACCGGCCCACGATGTCCATCGGCCAGGTGCTCAGCCGTGGCCACCGGTGCGCCGCGAACGACGCCCTCGACATACGGCCACCACGCCTGAGCCGCGACCCCGATCACGGAAAGGGTCAGCAGCGACGAGAGCATCGGCACGCGTGCGCCGAGACGAACCGCTCCCGAAAAGCTCAACTGCGAAGACGTTGCACCCATTGACATGAACTATCGGCAGACCTCCGGAAAAAGTTGAGGCCTGATGGACCGTCGAGGGTGGGGGACCGTGTGCCGGTCGCACCGAATCGACGAATCGTCGACACTGGGTTGATTCTCCAGGGCTCGGGCGACGCGCACGAAGGGGTTCCGCGAGGTCAGTCGAACACGCCGGGGTTCAGGAACTGGCGTTCCATGAACGCTCCACGCTGCGAACCGGTCAGCTCCCCGGCGTCGCATACCTCGTCCCACCCGTCACGGATCACCGCAACTTGATCCTCCACGATCGCCTGAGCGTCGACACGGTCCACGTGATAGACGGCGGCCGAGGCGACCAGGTCCCGGAGATGGGCGGCGCGGCCGCCGTCAGCAGCGAACGCCATCGCCTGACGGGCATCGCGTCCGGTACGAGCCTGTGGGCAGATGTCATACGCCGGACTCAGCACCATTCCGGCAGGAACGATGAGACACGCATGGTTGCGGCCGTGGTCGTCGGTGTTTCCGCACAACATGTTGAACGCGATGCGGGCAAACAACTCGCGAAGCGTCACATCAGGCTCCACGCACAGCTCACGGATCTTGTGGGCCAAGTCGACATACGTGGCATACCGACCCTCCGGAAACGTCGTCAGGCCCAGCATCGTGAGCGCCGACACCACCCGGCGACGGCGGCCCGCCCTGTCACGATCGAAACGTTCGACGAGCAGGGCGTAACGGCCTGCCGCGCGTGTGAGTTCCACCGGGGCCACGTTCAGGCCGGCCCGGCGCGCCAGCTCCATCGCCACGAACTCGCCTTGGACCACCGGGAACGGATCTGTCGACGACGAGAACTTCGCGATCAGATGCCGTCCATCTTCGACCAGCAACGCCTTCGGACGCGCACCGCCGATCGAAGTGCCGTGCACCAACGCTGCTTCCAGCGCCGCATTCAGCTGTTCTCCGTCCTCGATGCGCTGGGCTGCGGTGGCCAGGTCATCGAGGCTGGGATGGTCCGTAAACCGGGCCTGGTAGGCAGTGGCGCTGCTCTGGAAGTCGAGCGCACCGAGGCGACCTGACCCTGACTCCAGCAGGTACGTCAAGTCGGAGAACTCACCGGTAGGGGCACCCAAACGGTGGTTGATGAGGCGCCGCCCCCACGAGTCCGGCAGCGCATCATCAAGACACAGCGGCAACCCGAGACCTGACACCGCAAACTGCGGGCCAGCTGTCAATGGCAGCTCCCGGTCATAGACGGGGACAGCTTCGGGGCGCTCCCGGTACGACCGGGCGTACGTGAACGAGATCCGCCCGCCGTCATCATCGACACGACCGCAGACCACCGGGTCCGTGGCCTCTGGCAGCCAGATCCACACGAAGGCGGTTGTCGGCTCAGAAATCATCGTCAACCCGGCGGCGGGGACGCGCCGCGGCCGGCAGCAACGCCAACTCGGAACGCTTCTGCAAGTTGTAGCGCTCACGAACGTCGGGGCGTTCGTCGAACAGCGGCACCCCCACCAGCTTCGCTGCTTCGAGGACCGTGCCGATGGCGACGCCAGGGTCGCCGCGCTCCACCTTGATCAGCGTGGGCGCGGACACCCCGACACGCTCCGCGAGATCACGGACCGTCATGCCGCGGTGGATCCGGCCGCTGCGGATCGCAGCAGCCAGGATCGCCAAGACCTCCGCTGTCGCCGGGGAAACAGGAACTGCCATGTATATATACTTTCATGGACAGTTGTTCCGGTCAATTATTCTTGTGCATTCGGAGATCAACAACGGCTTCGCTGATGAAGACCTTTGCTCCGAGGGATCCCTCAGCCGGGCAGTTTCTGGCCCATCCCGCACGCCTTCGTCTGCCCGCCGTCGGGAAAGGTGAGCACGTATTCGTTGCGTGGGTCGGCCATGTTCACGAACACCGGATTGTTCGCCGACACCGGAATCGGACGGGCGGTCGCCGAACGACCGTCACGGCGAACGGTGATCAGCAGCGTTCCTTCGACGAGGGGGACGACCTTGACCGAAGACGGTTGGCGCGGCAGCAGCGACACCTGCGGACTGGGACCCTGCGGGACGAAGCCGAGACACCCGCTCTCGACCGGTTCCGCCGTCATTCGTCCCAACGACGCGATGGTGATCCCGCGACCGTCGAGCGGCACCCGCGGTTCGGGGGTCACATCGACGGAGCTCTGCGCGAGCACGGCCGTCAGCGACTGTGGATCCGGCCGTCCCGGCGGCACCTTGCCCTGGACCAGCAAGGCACGAAGGCCGGTGATCCGGAGATCGACACTCTGCGGATCGGGAATGGCGTCGGGTGCGGCGAAACTTGAGTTGGCCACGGCGAAGGCGGCAACGATCGATCGCTTCGTCACCTTCTCCGTTCGCCCCTCCAGGGCGGCCGCGTCGGAGAGTGTGCCGACGGAGGTGACCACGGCAAGCACTCCGGCCACGGTGGCGAGCCACTGCCATTGGCGCGCGCCAAGTGGACCGACGAGTGGCTCACCTCCGGACCGGTCTCGTGTTCCGAAGGCGCGGGCCATGGCCACGAACGTGAGCGGCGCGAGGAGGACGAACAGCACGTAGGAGTACCGCGAGGCGTTCGGGTTGTCGACCTCGACCCGTCCGACGGCAACCAGGCCGAGGAACGGCAGCGCTGCCGCCGCCAGGCCGAGCACACTCGCGTGGGTGTGGCGGATCGTTGTCGCTTCACGGGCCACGAAGATCAGCAATGCGACGACCACCAAGACACCGAGTCCGGGCAGGCCGAGGGTCCGGTCGAACGTGGTGGTGATGGCCCGCCACGAATACGCCACGGCCTTGTAGGGAACCGACGTCCAACGCGTCTCGACCGGCTGGGCATTGCGTCCGTACGCGATGGTCCAGGCCACCTGGGTGACGGCCGGGACGACGCCGACCAACGCAGAGCGACGCCATCCGTGGCGGAGGAGGGCGACGACGACGCCGGCAGCCACCATCGACACGCCGACCCCGGCACACATGAGCCCGGCGATCCCGACGAACCACGCAAGGACCAGACGGGACCCGGTGAGAGATCCCGGAGCCACGTCGACGATCTCGGCGAGCAGCAGGCCGGCGATGCATGCACCCATCCATGCGAATTGGAAGGCCCACAGCAGGTTCTCTGCGCCGGCGCCGTAGACCACGAAGATGGCAACGGCGAAACAGCGCATCACGACCGGCACACCGCTGCGCCGCAGCAACCGCACCAGCAGCGCCACGACGATCAAGTGAAAGGCGTAGAGCACGACCAGATACGGCCAGTACGCCCGCAAACCAACCACGCCGAACACGGCCCGGTACACGAGGATCGGCAGGGTGGACCAGTGCTCGTTGTGCGGGGTGAGCAACATGTCGGCGACCGCTCCGAGATCGGAGAGCGGCGGACGAGACCGTGTGGCGATGAAGTCCCACTCGTCGGCGAAGAACCACTGTCCGCTCGAGACCGCGAGCCAGTACATCCACGCGATGCCGACTGCGGCGATTGGCACCTCCGGCCACCGTCGCAGCATCGACCAACGGCTCACGCCACGCGCGTGCCGCTCGCTTGGTGCAACGGTGTCGGAGGTGGCGATCAGCTCGTGCCGCCTGCACTGATCGACGGGCGTGGATTCGTCGGGCGGCGCGGCATCAGAGTCCCGCCGGTCGACGGACGTGGATTCTTCGAGAGGCGGTGCATCAGAGTCCCGCCCGCGCTGATCGGACGATGGGCTCCGGCAGCGGCGGCGGACATCAGATGGTGCCGGCCTTGATGGCGTCGTCGATCCATGGGATCACGATGTCGAGCATGTCGCTGAGACCGGTCGTGGCCTCGTAGCCGAGCAGGCGCTTGGCCTTCGACACGTCGGGTACGCGCTTTTGCACGTCGTACTCGTACGCCTCGTCGGACACGTAGGCAAAGGGCTTCGCTCCCTTGTGGACCTTGTCCCAGATCACCTCGGCGAGCGCCAGCACGGTCGTGGACTCGGCGGTGGAGATGTTGAAGTCCTCGTTCAGCGCCGCCGGGTGCTCCATACAGGTCACGATGCCCCGGGCCAGGTCGGCGCCGTAGGTGTAGTGACGGACCTGGTGTCCTTCGCCGAGGATGTGCAGCGGATCCTGGCCTTTGAGAACCTTCTGGACGATATCGGGAACGACGTGGCTCATCGCCAGTTCGACATTGCCCGACAGGACGACGTGTTCGCCCTTGGCCCGGGACTCGCCGACCCCGACGCAGTTGAACGGACGCACGATCGTGTACGGAAGGCCGTACTGGTCGAACGCAGCCTTGGCGAAGTACTCGACAGCCAGCTTCTGGAATCCGTAGGACGACAGTGGCGGTGGGATCTTCCGCTCGTCGCCCTCGACCGACGGCCAATGCGGCGTCGACTCGAAGACCATCGACGACGAGAGGTACGTGACCTTCTGCAGCCGACCGGCGCCGCGGGCATACGCCTTGAGCGCAGCGTCACACGATGCCGCCATGATGCGTTCGTTCGTCGCCAGCAGATCGTATGCGTACGCATGGAAATACGTGATGCCGCCGATGAGCGCGGCGCCGGCGATGAAGTGATCCACGTCGGAGCAGAGCTCCGTCATCAGGGCAACATCGGTGCAGTCCGCCTCCACGAAGGTGTAGCGGGGATCGTCGTCGTAGCTCTTGGTGACCTTGCCGTATTTCGAGTAGTTGTCGATACCGACGACCTCATGGCCGCGGTTGAGGAGTTCCTCGACGATGTACCCACCGATGAAGCCGGCCGAGCCGGAGAGCAGAACACGAGCCATGAGCGTTACGAACCTTTTGGGGAGGGGGAGGGTGATGCAGCCGACGCCGGGGGCGACGTCGGTGGGTAGGCAAGACGCGCGCCGTATGCGTAGCGATACCAGCGGAGGTACTTCGGCAGCCACTTGGCCATTTTGAAATTGGAGATCCCGTAGGCCCGATCGAGCCAGATCGTCGGAAGCTCGGCCACCGGCTGACGGTGACGGCGGGCTTTCGCCACGAGCTCCAGGCCGACTTCGAAGCCGGCATCGGACTCGATGCCAACGTTGCGGACGAACGACGTGTCGTAGGCCTTGAACGAGTTGGTCGCGTCGTGGGTGCCGACGCGGGCGAAGAGGTGCAAGGACTGCCCGGCGAGGCGTGACAGCGTCGCTTTGAGCCACGGGCCACCGACCTGCTGACCCCCGCGCATATACCGCGAAGCGGCGGCGACAACGACACCGCGTTCCACGAGTTTGGTGAGCGGATCGATCTGGGCGGGGTCGTCGCAACCGTCGGCCATGGTGACGACGACAACCGGCGCGCTCGCGTGGTCGATGCCGAAGCGGATGGCGAACGCCGGACCGCGGCCGTAGGTGTTCAAGGTCGGCTTGATGCGCGGATCGCGCGCTGCGAAGGCCTCGGCGAACGGCCGCGAAGTGTCATCCATCGAGTCGAAGACCACGAGGACTTCACACGGTAGGCGCACCGCCTCGACGATCCGGGCGAGGCACTCCGTGACCATCTCGCCCTCGTTGTAGACGGTGACGACTACAGAGACCCGCGGCTTCGAGTCGAGGTCAGGCGGGTCGGCCAATCGGCGGGGTGATTTCGTGGGCATATCGACGTATCCCGCGGGGTCAGACCCGAACGCCGTTGCCGGTGACGCCCCAGATGTCGATGATCGGCTTGTCGGTCGCCAGTGCGCGGTAGCGCTCGTGCGGTGCGCCGATCACGATCACGTCGGACGTCACCATCAGCTCGTCGTGTGGGATGAGCCGAGGGTCGGTGGTGACGTAGGGATCGGCGCAGACCACTGTGCCGGCACGGAAGCGCAGAATGCGGCGCAGCTTGTACGAAAGCGACGAGCGTGTGTCGTCGGATTCGGACTTGAACGCCATGCCGAGGATCCCGACGGTCATCTTCGACAGGTCCGGGAACCGCTCCCCCATCTTCGTGACCACGTAGAGCGGAAGGCCTTCGTTGACGAGCATGGCCGAGTGGCCGAGCACGAACTTGTTGTCGGTGAATGCTGCGAGCTGCATCGTGTCCTTGAACAGGCACGGTCCCGCGGCGAACCCGGCCCGGGGAATGTCGTTCGCCCGGGGGTACTCGAAGGCCAGAGCGCTGCGGAT